>JABXHR010000248.1 GCA_013373515.1 Gammaproteobacteria bacterium | reverse complement strand
GGTCAGCGACAGCGCGCCGGTCCACAACATAAAGCCGTACATACACACCACCATCGCAACAGTGGTCGGTGCTAAGACGATCTTTGGCAGCAGTGTCTCTAGAGAAAATGGGGGATTTGCCTTGGATTGGGGCATGGTGTTACTCCGTTAACCAAAGAGGGCCCGAGAGTCGGGCCCTGCAGAGGGGTTACATGGCGGCTTGAATGGCCTCAACCAGCTGCGACTTACCGTCGGCAGGCGATTGATCAGAGTTGAAGTAGTTGGTTGCCACATCGTAGATGGCACCAGAAACGGCTTCTGAAACCGCCATGCCGTGTGCAAAGCTCGGCACCAAACCGCCGGTTTGCGCACTGGCCACAAAGGCGTCCATTGAGGCGTGTGCACAGCTATCGAAGTTGTCGCGAGCCATACCCAAACGCGCTGGAATTGAGCCTTTGTTCAAGTTGAACACTTCTTGGAAGTCTTCACCCAAGATTTGCTTGGCCATCTCTTGCTGACCGGCTTGTGCATCGGCATCGCTCTGTGCGAAGAAGGCGAATGAATCGACGTTGAAGGTAAACGCGCCAGAGGTGCCAGGAGCTGCGACACAGACGTAATCAACGCCTGGGGTTTTGCCCGCAACGGTGAATTCACCCTTGGCCCAGTCACCCATGATCTGCATGGCCGCTTCGCCGTTGATCACCATGGAGGTAGCAACGTTCCAATCACGGCCTGGTGAGTTTTCGTCGATCAAGCCGCGAAGCTCACCGAATACACGGAAGACTTCGTCAGTGGTATCGCTCGCTAGCGTCGCTTGATCTAGCTCAACGAAGGCTTTTTGGTAGTAGTCTGCACCACCCACGCCCAAGACCACTGCTTCAAATACTGTGGCGTCCTGCCACGCTTGACCGCCGTGCGCCAATGGAATGAGGCCAGCGTCTTTGATTTTCTTGGCCTGAACGATGAAGTCGTCCCAAGTGGTTGGAATGGTGGCACCGGCTTTTTGGAACACAGCAGGGTTGGCCCAGAGCCAATTCACACGGTGAACGTTGACCGGTGCTGCGACATATTTGCCCTCGTGCTTCATCACGTCCGACACAACCGATGGCAACAAAGCATCCCAGTTATTGGCTTGTGCGACAGAGTCGATATCTGCCAAGAAGCCCAAGTCGCCCCACTCTTGAATCGATGGGCCTTTGATTTGCGCTGCGGTGGGTGGCGTGCCTGACACCGCGCGTGATTTCAACACGGTCATGGCGTTTTCACCGCCGCCACCGGCGACAGCAAAGTCTTTCCAACCTACACCGGCTTCGGTGAGTTTTTCTTTAAGGTAGGCCACCGACTTGGCTTCGCCGCCCGATGTCCAGTAGTGCAATACTTCAACATCTGCCGCGGTCGCAGCAGTCATGGTGGTCGCTGCAATACAGGCAGCCAGAGTACGTTTTAGCATGTTGTTTTCCTCGTCTGATGTTGCTTGATCAATCGTGAGTAAAACTCTACCAATTCAGACGTTACTCAGGGGCTCGTAGTGTTACAAAGTGCGACAAAGGGAAGCGAAGCTCAACAATCAGCCCACCGCCCTCGCGGTCTTTGAGGGTAATACTCGCCCCATGCATCTGCGCGATCGATTTGACGATACCCATGCCAAGCCCAGCATGCACCGAGGACGGGGCTTTATCGACACGATAGAACGGCTTGAATACCCGATTTTTTTGTTCATTGGAGAGCCCGGGCCCACGGTCGCACACCTGCACCACCAGCGCCTCTTGGTCATCCTCCACCATCCCAAATACTTCAACCCCGCGTCCATAGTGCAAAGCATTGTCGATGATATTGGTAAACAAACGCTCCAACGCTAACGGGCGGCCCTCAAGTTGAAAGTCGGTGGGCAATGATGAATGACACGGCAGCCCTTCGATTTGCGCACTTTTGAGACAATTCTCGATCAATTTGCGTAGGTCGACCAACTGAGTATTCTCGTGGATATCGCCATCTTTGATCATCTGCAGCGAAGCTTTGACCATCACATCGAGGTTTTCTAGATCGCCCACCAGCCCGTCGCGAATTGCATCATCCTCGACCATCTCTGCGCGCAATCGCGCACGGGTAAGCGGGGTTTTTAAATCGTGGGAAATCGAGGCAAACAAGCGCTCGCGATCGTAGATAAATTTGTCGATGCGCGAACTCATTTCGTTAAACGCCCGAATCGTTGACTGCAACTCCCGCGTGCCCTCAACCGCAATAATCGGCGGGCGTTGCCCGCGCCCAATTTTGTCGGCCTGACGCGCAAGACGGCGCAGTGGCCGCACCACGCCAAGCAGCATCAGCGTGATCAGTGCCACCACCGTGATGGTGACAAAAATCAGCGAGATGATGCGGTCGGTGGACAGTAAGTTGGGGCTTAGCACCGACCCTGCGGGAAACACCGTTGCCAAATACATCCATTCGTCATCGGCCAATGGCACTTGCACCACGATCACAGGGGAGTTGTCGCCCGGGTCGATTAACGCAAAGCGCTGCCATTTGGGCGGCAGTTGCACCATGGTGTTTTCTTTGGACAGAATTCGTACATCATCAAAGGCGATAAACTCGGTGATGATGGTGTCGAGCGGCAATGCCAGTTGCGCCTGGATATTTTCGTTGAGCCGCTGCCGCACCAGCTGCTGTACTTCGGTCTCGGGTAAGGTTTGCAAAACAATACGCTTTTGATTGACCGATACAAAAAACCGCGTTCCGCCCATATCGCGAAGCTGGTCTAAAACCACATGACGATACTGCCTAGGCAGTTTTGAAAAAAACTGCAGGGTTTGTCCAATGCGCGCCCCCATCACATTGGAGACCTCTTGGACCCGCTCGCGCTCGGACTGCTGAAATTGCTGATTCCACACCAGCGTGCTGAGCCCCTGTGCGACCAAGATGCCAATCAACAAAATAAACGACATCCGCGCCACGATCGAACCGGGCAAAACTCGATCGCGCAGGCGTGACCAAAATCCAACCATCAGAGCACCAGCTTATAGCCCTTGCCGCGAACCGAGACAATCGGATCCGAATCACAATACACGGCCAGCTTGCTCCGTAAGCGACTGACAGAGGTATCAATCGCCCGTCCAAACGTCGCCCCGGAGTGCGCCGAGGTTTCACGGCTCAGCACATCGCGGCTCACCACTGCACCGGAGTTTTCAAAAAATACACACAGCAAATCAAATTCCGCCCCCGTCAATGACAACGCCTTGCCGTGCAGGGTCACCTGGCGGCGCTTTCGATCAATCACCAAGGGTACTTTTTCAGCGGTAGCATCTGCGCGCGGCTTGTTTACCCGCCGTAGCAGAGCTTTGATTCGAGCCAACAATTCGCGCGGGTTGAACGGCTTACTCATATAATCGTCAGCCCCGAGCTCCAGTCCTACAATGCGGTCAACCTCGTCGCTGGCCGCCGTTAGCATGATGACAGGAATGTCTGACTCAGCCCGAACAGCACGGCACAAGTCAAACCCATCGGCCCCGGGTAAGCCCACATCCAGAACCAGCAAATCGGTTTGCTGCCAAGCGCTGGCCAGCATCGATTCGGCCGACTCAAAGGTAGACACCTGAAAGCCGTGCTTCTCCAAGTAAGCACTCAGGAGTTCCCGAATATCGCGGTCGTCATCGACGACTATCAAATGCTGCATCTGTCGCGGGGCCAAAGCTAAATGCGCTATGTTAGCACCGCTGCAAGCTGGTACTGCAGTGAACCAATACAAATGACCCCTGTAGAACATAAGCAAAGGATTCTTTCGAACCAACACGTATGTGTGATCATGCTGACAGACTTGGAGTGATAGCCTATCTTGCGGCGAGTCGATCAAGTTATGAGCCGTGCTGGATTGATCTACTTGAGCCATGACCACTCAGCTTGGTTATACCCCTCATCAATAAGGGAGCACAGAGACCCTCCTTCAAACAGTAGCGGGGCGAGAAGTCGCCAAGCAAACACGTTTCTATCTACAAAGTGGACTCCCTAACGTCCCTACCCCCTGCAAAAAATGGATTTCACACGGTAATAATCGGCTCGAAATAGAAAACCCACAATATTCGAGTGTCCAAAATGTAGCTCAACACAAATAAATCATTCAGCTTATATTAAGCCGCCATTGCCCGAATCTCAGTCAAATCAATATAGATAGTTAACTGATATTGAGCACCCAATTCAAAAATCAAACATCAGTTTCAAGAAGGAAGTGAAACATGAAAACAGAATCATTAGGCAGAGCAAGTTCAAGTCATATCGACGAGCATCATGAGAAGAAGCCGACCACCGATGCTAGATTACTTGTAGATCCCGAGTCAGATGTTACAGCAACACCAAGTCCAGAAAAAACACCCGCTATTGAAAAAAGTGGTCAAGCTGATCCGTCAAAAACAGAAGATTATCCTGAGAATCAAAAACACTCTTTCAACGTGGATACCACAAACGGAAGCAGTATTCCAATTACGCTATATTTTGACGAGCCAATCAATTACGGCGATAACCAAGAGCCACCCAAAAATGTCAAAGAAAGCATCGAGCGTGTTGAGCGTGTCGTGGCAAAATTCTTTTCCTCTACCGAGGGAGTCAATCTAAAAACAGACAACATTGTGCCAATCAATGTATATATATCCGATACTGACCGCGGTATATCACAGCCGTTTCACAAAGACGGTGCGCTCACTCACTCAGAAGTACACTCACCCAACATCGAGAACGAGTGGTCACATAACACGCTAGAACATGAGATTGCGCATTCTCTTGATCAGATTTTTCTGGATACCTTGTCACATCTACCAAGCTACTTGCCAACGCTAGATGCCTCAAAAGAAATAAAAGAGGTTCAGAGAATTAACAGCTCAATTGTCAAAGAAGGCCTAGCTTCATATCTCGCTGAGCCGCAAGAGGGCTATCTTAGAAATCAGCCACTACCCACCACCCAAGAAATAAAAGACGCCATTTACAGTACTTACGAGGTATCGGCTACCACATCAGATCACGATATCTATCAGGGCACGGGCCAACCAAAATTGGTAGGTACTGATTCCCCAAGCCACTATATAATTGGAAACGGTATGATCGATTATTTAGCCAATAAAGAGCCCGAATTACTAAACAAACTATTGACCGAAGGATTGAAAGAAAACTTCCCTACAGTGGAAGTATTTAGTTTATTTAAGGAAATTGCAACAGAACACGCCGAGGGAATCAGAGATCAAATTATAGCCGCGCGATCTACCGTGGAGGTTAACAATGGCAGCCAGCCATACAGGCTAAAATTCGAAAAGCCGGTTTCCAATTTGGCTGAATGGCAAGAAGCTGAAATACTCGAAGCCATTGAGTCGTTCAACCTCCAAAATCCCGAGAGCACGATCGGTTCTAATAAAGATATTCCTGCAAAGATCACACCTCTTCCCGATACCGAGCCTGAGAAGTACTTAACTGTTTTCGATCAATCGACTGACACGATGTACATCGGAAGCTCTCCTGATTCTTCCAAAGTCAAATTAGAAGATATTGAGATGGCATTAATGGGCCTCAACAACCAAGGCATCCTAGGGATCATCAACGCTTCACGCCCAGAGCCGCTAACACTCGACGCGTTAAACGACCTGAAAAAGACCAAAAATAATGATGAAATTCTAGCGGAATTACTGGGCTCATTAAATATCAAAGACCAGTTCAAATTAATGTTCGATAAACTTGCCAAACCGAGCAATAAGGGCAACCAGAACGCTGCACAAGCGGATGGAACCGCCTAAGAACATTCGATTAACTCTCTCCTCCCTGCAGCCTGTATCGTAATGTACCAACGCGATTTAGAGGATCACATAGCTGGGAAGGAGGGAGTCACTACAAAAGATGGCGCGATATAGCGTTGAGTTAGCGCAGCGCGTTTATAAGGCCGTCTATTCTCAACGCACAAGCAAGCAACACGCAGGGCGCCGGGGACTCACCACGTCATGCTAGGTGTTAACGCCGATGTAAAACCGCGCTAACCCGGGACAGCCCCATCTTAATGAAATGGTTACTATCCATCTGTCTTGTCAGCGCGATGCTTAGAACTATCGTGCAAGCTGCGCTTATGACCCGACCTCGCGCCGATCTTGTCAATCTGGAACACGCCACGCACTATCAGCAACGTTTGCCCCCGGTAATGTGCCGCTGTGTCCGCCGTGCTTTCTTGTGTGGAGACGATTTTGCGACGGGCCGCAACTACGACCAGCAACCGTTGCTCCGACAAAAGCGCTGGATTCTTGAGCGATTAGCCACAATTTCTAACGTCTTCGCTGTTGACATCATGGCATATGCGATCATGTCAAATCACCGGAAGGCCAGCCCCGTACCACCTAGGCGTCAGATTGCGCAACGATCAACTAGAACTATCGGATCAAGAAATCGTTGAACGCTGGCTATCCGTCTACACCGGCGGTGACAAATTTCGCCTATATCTCAATGGCGATTTACACGCTGAGGCCGCTTCCGAACTCGAAAGATCAGTCATTCCAGTACTTCGCGATAGACTGCACAGTCTCTCTTGGTTTATGTCCTGCCTTAACCTGCAAAT
>JABXHR010000207.1 GCA_013373515.1 Gammaproteobacteria bacterium | reverse complement strand
GTGCCTCGCGAGCGAACCCGAGGCTTCGTACCCTATTATTGAATTGGCAGAGAGAGAGGGATAGAAAGCCTACTTTCGTAGGCACGCCCCCTAACGGTCGCGCCGGTCGGCCCTTCGTGCCTCGCGAGCGAACCCGAGGCTTCGAACCCTATTATTGAATTGGCGGAGAGAGAGGGATTCGAACCCTCGAGGCGCTATTAACACCCACACGAGTTCCAGTCGTGCTCCTTAAACCACTCGGACACCTCTCCACTGGAAATTAAATTGTAGCTCTGTTTTGACTCCGAGCTGGAGCACGACAAGATTGCTGCGCAATCTGTGCTCGTGAGCAGCACTTCTGCCGCTTGTCGGCGAGGCACCTTGGTTAAATTGCTTACGAGTTATGTCATAGACCTACTTGAAAACAAATCAAAAACGCCACCAAGCGGAGAATTATGTCCCTTTAATAGACGACTGTCCAGCGAAAACCTATGCATTCGGCATGGGACTGAACGGCATCACTTTACCGTCTTTAATATCATGGAGCTTTGACACGCCGCGCTTGGCGACTTCATCAATTCGGTGCACGTTGTAATATGGCACCAAGCTTCGACTGACCCCTTCAAACTCTGCGCGAAGTTTGTCTTCTGCTGGGTCGACCAACAAGCCACCACTTTCAAAGACGAAGTTTTCGAGCACCACAAACCCTTGCACGTCACTTTGGTAGACATTGCGCACATAGAGTTCGTAGAGTTTATCTGCCTGAACAAATTTCACTTTATACAGTGCTTGTTTGTCGGTCATCGACGGCTTCTCCGGCCTTCTTGCTTGGATTTGGTGGGTCGTTTTCTCGCATCTCGCAACACCAGCTGCGACTCGACACTGTAACCCACGGATTTGCATAGACTATCGACAATTTTATCGTCCAAAAACATGCCTTTGCCACGGTGCAAGCCTTTTGGCATCACCACTTCTCCATAAGCTCGACGGATCAGACGACTAACCTCGAGCCCTTGGCTTTCCCACATTCGCCTTACTTCGCGGTTGCGCCCCTCTTTAATACCGACGGTAAACCAACGGTTATAGCTTTCAACCTCGCCCTGTGGCCAACTGAGTGTGGTAAATGCAGCCACGCCGTCTTCTAGCTCGACGCCTTGACTGAGCGCCTGCAACACATCCTCACCAACTTGCCCCCTAACACGTACATTGTAAACGCGCTCAACTTCACTTGAGGGGTGCATCAGCCGGTTAGCCAATTCACCGTCAGTGGTGAATAGCAACAATCCCTGGGTATTGATATCGAGCCGGCCAACCATCACCCATCGCGTGCCATTGAGTCTAGGCAGCGCCGTGAATACCGTCTTACGACCTTCAGGGTCATTGGCGGTACAGACTTCGCCGTCAGGCTTGTGGTAAGCGTAAACCTTGGGGCGATTGAACACCTCATCGACCACATAAAACCATCCGTCGATATTGACGTCATCGCCAACACTTACTTGCTGACCTAACGAAGCGGGTTCGCGGTTCACTTTCACCCGGCCACTGGATATGGCGTCTTCGGCGGCGCGTCGAGACATCGACCCAGTCTTGGCAATTAGTTTTTGCAGTCTTTCGCTCAAGCGAGTTCACTCATTTAACAGGCCGAACACTATATAATTGCTGCCATCCGATTTCCACTGTTAAGAGACAATGACCACTGAATTCAAGCCACTGAACATTGCCATTCTCACCATTTCAGATTCTCGCACCGACGCTGAGGACATCTCGGGCTATCTATTGAAAGACCTTGCCGAAGCGTCAGGACATCATGTAATCGACAAGGCACTGGTCAAAGATGACCTATACCAAATCCGCCGGGAGGTCTCTCGATGGATCGCGGAGCCAGAGATTGACGTGGTGCTCACCACCGGAGGCACGGGGATTACCGGTCGCGATGGCACGCCGGAGGCGGTATCGGTTCTTCTCGATAAAACCATTGAAGGATTTGGCGAGATGTTTCGCGTGCTGTCGTACGAAGATATCAAAACTTCCACCCTACAGAGCCGCTGTCTGGCAGGTGTAGCTAACCGCACATTTATCTTTGTTTTACCCGGCTCAAAGAACGCCTGCAAAACGGCATGGGAGAAAATAATCGTTCATCAATTGGACGCTCGTACCAAGCCTTGCAACCTGGTAATGCTGATCCCCCGCTTAATTGAATAGCTTAACGTGACATACTTATATTTGTGAAAACTATCAACTCAGCTTTAACAATTATCCGCCGCTACGCCACTTATGAAAAATGGCTTAGTGACATCAGTATTTGCACTGCTCTTACCAACACTGGTAAACGCGGCGACAAACGACCCTTACCTAACCCAGCAATGGACGCTGGGACCAAGTATCGGCGTGGTGCCTGGCACAGGATTGTCCGCGGCATGGCAGCACACCGACAATCGCCGTGAGACAGTAGTTGCAGTATTAGATTCAGGCGTTATCGAACACGCCGATTTGGCTGATCGCCTTCTCCTTGGATACGATTTTGTCTCTGATCCCATCGTCGCCGCAGACTCTGATGGCCGTGATGCCGATCCAACCGATCCAGGCAACTGGGTAACGGACGACATGCTGATCAATGGTAATTACCCATTGGACTGCGCCCGCAAACACTCTGATTGGCATGGCACCAAAGTGGCCAGCATTATCGGCGCGACACAAGACAACGATATTGGAATCGCTGGCGGAACCGCGAATGCGTGGATATTGCCGGTTCGTGTTACGGGTCGCTGCGGCGGATCAGAACAAGATCTCATCGATGCAATTTTGTGGTCGGCAGGACTCGAAATCGAAAACATCCCAACCAACACTACTCCAGCGGATATTATTAATATCTCTCTAGGACGAAGCGGCAATTGCTCTGCATCGCTACAAGCCGCAATTGATAGCGTCACTTTATTGGGTTCAATGGTTGTGGCAGCGGCTGGCAACGCCTCAGAAACCACTAAAGACCGTGCTCTGCAAAGCAACCCAATGACCCCCGCTATATGCAAAAACGTCATTACGGTCGGGGCGCTAGATAGCAATGCCATGCTCGCAGGGTATAGTTTCTACGGGGATAGCATCGACTTTGTCGCGCCCGGCGGTGAGCCACTTTTTGGTATTCCCGTGTTGAGCGATGGCGGCGAAACCATCGCAAAGCGCGATGACAAGATAGCCAAAGACTATGGCACCAGCTATGCAGCACCGCATCTTTCCGCGGCACTCGCCCTTCTGTTGGGCAGCAATGAGCAAATATCGCCAGAGCAGGCACTGAACGCGCTGACAGAAACCACCGTGCATTCGACTGATTTTCTATGTCAGCTCGAACAGTGTGGGGCTGGCCTAATTGACGCAGACGCGGCGATTCGATCGCTCAATGCGCCAGAAACTAACGCCGCTACACAAGAGACGCCCTATACGCCCGCCAGTGCTTCGAGCGACACGAAACGTCCAAGTGGCGGTGGTGCACTTGGCGTTTTTACAATGTTCTTACTCGGAATGCTATGCGGCCAACTCTACAAAATTGGTCGAAACCAATTAAGGGGCTAACGCCATCCGCGTGCAGACTTGTAGACATCATAGGCCTCGCCGATTTCTGCAGTCTTCGCCGTCGCAGCTTTAACCATTTCCTCTGGAACACCCTTCGCGACTAGACGATCTGGGTGATTCTGACTCATCAAACGACGATAAGCCTTTTTGGCCTCGGCTTCTGTCGCGGTGGCTTCAATTCCCAATATGGTCGCTGCCTCACGTAGTCCCATTTGCGCAGGTGCACGCGATTGCTGCTGCCCTGCACCGGCTCCGGCATTTTGTCGACCGTAATAACCGGAAAACATGGTGGCCACCTGTTCAATCAAGCCACTTGGCAAACCCAGCCCAGTTGCCACCCGCTCCAATACATCCCGCTCACCGGGGTGTAGATCTTGATCCGACAATGCTCCGCGGACCAAAAGCCTCAGTAAAGCCATGTGTAAATGACGACTACGACCCGAGATTTGTCTAAACTGCAGAACAGCCTCATCGATGTCGGTGGCGCTGAAATTTTTCCCCTGGTTAAACAAACTGATCGCCGCACTGCGCATATCAGAGGTCAATTGCATTTCCGACATCAGCCGCTCAGCGGTCTGAATTTCGTCCTGCGATACGCGTCCATCCGCCTTGGCGACGGCACCCAACAATGAAAACGACGCTGCGAAAAATGCTGTTTGCACCTCGCCGGGATCGCGATCATCCTGGCCATTCATGCCTTTATCAAAACTATGTCCAATGGCCGCACCCAGTGCTGCACCTAGCGGTCCACCGGCCAAAAAGCCAAACGCGCCGCCGGCAATTTTTCCCCACCAACTCATGATTCCACCAAATTGATTAAATGCGCCAACAAGACAGTGGCATAGGCCCCGCTTGGTAGGCTAAACAATAATTCTATCTCATTATCCATGACGCTTGCGGACAGCGCTTGTGGGCGGCAAATTGCCGGCCGATAGCCCTGCTCTACCCCAAAACTCGTTAGCTTTGCCTCAATGTCGCGACATTCATCATCCATCGCGGCAGAGCCATCGGAACTTTTTCCTGGCAATGATAGCCCGAGGCTAACATCACCGGCTTTCTGGCGAGCATGCAAGGTGTCAAGTTCCTCAACGCTGGCCACGAAATGACTCGCACTGCCGCTAAGGCACACCCTATCGCCAGCCTCAATTGCAAGCCGTCCTTGCGAAATACGCTGATCAAGCAAGCGATTAAACACCCATGCGCGCGCGCTAGACAGCAAAATGCCGTTCTTTTTGACATCTCGCTTTTTAAGTGAGTGAAACCGCTCGAGATTATTGCGACCAAAACGTTGCTCGCCGAAGTAGTTTGCAAAACCACTGGTGTTGATCTGCGCGACTAGCGCCTCAAGCGCCTCTGGGTCCACTGGCGCTTCAGTGTAGAGCTTGATTTGAAATTGATTGCCACGGTGCCAACCACGCTTGAGCTTTTTGCTGTGCTGCGCCCGACGCAGGATTTCAACACCCTCTATTTCTAGCTCATCCGGCAACGCCGCAGGCGTACTGAACCACTGCTGCGTGACAGCATGACGATCTTTCATCCCGCTGAAGCCCACTTCACGGTTCGACACATCCAGCACTCTTGCGAACTGCTTCGCCACCCACTCGGTGTTGGCACCCTCCTTTTGCACCCAATACCAATGATGCGGCGGACTGCCATCGGGCTCAAAACCCATCAATTCGGTGACTTGAAAATCAATCGGTTGACGCTTCAGTGTCGCGGGGCCCGGTAAAGGTGACGTCAACAGCGAATAGGTTGAAGGTTGCATGGGACTGTGGTCTAAAAAGTCCAAAACCCTAACCAGTTTGTCGACAAATTGCCAGCGACAAATCAGCAATCTTAAGTTGATCAACGGTACAATAGGACAAAACAACCTTGAATCAATATGGCCAACGCAAACGACGACTCTCCAGATCAGCGCCTGCTGGTGTCACTCGAAATTGAACACGCCGACCTCGACGCCGCCATCAACGAGCTGGCCGCTAACCCCTATTTCGACGAGCTACGCCTGCGGCGTTTAAAGGCCAAAAAACTTCAGCTCAAGGACGATATCACTCGCTTACGTAGCAAGCTCATTCCCAATTTAGATGCCTGATGAAAATTATTGAAACCGTGGTTTCCGCGTTCCAGCAAAATGCGCGGCTCGTCATCAATACAAACGATCAAAATCGCGCTTTTTGGGTAGACCCAGGTGACGAGGCTGAGCGATTGATTGAACTTGCAGAGGATAACGGGGCAAATGTTGAGGCAATCTTACTCACGCATGGCCATGTTGATCATATTGGCGATGCGCGCGTACTCGCTGATCACTATAAGGTGCCATTGATCGGCCCAGACGAAGCCGACAAACTGTTCTTCGAGTCGCTTGCCGAGACTTGCCGACAATACGGATTACCCGTGAAGGCATCTTTTCTACCGGATCGCTGGACACAACATGGCGAAACACTAGAGCTAGCAGGTCTTAGCCTTGATGTGGTACATGCGCCGGGGCATTCACCGGGACATATGATGTTTTTGCACGCGCCCTCGAAAATCGCCTTGGTTGGCGATGTAATTTTTATGCAATCCATCGGGCGTACCGACCTGCCCGGTGGCGATCACGCGACGCTACTGCAGAGCATCAAACGTGAACTGTGGCATTTGGATGGCTGGCGGTTACTCTGCGGACATGGCGCTTCAACAAATATCGAAGATGAAAAGCAGTTGAATCCTTTTTTACAAGGGCTATAAACACGGCGCACTTGCCGGAAACGGCTCTCGTGGGATGTTGAATTCCGTCTCGACGAATGGCTTGTGCGGCTTTGCTACGCTCAGCTTTCCCGCGAGCGGAGTAGGTCCGACTCTCGGGCGGTCCCACACTGGATGTTGCTAGCATTTTATCTAGTGAGAAGTCGAGTTCCGTCTCGACGAAGCTCTTTGCTCTAG
>JABXHR010000217.1 GCA_013373515.1 Gammaproteobacteria bacterium | reverse complement strand
TGCGAACGCATCGGTGCCATGCCTGCACCACCACCGACAAACACCATCTCTGAATCAGTTTCTTTGGCGAAAAATTCACCGTAAGGACCAGAAATTGTCACTTCATCGCCTGGTTTTAGGCTGAAGATGTAAGACGACATTTGGCCAGGTGGCAAATCCCAATTACGTGGCGGAGGCGTTGCAATACGCACATTGAGCATGACAATGCCCTTCTCGCCCGGATAGTTCGCCATCGAATAAGCACGCATGACGGGCTCATCAACCTTGGAAACCAAATCCCAAATTTTGAATTTATCCCAATCTTCGTGATATTCCTCTGCGATATCGAAGTCTTTGTAGTGCACCGTGTGCGCAGGTGCTTCAATTTGGATGTAGCCACCCGCGCGGAAATCAACGTGTTCACCCTCTGGCAACTCAAGTACAAGCTCTTTAATGAACGTTGCAACGTTGTCGTTCGAACGAACTTTCGCCTTCCACTTCTTGACGCCAAACACATCATCTTCAACTTCGATGGTCATGTTTTGCTTACACGTGACCTGGCAAGACAGACGCTGCCCTTCTCTGGCCATCCGCTTGTTGATGTGACCCGCTTCAGTTGGCAGCAGCGTGCCGCCACCTTCATGGATGTGGACTCTACATTGACCACATGAGCCGCCGCCGCCGCAAGCTGAAGGAACGAATAAGCCATTATTGGCAAGTGCACCCATCAATTTTGCGCCTACCGGCACTTGTATGGTTCTCTCGTTGTTGATTAGCACGTCTACGGTACCGGCAGCGACCAGCTTGCTTTTGGCAAACATAATGACCGCGACCAATGCAATGACGATCACTGTAAACAGTGCAACGCCAGATAGTATTTCAACCATGGTTTAACTCCTTACAGTTGTACGCCAGAGAACGCCATAAACCCTAGTGACATTAGGCCTACAGTAATGAAGGTGATGCCAAGGCCACGAAGGCCTTCAGGAACATCGGCATACTTGAGCTTTTCACGGACACCGGCGAGCGCGACAATGGCCATCGCCCAGCCAATACCAGAGCTGATGCCGTAGGTTACTGATTCGGCAAACGTGTAATCGCGCTCTACCATAAACAACGATCCACCCAAAATGGCGCAGTTAACGGTGATCAGCGGCAAAAACACCCCAAGTGTCGCGTAAAGCGCAGGAACGAAACGATCCAGGAACATTTCGAGGATTTGTACCATGGCAGCGATAACGCCGATGTAGCTAATTAGACCCAAGAAAGTCAGGTCAGCATCGATACCCATCCAGCTCAATGCACCGGGCTTCAATAGACCGTTGAGGATCAAGTTGTTCACAGGCAGCGTGATGGCCTGTACCACAATTACGGCGATACCAAGACCAAGCGCCGCTTCGATCTTCTTTGAGATTGCGATAAAAGTACACATTCCCAAGAAGAAGCTCAGCGCTAGATTTTCAATGAAAATCGCGCGAATAAACAATGTAGCTAAACCGTCCATTAGTGTGCCTCCGGAGATTTGGCGCGTGACTCATCAATACTGAATTCAGCCTCTTCGACTTGAGCAGGTTTCCAAGTGCGCAGCCCCCAGATAATCAGCCCAATCAAGAAGAATGCACTCGGTGGCAGCAACAGCATGCCGTTTGGCTGATACCAACCGCCATCTGACACTGGCGTCAACAATTCAATACCAAACAAGCTACCCGCACCAAACAGCTCACGGATAAATGCCAAAGCCAAAAGCATGGCTGAATAGCCAAGCCCATTGCCGATACCATCCCAGAAGCTTGCCACTGGCGGATTGCTCATTGCAAAGCCCTCGGCACGCCCCATCACGATACAGTTGGTGATAATCAAACCAACGAATACCGATAGGCTTTTCGCCGTCGAATAGGCAAATGCCTTCATCAACTGATCCGCAATGATTACGAGCGACGCAATGACGACCATCTGAACAATGATACGAATACTGCTTGGGATGTGATTGCGAAGCGAGCTGATCACCATGCTACTGAATGCCGTAACTACGGTCAGTGCAAGAGACATCAGCAACGCCGTATTCATCGATGTGGTAACCGCAAGCGCAGAACAAATACCAAGAATCTGCAAGGCTATCGGGTTGTTATCAAAAATTGGGTCCGTGACCAACTTTTTAGTGTCTGACATGTTTAACCCCTTGTATCTCTAAATTTGGTCAAGAACGGGCCGTAGCCAAGGTCACTGAGCCAGAACTGCATCAAGTTGCTGACACCGGCGCTGGTCAATGTTGCCCCAGCGAGACCATCCACTTTGTGCATTGCTTCTGGATCTGAGGCTTGTACATTGCCTTTGATGACAGAGATCGCAACGTTGAAGTCCTGATCGTAGACTTCCTTGCCCTTCCAAAGCGCCTTCCAGTTTGGATTGTCAACCTCACCGCCCAAGCCCGGTGTTTCGGCGTGCTCATAGAATCCCAAACCGATCACAGTCTTGGTATCTGGCTCTAGAGCTAAAAAGCCATAAAGCGTTGACCATAGGCCATAGCCATGTACAGGCAAAATCAAACGAGAGATATCTTCGCCGTTCTTGACTAGGTACACCGGCATCACGCTGGCTTGACGTTTGATGGAAGCCTGATCTTCACTGGCCGCGAGTTTTACGCTCGCAGCAGGATCTTTGGCTGCCGAACGCGGGTCATACGATTCAGCATCGTAGCCCTCGACAAATTCGCCAGTGCGCAAGTCGATAAACTGAGTATCGATTTGTGCAAATTGCTCTTCAACACTTTTGCCAGCGTCGTATAGACCGCCAATTTCCAGAATGTTGCGACGCATGTCGATCAGCTTGTTAGAGGCTTGCATTGGGCGCAACGCAACGGCCGCCCCCGACACTAGAATAGATGCGGCGAGGCAAAGCACTGCCGCAACGCCAAATGTTTTGCCGAGGCTGTCATTTGGCATATCAAGTAGTTTTTTCAACATTATTCGCTCCTTAAGCCGTGGCAGCTGTTCTGGCCATACGGCGTTTGGTGTTGCGCGAAATGACGACGTAATCGATCATCGGAGCCCAAATGTTGGCAAACAAAATCGCCAGCATCATGCCCTCTGGGAACGCAGGGTTTACCACGCGCACCAACACCACCATGATTCCGATCAGCACGCCATAGGCGATGCGTCCTGAGTTGGTGTGAGAGGCAGTGACTGGGTCAGTTGCCATAAACATCATGCCGAAGGCGAATCCACCAACGACAAGATGCCAATACCAAGGCATTGCAAACATTGGATTCGAATCTGAACCAATTAGATTGAACAATGATGATGTCAGTACCATGCCGACCATGACACCCGCAACGATACGCCAAGACGCAATACCGGTGGCCATCAGTGCCGCGCCGCTGAGCAGAATCAATAGCGTCGATGTTTCACCGAGTGAACCTGGAACAAAGCCCAAGAAAGCATCGCTCCAGCTAAAGCCAAGCTCGGCAATCGCAGCAATACCCCCCGTCATTGCCGCACCCAAGGCAGTTGCGCCGGTGTAGCCATCCACGGCAACCCATACAGCATTGCCCGACATGGCTGCAGGATATGCAAAGAACAAAAACGCACGGCCCACTAGTGCAGGGTTAAGGAAGTTTTTGCCGGTACCACCGAATACTTCCTTGCCGATAATGACGCCAAAGGCGATACCGATTGCCACCATAGGCAACGGAATGGTTGGCGGCAGCGTCAACGAGAACAAAATAGACGTTACGAAGAATCCTTCGTTGACCTCGTGTCCACGCACTGTGGCGAAAAGCACCTCGATGAAGCCACCCACTAGGAACGTCGTGAGATAGACCGGCAAGAAATACCAAAGTCCATGCCATACATTCGAGAAAATGCTGGTGTGATCATAGCCGAACCATCCGGCAAATGCACCGCGCCAACCAGCTGCTGATTCAATGCCCATTTGCGCCATCGCACTGTTGGCTTGGTAGCCCGCGTTATAGCAAGCCCAAAACATCAGTGGGAAAGTTGCCATCCAGACGTAGCCCATCACGCGCTTGAGGTCGATACCGTCGCGAACGTGAGGCGCTACACCTGTGGTCTCTGGTGGACTATATAAACCGGTATCGACAGCTTCATACAGCGCGTACCACTTTTCATGCTTACCACCCGGCATCACGTGCGGGTGTATCGAATCGAGTATATTTCTTAACGCTTTCATTTAGCCGTCCTTCTCGATCAGAGATAAACTTTCGCGCAAACTGGCGCCAAATTCGTATTTGCTATGGCACACAAATGAGCACAGTGCCAAGTCTTCCTCAGCCAGCTCTAACGCACCCATTTTTTGAGCCGTATCAGTATCACGAATCAAGAGCGCTCTGAGCAAAGGCGTCGCCAAGATATCCAGCGGCATCACTGACTCATAGCTGCCAATCGGCACCATTGAGCGTGGACTGCCATTGCGAGATGTCGTCATGGCAAAGGTCTGTGCTCTATTTTTGGCTGATGTAAATACACGAAGATTAGAGAACTTAGGCCACCATGGCTTCAACCAATGCAGCATGGTGCGCTGTTCACCCTCTTGCAAGACTGAGACTTGGTTGTGATATCGACCAAGATACGCAACATTGCCAGTGGCAATTGTCCCGTCTAACACCGAGCCGCTGACCACTCGAACGTTGTCCTGCGTGGTTTCGTTGGCGGTAAGCGCCATCAAATCCGCACCCAGACGTGAACGCACTAAACGGGGCTTGCTAATGCAAGGACCTGCCAATGCCACAACACGGCTAACATCGAGTTTGCCTGAAGTTAGGGTATTGCCAATTGCGATCACGTCAGCCGCGTCGATTGTCCAAACAACACGTTCGGCGCTGACCGGATGCAGATGGTGAATATGCGTTCCAACCAAGCCCGCTGGATGTGGCCCCTCGAAGCTTGAATGCTCAACATTGGTGGCTGCCACGTCAGGAAGATTTGCGCCTGGCGCAGAAACAATGTGCAGTTTGCCTTCAGTCAGGCGTGCCAAGGCCGCACAGCCATTAGCGAATGCCTCTGGCTGATCGCCGATCAAAACTTGAGGATTAGCGGCCAGAGGGCGTGTGTCCATCGCGTTAACGAAAATGGCACTGGCACTGGCCTCTAAAGCGGGTACTTTATTAAATGGACGGGTGCGCAATGCGGTCCAAAGGCCAGAACCGACCAACTTGCTTTGAATCTCCTCACGGCTGGCGCTTGGAATCTTCGAAGCCTCGATGGTTTCGAGTTGAACCGCGTCATCTCCCTCGACCTCGATCACAACAGATAGCAGTTTTCTGCGATCACCACGGTTGATTTCAAGCACCTTACCTGCTGCCGGTGAGGTGTACACCACACCCTCGGTTTTTTTGCAGCTAAACAGCGGTTGCCCAAGCTTTACCGAATCACCGACTGCCACCAACATGGTTGGCTTCATGCCCAGATAGTCGTCCCCCAATAGCGCAACTCGGGTAACCGAGTTTCCCTCTTGAATGGACTGATCTGGCGCGCCGGCGATAGGTACATCAAGCCCTTGCTTGATACGTATCGTATTGTTTTGCACGCGTATGGACCCTAGTTTTAAAGTTAATAAACTTGTGATTGAGCGCACAAATTGGCACTCAATTAGAATTTTTTGCGCGATTATAAACCAAAGCGCTTATCCCAAATGGGATATAAACCTTTGTATTCTACTACGGTGGACATCAAATTACAGAGGATCTGTCATTTTTTTTGTAGTTAGATTTACTTACCAAAGTGTTAAGTCGCTCGGCGAATGGACGAGCGAGAGAGCACTACATGGTGAAGGAGATGCGTGTCGGCATTTGATCAAATTCGGCCAATAGCTGATTGATGTGATTTTTGAGTGCAGAATGCGCACTTGTAAATTGAATGCCGAGACCGGCGGGGCGACCGCCTTGTGCGCCTTTAGGTGTGATCCAAATGACTTTGCCATCGACGCGGGTCGGTGGATACTCCGGAACTTTCAAAAGCAACGTGACGGTGCTGTCCAGCTCTCTAACCGCAGATGTGGCGACAAATACACCGCCATTGTCGATGTAATCCATGTAGACCACCTTCAGAGCGCTGGCGTCTTTCACCATCAGTGTCAGTAGGAGATTATCTTTATTTTGATCCATAGCTTGGCTCGAGCCATCAACGTTGTTTGGCAAAGTTAAGCAATATTGATTCCAAAGTTGCTCTTGCGTTGAGCCCTGTCAACTCATCGGCTAAGTAGCGCACAATTTGTACCTGCACGCGCGACAGAGCAACCTGCCGTGCGCCTGATGATTGCAGCATTGCCGAACCCACCCACATGCACATCACATCGAGCACGTAACTTAATGGCAATTTTGCCAAGTGGTCTGCCACAGCGAGTGCATCGGCTTGACCGTCAATCAATAATTCTAGTTGTTGACGTATCAAAGACTGCCGTTCTGCGTATTCAACGTCTTGTGCCAAATACGGCTGATGGGTCATCCAAGCTTCAAATTGCACTCCTTTTTCGCGCAACCAAGCTTCGACCTCGGACGGCAGTGGCACTGAAAGGGACAGTTTTTGACACCTAGAACGGATGGTTGCCGGTAATTTTGCCGGGCGATCACTACACAATATCAGAAAAGAACCAGGCGTCGGTTCTTCTAGAGTTTTAAGCAGCGCGTTGGATGCTGCCGTATTCATTGCATCCGCAGGTGAGATCACCGCCACCTTGCGATCACCGAGCATGGAAGTGGTTGCTAAGTTTTCAGACAATTCGCGGATGCTCTCGATGTCGATAACCGTTTTCCCCTCGGCTACATCGACACGATAAAAATCACTGTGGGTTTGTCGGTCGAATAACTGACAAGCAGAACACTGATCATCTGCACGCCGCGTCTCGCAAAGCAGGCGCTTTGCAATCGCCAACGCCAAGGGCAGTTTTCCAAGCCCTCGACCGCCCTGAATAAGAATGGCGTGCGGGAACCGGCCCGAATCAATCCGGTTGCCAACAGCTTGATAAGGCGCCTGCAGCCATGGCGCTAGGGTCAAAACAAATACTCCTGTACCGCAGCAATTATGCGCTGGTGCACGGCTTCTGCAGTACCTGAGGCATCAATGATGACGGTACGCTCAGCGTTCAAGGCTGCGCGATCAAGGTAAGCCTGTTCAACGCGACGATAGAAATCCTCGCCCGCAACCTCAATGCGGTCTTTCTGGCCACGTGCAATCACCCGGCCATCGGCCACTTGACGATCAAGCGTCAGCACGATGGTTAAGTCTGGACGAAAATCTCCTAGAACAAACCGTTCTAACCATTCGATCGTCTCGCTTCCGATTTGCCGCCCTGCGCCCTGATAGGCATAACTCGCCTCGGTAAATCGATCGCTGACCACCCATGCCCCACGGGCTAAAGCGGGTCGAATGGTGTTCTCGACATGGTCCGCTCGCGCAGCAAACATCAACAAGACTTCCGCCTTATCGGGCATCGATTTGTAGGTTGGATCTATGGCAATGGCACGAATGGCTTCTGCCGCAGGACTGCCACCGGGTTCGCGTGTTTGCACCACATCGATTTGCTGATCCTGCAACCACTGAATTAGGTGAGTGATTTGCGTCGACTTGCCGACACCCTCCGAACCCTCAATCGCAACAAAGCGAGCCACTACTGGTTTCTCTGCCACTGAATGTACTTTCGAACGGCGCGCTGGTGCTGTTGATAGGTTTTGCTGAAGGTATGACCACCCTCACCATTGGCCACAAAATACAGATGGCCAGTTTCATTGGGTTTTACAGCGGCTTCAATGGCAGACTTACCTACAATCGCAATTGGCGTCGGGGTCAACCCAGGTCGAGTGTAGGTGTTATAAGGCGTATCACGCTCAAGATCGCGCTTGCGGATATTGCCATTGTAGGCGTCCCCCATACCGTAAATGACCGTTGGGTCGGTCTGCAACAACATGCCCTTTTTAAGTCGCAAGGTAAACACGCCAGCCACCTGCGGCCGCTCGTCTGCAAGCGCGGTTTCTTTTTCAACAATGCTCGCCAGTGTTAACGCTTGATAAGGCGTTTCGAGTGGCAAGTCCTCGGCGCGATTTTTCCAAGCGTCATCGAGCACGCGCTTTAGGTCAGCATTAGCACGCAGCAGGATGTCTTTATCGGAAGCGCCTTTCTCGAACAGGAAAGTCTCAGCCAGAAACATGCCCTCGGAATGATCTACATCCAACTCAAGTTCTTTGGCGAGCTCTTCCGCAGTGGTGGACTCAATCACCTTGACCAAATCGTCATTTGACTTTAAGCGCTTTAAGACTTGCTTGACAGTCCAGCCCTCGACCAGCGTGACCTGGAACTGCACAACTTTACCACTGCTGAAAATGTCAATCAGCTCGCTCGGCGTCGCCTCAGCCGGCAGTTCATACTGCCCCGCTTTCAATCCCGAGGTATCGTCTGCAAACCGTCCATACCAATATAAGCGATCGGCATCTTCGACCAAACCAGACGCTTTGAGCCCATTGGCAATCGCACGCCAACTTGAACCCCGTTGAACATCAAATAACGTGGGTTCAGTCGACAACAAAACATCTGAATCGCGATAAGACTCGAATTGCTGAAACAGCACAAAGGCGGTGACGAGCCCGGCAATTGCAAGCGTCGTCAGAGCAATTAGAAAAGCACGCAGCACAATCAGCTCAGTTTTGACATCACGACGGTGCCGTTGGTTCCACCGAAGCCGAAAGAGTTTGAAGCCACGTGATTGATGGTCATGTCCCTTGCGGTGTGTGGAACAAAATCCAAATCACAAGCCGGATCAGGGTTGTCGAGATTGATTGTCGGCGGTGCAACTTGATCGCGAATTGCAAGCACGCTGAATACGGCCTCAATTCCACCCGCCGCACCAAGCAAGTGTCCAGTCATGGACTTGGTTGAGCTGACTGCAACCTTGTAGGCATGATCACCGAATGCGCCCTTCAGCGCCATGGTTTCGGCCACATCGCCTGCTGGCGTTGAGGTGCCGTGCGCGTTTACGTAGTCAATTTGGTCAGCATTGAGCTTGGCATCGCGAAGTGCGTTCAACATACAACGCATCGCACCCTCGCCGCCCTCAGACGGTGAGGTCATGTGGTAAGCGTCACCGCTCATACCGTAGCCTGTAAGCTCGCAGTAAATTCTCGCGCCGCGCGCTTTGGCGTGCTCGTATTCCTCAAGCACTAAAACGCCTGCACCATCGCCCAAGACAAAGCCATCACGATCGGCATCCCAAGGTCGGCTGGCTGCTTGTGGGTTATCGTTTCGAGTCGACAGCGCTCTAGCTGCCCCAAACCCCGATAGCCCCATGGGCGAAGTGGCCATCTCTGCACCACCTGCCACCATGACGTCTGCGTCACCATACGCAATGGTTCTGGCTGCATCACCGATATTGTGCGTGCCGGTGGTACAGGCTGTGACGATACAGAAATTTGGGCCTTTGAGGCCGTACATAATCGACAAATTACCCGACACCATATTGATAATGGTTGAGGGCACAAAAAATGGCGACACCTTGCGCACACCCTTCTCTAGCGCGAGCGAATGTTGGCTTTCAATATTGGGTAGACCGCCGATTCCCGAGCCAATGGCAACGCCGATGCGCTCCGCGTTGGCTTCGGTGACTTCAATGCCTGAGTCTTTGATCGCTTCAACCCCAGCGGCGATACCGTAGTGGATAAAGGTATCCATGCGTCGCGCGTCGCGCGCAGGCATCACGGTGGTGACATCAAAGTCTTTCACCGAAGCAGAAAACTTTGTGGTGTTGTCAGAAACGTCAAACCAATCGATTGTCGATGCGCCTGACTTTCCTGCAAGAATATTTTTCCAAGTGGTGGGAACATCATTTCCAACAGGGGTTACCGCCCCCAATCCCGTGACGACAACTCTACGTTTCAACGTGTTTCTCCGGCTTGAATAAGTGAGGGGCGGCCGTAGAGAACAGCCGCCTCAGGATGATTAGCCCGCTTGATTAGCGTTTACGTAATCAATCGCCTGCTGAACAGTGGTGATTTTCTCTGCTTCTTCATCAGGAATTTCACACTCAAACTCTTCCTCAAGCGCCATGACCAACTCAACTACGTCGAGTGAGTCAGCACCCAAATCCTCAACAAATGACGCCTCTGGTTTAACGTCTTCTTCTTTAACACCGAGCTGCTCACATGCAATTTTCTTTACACGTTCTTCAACACTGCTCATCCAGGTTTAACCTCCAAATTTCGCCAAAATTGGCCTTCAAAGCGCGATAGTTTAGGGTAATAAGCCATACTTGAAAAGCAAGAAGGCAAATTAACTCATAAACATCCCACCATTCACGTGAATTGTTTGCCCTGTTATGTAGGACGCGCGATCAGATGCGATAAAGGTTACAGCGTCTGCAATCTCACTCGGCTCACCCAATCTACCCGTGGCAATTTGGGACGCCAGCTCCGCACGCTGCGCCTCTGGCAGCTCATTGGTCATGTCAGAAACGATAAAGCCTGGAGCCACCGTATTGACTGTCACACCACGGCTACCAATCTCTTTGGCCAGCGATCGCGTGAAACCGTTCACAGCGGCTTTTGCCGCCGCATAGTTGGCCTGACCGGGGTTACCCATCGACCCGACAACCGATGAAATGCTGATAATACGGCCAAATTTCGCTTTCATCATGCCGCGCATGACGAGTTTGCTGAGGCGAAATATTGGCGTCAGGTTCGTGTTGATGATGGCATCCCAATCATCATCTGACATTCTCATCAGCAATCCATCGCGCGTGATGCCGGCGTTGTTGACTAGGATTTCAATCGTGCCGTGATTGGCGGTAATGTCTTTAACGAGCTGCTCACATTCGGCTCTATCCGTGACATTGAGTTTTACACCGATGCCCCGCTCTCCCAAGCGCTCATCAATCGCCGCAGCGCCATTGTCACTGGTCGCAGTGCCAATGACAAACGCACCGGAGGCCGCAAGTTGATCGGCAATCGCTGCACCGATGCCACGTGTCGCCCCTGTGACCAACGCAATGCGGCCGTTATGTTCAATATTCATAAAAATCCTTTGTTTATTCGGCTGGCGTCAGCACCGCCGCCAAGCTGTCCGGAGACTCTACGCAAGCGGCCGACAACGATTTATCGATGCGTTTTGCCAGTCCAGTCAGTACTTTGCCCGGGCCAAACTCGAACATCTGCATTGCCCCAAGTGCCTTGAGTTCTGAGACGCAATCCACCCATTTAACCGGCGCAGCCACATGCTGTTTTAGATTTGACAGCAGTGCATCTTTGCTCGTTGCTGCCTTTGCACTGAAGTTTTGTACCACGGGAAACTTCGCATCTCCAACCACTTCTTGCAGTCGCTGATAGAGTGGTTCAACGGCAGGCATCATCAACGCCGAGTGATTTGGCACGGACACGGAGAGCATCAATGCACGCTTTGCACCGGCTTCTTTAAAAGCACCCAAACTGCGCTCCAACGCCGCGACATGGCCAGAAACCACAACCTGACCAGGTGCGTTGAAATTCACGGCCTCAAGTACATCGTTGCCTTTGTTGTCAGCGCAAACCTGTACAACTGCTTGATCATCTAGGCCGATGATTGCGGCCATACCGCCGATGTTATTTGGCGCCGCATCGCGCATTAACTCTGCGCGCAATTTTACAGTAGAGACCACATCCTCAAAACTCACCGCACCTGCCGCATACAGCGCCGCATATTCGCCTAGGCTATGGCCCGCGGCCATACTGGGTGCCTGCCCGCCTTGTGAAAGGTAGAGTCGGTAACAGGCAATCGAAGCAACCAACATCAATGGCTGCGTAAACTCTGTTTGCGATTGCTTTTCGGCCGGACCCTCTTGCGCCAATGCCCAAAGGTCATAGCCCAAAATTTCAGACGCCTGATCAAATGTCGTCTTCACCTCTGCATAGGACTGAGCAAGCTCACTGAGCATGCCGACCGATTGCGCCCCTTGACCGGGAAATACTGCACTAATTGTCACGAAATATCCTTTAACCCTAATACGTCTTGCATGTCATACAGCCCGTTTTGCTGTGCTGAAACCCAAACACCAGCACGGACGGCACCCGATGCAAAATTCATTCTGTTTGTGGCGCGATGACTAATTTCAACGCGCTCTCCAATGCCCGCGAACATCACGGTATGCTCTCCGACGATGTCACCGCCGCGAATGGTTGAAAAACCAATCACACCATCCGGACGCTCTCCGGTAATGCCCTCCCGGGCAAAAACCGCATGGTCGTTCAAATCAATACCAAGGCCACGAGCGACAGCCTGCCCCATATTGAGCGCTGTGCCAGAGGGTGCATCAACCTTGTGTTTGTGATGCGCCTCGATCACTTCCACATCGAAAGGCTTGCCGAGCGCTTTGGCGGTTTGCTCTAAGATCTTGAGCGTGACCGTTACGCCGACAGAGTAATTTCCAGCCTTCATAATCGGCAGATGCTCCGCCGCAGCGGATATCTGCGCCTCTTCGTCCTCATTGAAACCCGTTGTGCCAATGACAATTGGCGTTGCTAGCTCGCGGCAAAGTGCCACAGTTTCCAACGTCGACGCCGTACCGGTGAATTCTATGATGAAATCTGCCTGCGCGATGGCGTCGCGTTTGTCGCTGCTGAGCTGAATGCCATTGGCAGCCATACCTGCCAGTGAGCCTGCATCCTCTCCCAACAGTGGATTACCCGCATATTCGACAGCGGCGACCAAGTCATGCCCCGCTTGATCAACGGCGGCGATAAGCATTCTGCCCATCCGCCCAGAGGCCCCAATAATTGCGACTTTAGCCACGCACTCTATCCTTAATGGTCAAACCCATAATGCTACCAGCTTGATTTGATTCACAAAACACTTAGATCACCGGCCAGTAACTTTTCCAATGCCGCCTCATCGAGGACAGGCACACCCAGACTCTCTGCTTTGCTAAGCTTGCTACCTGCCTCCGCGCCTGCTACCAATGCCGTGGTTTTCTTGCTAACCGATCCACTGACTTTGGCGCCACAATTTTGTAGCTGTCGTTTGACATCGTCTCGGCTGCCACCGGCTAAGGTGCCTGTGATGACGAAAGTCATGCCCTGCAGAAAGTCTTCTTTTTCAGCCACTTGCTGTACCGATGGGCGCACCCCACGTGCAAATAGCTCGGCAATCAATGCCTGATTATTCGGGTTGGCGAAAAAGGCCAAAATGCTCTTGGCAACCACCTCACCGACATCGTCAACATCGGTTAATGACTCTAAACTGGCCTGACTTAATGCCTCAATAGAGCCAAATCGATCCGCAAGCGTCTGTGCAGTGGCCTCGCCTACTTCCCGAATCCCTAGCGCAAAAATAAACCGCCCAAGTGTGGGCCGTTTTTTTGCCTCAATCGCCGACAATAGGTTTTCAACCGATTTGCGAGCCATCCGCTCGAGACCCAACAATTGTGTATGTTCAAGCGCGAAAATATCGGCTGGGTTATTGACCAGGCCCTCATCGACGAATTGCTCGACCAGCTTGTCGCCAAGCCCATCAATATCGAAAGCCTTTCGCGAAACGAAATGTTTGAGTGCTTCTTTTTGCTGCGCAGGACACCTGAACCCGTTGCCACAGCGAAATACCGCCTGCCCGATGATACGCGACAATGGGCTTTGACAGACTGGGCAGCTCTCGATCATTTGAAATACCGCAAGATCGTCCTGACGCGGAAGTACCGGCCCAACGACTTCGGGTATCACGTCACCCGCCCGTCGAACCCTCACCCGATCCCCGACACGCACATCTTTGCGATGAATCTCATCGATATTGTGTAGCGTAGCATTGGATACCGTCACACCGCCGACGCTAACGGGCTCAAGCCGTGCAACCGGCGTCACGGCGCCTGTGCGTCCAACCTGAAAATCGATTGCCTGTAAGGTGGTCACCGCCTCTTCTGCCGGATACTTCCATGCGACGGCCCATCGTGGTGCGCGTGCATTCATACCCAAACGGCGCTGCCAATCGAAACGATCCACCTTGATGACCATACCATCAATGTCATAGCTCAGTTCGGGACGCCTAATGGCTAAGTCTTGATAGAACGCATAAATCTGTTCGCTTCCGGTACATACTCGATTGAGTGGATTGATTTTGAATCCCAATGTATCTAGAAAGGCCATACCCGCAGAGTGGGTGGTTAGATTTTCAGGGGCACCTTCGCCAATGGAGTATGCGTAGAAAGTCAGGTTGCGCTGTGCTGTGATTTTTGAATCGAGTTGCCGTAAGCTCCCAGCGGCAGCGTTGCGTGGATTGGCATAGAGCTTTTCTCCTGCAGAGGTCTGGCGTTGATTAAGGGCTTCGAATGCAGGCTTGGTCATCAACACCTCACCACGCACCTCCAGCAAAGCAGGAATCTCGCCGCCCTTAAGTCTCAGCGGTACGCTGCGGATGGTTTTAACATTGTGGGTCACTTCCTCACCAGCGGTGCCATCGCCTCGCGTGACCGCCCTTGCCAGCACACCATTTTCGTAGACCACGCTCAAAGCGAGTCCGTCGAGCTTCGGCTCCAATGCAAACTCAACTGCGTCCACTTCAAGCTCGCGGTGAATACGATCAGAGAAGTCATCCCAATCGTCACGATCAAACACATTGTTTAACGACACCATCGGATTTCGATGGGCAACCGTATTAAAGCCATCAAGCGGCGCGCCGCCGACTCGGCTGGTAGGAGAATCCGGCTGTACCAGCGCTGGATACGCCTGCTCTAAACGCTGTAATTGCGCAAATAGCTCGTCAAACTGCGTATCCCCAATCTGAGGATTGTCTAAGACATGATATTGATAGTTGTGATGATTGATTTCATCCACCAACTGTTTGATTTTTAGTGCAATCTCTTCCATCAAGACTCAAACCAAAACCGCGCTAACAAGGCGCAGGACATTAACACCACAATCAGACGAATCACCGCCTGATTGTCTCTCAATAAAAAACGACTTCCGGCGTAACTGCCGAGCAGCTGCCCAATGATCATTGCGAGGGCGAATTTAAAGTTAATCAAGCTTCCAGCAAAGAAAATCGCAAATCCACCCACATTTGAGCCCAAATTCCAAACCTTGGCGACCACCGTCGCATCCGTCGCCGATTGGGATTTGAACACATAGCCATTGGTGGCATAGAGCGTTCCTGCACCACTGCCCAATAGGCCATCGTAGAAAGCGACACCCAGCATATTGATGCGATAAAACACTCGCCTAACTCGCAGAGGCAAATAGGCGGTAGATTTCTCAATCCAAACGCGCGGCATCACAAACACTACAAACACCAATGACATCAATAGCGGGATCAAATATCGAAAAGTGCTTTCATCGACAGCGGTCGCAGTGAGCGCGCCGATCGCCGAAAAAACAATGGCCACCGGCAGCCATTTTAAAGTGGGTTTGAGAAGTGGATGATCGGCGCGACAAAGCGTTGTCACACTGACCAAAGGACCAAACATCGCTTGTGCCTTGTTGGTCGCAATGGCTTGCAGTGGACTGAGGCCCACAGCCAGCAACGCAGGGACTGTAATTAACCCGCCCCCACCCGCGATCACGTCGAAGAATCCAGCAATGCAGGCCGCCAATCCCAGCATCAATAACGCTGCAACTTCAGATTCCATCAATAAGATCTGGTTGCGATCGCTCGACGGCGAATTTTGTCTCTGAAATGGCTGATGGTCTGCTGAGTTAAGGATGAGCGGTTTTCATCAAGCACGCGCGCACCAAGCCGTTCACCCAGCTGTTTAACCCGCTCGATATATATTTCAAACGCCTCGCTATCGCCCAATGCAGATGGCAAAGTCAAGATCGCGGCAATGCCATTGAAACTTGTGCCGTTTAGGTCATTGCTTTCAAATACACCGGGCTGCTTAAGATTGGTAATGGTAAATACCGTCTGCTCACCCTGCATTGAATTGAAATATTGCCCATCAAAGGTACATTGAATGTCGACCAACGCATGACTGAGATCCGGTCCGTGAATGAATTGGTCCGGCTTGGCCACAACGTACATAATCAATGCCAGTTCAGGTGCTTGCACCTTTGCAATCTCAACATCGCGAGATTGATTCGACAGACGACCGAGGCCTGCGAGCAAACGCTGTGTAAGCCCCCCACTGACACTCTCATCCCCCTGTGGCTTGAGAGAGACTTCCTGTGTGTCGATCTTCGCTGCGTCGTGATCAGCGCTTTTAGAAAGGTCATCCGATTCCGTTTCAGGCTCCACAGCGGCTGGAGGATCAATTTCGAGGCCCATTTGTACGTCTGAATCAGCGACATTTTCTGGCAAGACGCTCTCAGCCTCCGTGGTCGGCTCGTCGTCGAGAACCGGGGTTAGCTTGGGTTCAACTCGGAAGCTTGGAATATCAACCTCGTCTTCGGGAGCTTCCAAGTCAGGCGAAGGCGAGTCTTCCTTTGGTTCTGTCGACAGAGCTTGTTCTGCATTGTCAGCGTCGTCATATTCGTCTTCCAGCGTGTCATCGGTGGCAGTGGCAGGCGCATCTACGCCGAGAATGGTCGGCTTGAACAGCTCACGCGGTGATTCAAGACCCAAATCGGTGGTATCGTCATCGTCAAAAATTGCCTCAAATGGCGTTCCGGCCTCATCGGCGCTCACCACGTCTTCACTATGAGACTTGCGCCTAGCACGAAACTCTAAGAACAAGACAAACGCTAAAATGAGCGCCCCGACGATGACCATAATCCAGCGCAATTGCTGATCCATTTGTCTACCCCTGTTTTTGACCCTGAATGGGCTTAGACGATTTACAAGTCCTAAGATACTAAACCGTCAGCGCAATGTTAAACATGAATCCTTAACCATTCTTTGCAAGACGATGCAGCACTAGCTTCTCGACTTGCTTTTCTTTTTATAAAACTGGATGTTTTTGCGTTTTTTATGAATTTGTCGTGGTGTCAAAATGTTGCGCTTGCCAGCGTAGGGATTGTCACCGCTTCTAAACTCAATTTTGACCGGTGTACATTGAACTTTGAGCACCTTGCGGTACGTGCGCTCAAGGTACCGGGTATACGCGTCGGCGATTGAATCGGTCTGATTACCATGAATGATGATGCGCGGCGGGTTTTTGCCCCCTTGGTGTGCATAGCGCAACTTAGGACGACGCCCCTTGTTCATCGGGGGTGGATGCTGCATTTGCGCATCCTCAAGAATCCGAGTGAGCTTGGGTGTCGACAGTTCCACCATCGCAGATTCAAATGCCTTGTTAATGATGGCAAACAGTTCGCCAACACCAGTGCCGTGAAGCGCAGAAATAAAACGAGGCTCTGTAAAGTCGACAAAGTTCAAGCGGCGTTCTAAATCAGCCTTCACCTGATCGCGATGCTCTTTGGTAAGGTGATCCCATTTGTTGACCGCTATGATCAACGAACGCCCCTGCTCTATAATAAACCCAAGAAGATTGATGTCTTGCTCGGTCAATGATTCGACAGCATCGATCAGCAATACGCATACATGAGAACGCTCTATGGCTTGCAAGGTTTTGACCACTGAGAACTTCTCGATGGTCTCCTTAATACGCCCACGACGCCGAACCCCCGCCGTGTCAATCAACAAATACTGCTGATCGTCTCGTTCAAACTCGACATCGATCGCGTCACGTGTGGTGCCTGAAACCTCACTGGCAACCACCCTCTCTTCACCCAAAATTCGGTTGATCAGCGTGCTCTTGCCAACATTTGGTCGACCGACAATTGAGACGATAATTTGCTCTGGACGCTCTTCTTCGTCCTCTTCCACATATTCAACGCGCTGCTCGATAATCTCAACCAGACTGCGAATGCCTCGATTCTGAGAGGCCGCAATTGGGATGATCTCTTCAAAGCCCAGGCCGTAGAAATCACTCATCGCCGAGTCCGCATCGACGCCATCGATCTTATTGACTAACAGCAGGGTCTCACGGCCACGTTTGCGCAACATGTCGGCAATTTCTTGGTCAGCCGCCGTCATGCCAGATCGGCCATCGACCATAAAGCATACAATGTCTGCCTCGTCGACGGCCTGCCACGTCTGCTGCGCCATCGAACCATATAGCTCGTTTTCTTCGTCGATCAGACCGCCGGTATCAATCACGATAAAGGGCAAATTGCCGACACGACCCATGCCGTACTGACGGTCACGGGTTAAGCCCGGAAAGTCAGCGACAATCGCATCGCGAGATTTAGTAAGGCGGTTAAATAAGGTCGACTTGCCCACATTGGGCCGGCCGACCAGTGCGATGACTGTTTTCACGACAGGGGTACTCGAATAAGCTGACCCATTTCGGTGAGTACATAAACAGCATCAGCGGACTGTGTAATAAGTGCTGCACGAATGGCAGCATCAAAAGATTTTTGAAGCAGTGTTTGGCCATTCGTGCCAGAAAGGACAGCAATATCGCGTTGCCCAACAAGCAACAACGAGTTGTTCGAGCGCTGCATTTGATTGACTCGTAAGCCGAGTTTTTGGCTCCACAACACTTGTCCGTTCACCGAACTCAGGGCAATGACATTGTTAGCATCATCGACCAACATCACCTGCTCACCCATGGCAATGAGACCCGCGCGTACGGCGCGATTGAGCTTCCAAATCGTTTCGCCAGTGCGCCCATCGATGGCGGCGACAATATTGGCTTTGGAAGCTGCGATGACTCGACGACCTACCACTGCGAGCTCGCGGTCGATGTCAACTACATTAGACTCCAATCCAAGCGCAGATGCATCGCCAACATTTGACTGCCATTTAAATTCGCCGCTCGGCTCGGAAAACCCTGTCACAGAGCCATCAGACATGCCCACCAACACGCCACCGGCCACTGCAGCTGGACGTGCGCCACCGAGCGTTTGGATTTCTTGCGTATTGGCCTTTGCAGTCCACGCCAATTGTCCCGTGGCAGCCTCTAGCGCCAATAATCGATTTGAGTCGGTCAGCACATACACTCGATTGGATGTCTTGGTCGGGAGTGTATGCACAAAATTTTGTGTTTTATGACGCCAGCGAACACTGAGATCATCGAGGGACAACGCAATGAGATCCCCGTTAGTGGCCGCAAATAAGCCAAGCCCATCAGCCTGGGTCAAACCGACACTGACAGAGGCGACACGCTGTTGAGCCGTCACTTGCCCTGTACCGACGTTAAACACGCTGATAACGCCGTCATTAGAAATTGCGTAAAGATTGCCACTGTACTCGACAAGTTGCTGCCGCACCTCTGACTGCGTAAAGTCGCCTTTGAGCCGAATAACCGAATCACTTGAAACCGGAAATTTGTCGGTTAAATCACTCATCAAAGACGCACAGCCGCTCAGCACGACGGCTGCAAGCACCGCAGCAAACCATCGCATGGCGTTACTGCTCTCCAGTAAATGCCGCCTGCGACTGATCACGTTTGATGGTTAGCAACTGGCGATTCGACACCACGGCCTTGCCACTTTGCAATGCTTGGTCGTAAAGATCATAGGCAGTTTTTAGATCGCCTTCTGCATAGGCAATGTCCCCTTTGATTTCAGCAATCACGCCTGCATAGGCCTCTGGCCCCTGTGGCAATGCCTGTTTTGCCATCGGCAAATCCTTCATTGCCAAATAAACGCGAGCTTTGCGCACCTTGACCAGTGGCTTAAGCTCCGCATTGTTCAGTGCAGCCTCAGCGGTATCGAGATGACCGATCGCAGCGGCATAATCCTCCGCTTCAACAGCCTTCTTAGCCATTATCATGGCCGCACCAGCGCCGTAGAAGTCACCCTTTGCAATGAGCGGTGACGCCAGTGTTTCCATTTGTGCCAAACTTTCGGCTTCGGCAACCGCTTGAAACTGATCCGCTGCCGCGCGACGTGCTTCGGTTTGCGAGTCATCCCAAGCGCGATAACCAAAAATCGCTGCGATACCGAGTACCGCGCCACCGATGATGGGAAGTCGGTTCTTCTCCCACCAAGTTTTGATCGCTTCAACCTGTTGTTCTTCCGTTTCGTAGTCAGCAAACATTGATATGCCTTTATGTGTTCTGCGTCGCCAGATTAACTGACAACCAATTTGAAATTTCAGACAGCGCGACAGTCTCGGGATCGCGCAAATCACGTAACCACTTGATGCTGATTTGACCGGCGCTAACCTCGTCATCGCCAAGCACCAGTGCAAGCTGAGCACCTGACTTGTCCGCACGTTTAAATTGCGCTTTGAAACTGACCTGCTCAGTTGCAGATGCAACGTTCAAACTTGGATTATCGCTTCGAATGCAATCCAGTACCGCCGCTGATACAACCTCTGCACGCTCTCCCGAAGCCACTAGGTAAACATCCACTTGAGGCACATCGTCAAAAGCACCGACTTCTTCAGCAAGTTCAAGCAAACGCTCCATCCCCATCCCCCAGCCTGCGGCAGGGATGAGTTTTCCACCCAATTGCTCGAACAGACCATCATACCTGCCACCACCGCAGACCGTTCCTTGGGATCCCAGCAGATTTGTGGTCCACTCAAACACAGTGTGCCAATAGTAATCAAGGCCGCGTACCAAGCGATTATTCACCACATACGGCTGACCCATTTCCTCTAGCATCGCCTTGACTTTTGCAAAGTGCGCTTCACTTTCTTCCCCCAAGTAATCCATCAACTTGGGCGCGCCTTCGATTAAATCTTGTAGGGCTGGATTTTTGCTGTCCAAGATTCTCAGCGGATTTCCGTTGTCTAAACGCTTGACTGAATCTTCATCAAGTTCAGCGCGATGTGCCGCAAAATACTCCACAAGCGCATCGCGGTGTTGTTTACGCTCAGGGGGCTGACCCAGTGTATTGATCTCGAGAGTTAAGTGTGGCAGCAGCGTCATTTCATCAAATAACCGTCGCGCCAAAGCAATCAATTCAACTTCAACTTGCGGTCCAGCAATACCAAGTGCCTCCGCGCCAATTTGGTGAAATTGACGGTAACGCCCACGCTGTGGGCGTTCGTATCGGAACATCGGCCCAACATAGAAAACCTTCTCCTGTGCACCACGTGCGACCAGATTGTGCTGCAACGCAGCGCGTACAACACTGGCGGTATTTTCTGGTCGCAAGGTGATGGAATCGCCCGAGCGGTCATCGAAGGTGTACATTTCTTTGGACACCACGTCGGTGTCCTCTCCAATACCGCGTTTGAAAAGCTCAGTTGGCTCTGCGATAGGAGTACGTATTTCACGATAGGCAAAGCGCTGCATTAACCGTGCAACACGGGCTTCCAAAGACTGCCACCGAGCACTTTCTCCCGGTAAGATGTCGCGCATTCCTCTAAGTGATTGCATTATCTTTTTCTCACACTAGCGTCAGCAGATACGTCAAATCGACTAGTGCGACGCGAGTTACTGGGTGCAGGGACACCGACCCCTTGTTGATTGATCGCCACTTTTACCGGCGGCGCGTTGCCAAGAAACACCTTGAACGGCGCGCGACCTTCGAGGCGCTTTGTTTGGCCCGCGGCCAGCATGCCATACATGGTCCGCTTGCCGCGGCTGTCGCTGATCTCAACCCAACATTCTTCAGGCGATGACAATACCAATACGTCCAAGTCACCTGTCTTAGCGGACTGAGAGATCACATCGCTATCCGCAACCGAATTAGACTCAACATTTGAGGGTTGCCCTTCAAAGGCCTCATCACCCGTTTCAGTATTTGCCTCAGTCGCATCACTCTGATTGGCAAGATCAATGTCGGTTGGCTCTGGCACCACGGCCTCGAGCGCTAGCGCTGCCAAGGCTTCATCTTTGATTTGTGCTGCTTTGTCTTCGCCGACCGATGCAGCCTCTTCGCTGCCAACGGCAATTTGCGCCACCGGTTGATTAGCCAGTTTCTCGCCGATGATTTCACTGTTGACCTCAGCCTCAACTGCAGCGCTGGGTGGTGTCGCAACCACTTGATCGACCTGCTCCAGCGTGAGTGGCTCATCCTCGCTCACCTGAGCTGAAGTTTGCTCTGGCTTGGCACCATTGGCCTCTCGCTGAATTTTTTCTAGGGCTTCGGTTTGTTTGGCTAAATCTTGCGCAATTGACTGTGCGACTTGTTCGACTAAATTGTCACGTTGTCCGCTCTCGTCCGAATCTGCGCGTGAAGGTGCAGCACTGCCAGATAACACCCCAAGATCGGTGGGGCTATCAACATCTGCATCAATGGTCAGGTAGTAATAGCCGGACAATCCCGCCAGCGAGGCAATAATCAAAATAGACCAAACTCCCATTCGCGGGCCGTCTGGGTTATGGCTCATTCGCAAATTGGTTGGTGGCGCAAGCTCAGGATCTGCATGACCAATATTGTCGTATTCGCTGAGGACTTCATGCTCTGGAATATCGAGCGCTCGGCAGTACATGCGCAAATAGCCACGCGTCAACGACGCACCCGGCAATTTATCAAACTCGTTCGCCTCTAGGGCCTCAAGTGTTTGCTCCGACAAGTTCAATCGACGACGCAAATCGGAAATCGTAAACCCACGACTTTCTCTTTCGTACGCTAGACGTTCGCCTATGGTCTGAAAAGATCGATCTTCCACATTCATCCATCATTTCTCATAATAAATTTTGCAGGCTTTGAGTCAGGGAAGCGATCTAGCAATAGATTTTTATACGTTTCTGCAGCGACATTGTCGCCAGCGGCCAGAGACACCCCAACTGCTAAATAGAGACTGTCCGGCGAAATCGCGCGGTCGTTACGATGGTAATCGTTGATTAAATCGATGGCTTCGTCGACATTTCCCGTGCGCGCCCTGGCCTCTGCCAAATGAATCTGTGCCAATGGAAACTCTGGCCTCAAATCTAAAGCACGCTCGGCGTATCCGGCTGCAGCGGCATATTGTCCGCCTCGCAATGCGCATAATGCAGCATTGTCGAGCGAAATCTCAGGTTTGGTGTTCACCTTATTCTCGGCAGCCGCGATAAACTGAGCAATGGCAGCATCATACTTGCCAAGCGTACACAGCGATGCGCCGTAGGCGTTGCGATATTCGATATTTTGCGGCTCTGCCTCTACGGCACGTTTGTGATAACCCACCGCTTCGCTGACGCTGTCAGTCTGATCAAGCAGTAAACCGTAGCTACTAAGCACATAGGCATCGTCTGGCGCTTTTTCTAGCGCGCGATCTATTTTGGCTTTGGCCTGCGGCAAATCGCCGCGAAACAGATATTCACGCCCCAACTCGGCGTTGAGCCTCGCCGATTTATCGCCACCAACTGTCGCACAACCAGCGCCAGCCATAAGTACTGCGGTTAACGCCAGAATACCAATTTTCATTTTTGCTCTCCAAATCGCGGCTGCTCGAACTTACGCGAACGCCTGCTTTTATCCTCAACTTTTCCGGCCAATTGCCCGCAAGCTGCATCGATGTCATCACCACGCGTCCGGCGCATGGTGGTTCGAATGCCTGCTTCAGTCAGTATCTCCCAAAAGCGATCGATTCGCTTCTGCGGCGACACGGTATAGCCACTACCCTCAAATGGATTGAAGGGGATTAAATTGAGTTTGCAAGGTAATTTTTTGAGCAACTTGGCCAGTTGACGCGCCTGCTCTGGATGATCATTGACCTCATTGAGCATGACATACTCAAACATCACATGGGTCTTGCGATCCCGTTGAACCCAACGTTCACAGGCATCCATTAACTGTGCAATCGGATACTTTTTGTTGATTGGCACAAGCTCGTCGCGAAGTTCATCGTTCGGCGCGTGCAGAGAGACCGCTAAGGCCACATCGCAGTCGGCCTTGAGGGCGTCGATTTTTGGGACGATGCCAGAAGTCGATACGGTCACGCGTCGCTTCGATAGGCCGTAAGCCAAATCGTCAACCATCAAATTGAGTGCCGGCACGAGGTTGGCATAATTGGCCAGCGGCTCACCCATGCCCATAATCACCACATTGGTAATGCGTCGCTCAGCATTTGGGTATAGCGCTCTGAGGCGTTCACTTGCGGTCCAAAGCTGGCCGATGATTTCCGCCGTGGTCAAGTTTCGATTGAAGCCCTGCCTCGCCGTGGCGCAAAACGAACAATCAAGTGCACAGCCGACCTGCGTAGAAACACAGAGCGTGCCTCGCTCCTTGTCCGGAATAAAGACTGTCTCAATGGCGTTGCCGCCCTCAAGCACAAACAACCACTTGATTGTGCCATCAGCAGAAATGCCCTCAAATTGAGTGCCTAAGCCTTGAATTTTGGCTGTTTCATTCAGAGTTTGGCGAAGCCTCAAACCAAAATTCGACATATCGTCAAACTGATCAATGTGGCTGTGATACATCCACTTCATCAGCTGGGTGACGCGAAAAGGCTTGTCACCCATCTCTGTAAACAAAGAGCGCAAAGCGGCCTGATCCAACCCGAGTAGATTGAGTCGAGTGTCAACCTCAGTGGATATTGCTGGTTCGGCCATAGCTTTGTGCTCCCGTGACAACTGGATTAGCGAGTGCGCTCGCAGATACCTTCTTCGCCGAAGAAGAAATCGATTTCGATGGCTGCATTTTCTGCGCTATCTGAACCGTGTACGGCGTTCTCGTCGATGCTCACTGCGAAATCTGCACGGATGGTGCCTGCAGCCGCTTCAGCTGGGTTAGTTGCGCCCATCACTTCGCGGTTCTTTGCAATCGCATCTTCACCTTCGAGTACTTGAACCATCACAGGACCAGAGGTCATGAATGACACCAAGTCGTTGTAAAAAGGACGCTCTTTGTGCACTTCATAGAAAGCACCCGCGCGCTCTGCAGAAAGGTGAACCATTTTTGCAGCAACAATGCGAAGACCCGCTTGCTCAAAACGTGAATAGATTTGACCGATGACATTTTTTGCAACTGCGTCAGGCTTGATGATTGAAATTGTGCGCTCTACCGCCACGAGATTCTCCAAAGAGTGTTAGACAAAAGACCAATTGTAACGCGAAACAGAGGTTTAGTTAACGACATTTAATGCAGTTTGCGATGCCCGCAAAAATGCTGAATGAACATCTTTCACGCTGTGCAGACGGTTTGGCTCAACCGCAAGCTGCTCTGCCAATTGTTGTGATGTCAGCAAGTGGAACAAATCAACACCGATTGCGCTGTTCGCAAGCCAGCTCGTCGTTGCAATTACGACAGGATTACCATATGCCGCCGCACGCACTGCCATGACTTTGCCCGCCTCTAATTCGACTTCAAATGCCACCGCCCAGCCAGCGGCTTTCGCACCAGAATACACCGCGGAAGCCTCATCTTTCAGTGGTTCAAACGGTGTTGAGAACCACCGGCGAACTGAATCGCTATAAGCCATTCGATTTTGCCCTCAACGACTGATAAGCCTCCAAAATCTGCGAGGTCGCATCGATGACCACCTCGCTGCTGATACCCTCACCCATCGAAATCCGCAACGTTGATTGCGCTTGCTGGCGATCCCGGCCCATTGCACGGATCACATGGCTAGGCTCCATTGCATTCGAGGTACAAGCCGAACCAGATGCCAATGCAAGCTCCGGTAACGCGAACAACAATGACTCCCCATTCACCCCATCAAATAGCACACTCAGAATATGCGGACTTTGGTCGAGCGCTTCATGGCAAGTAATCCCGTCAACTGCAGAGAGCGCTTCCACAAACTGTGTTCGCCATTGGCGCGCACTGTCAGTGAACAGGGGCTGCTTAGACAACGCCACACCAAGCGCGGTTGCTAACCCTGCGATTTGATGCGGCGCTTCTGTGCCTGGTCGCAGTCCGCGCTCCTGCGCGCCACCGTGCAAAATTGGCGCAAGCCGGGTCGGTGGCCGCTGACGACGATACAGCATGCCCACGCCCTTCGGTCCGCCACATTTGTGCGCACTGAGCGTCAAGAAAGAAATGCCCTGATGGAGAACGATAGGCGTGCACTTTGGCGCTTGTACAGCATCTACATGCAAATCTGCCCCATGGCGCTGGCACAGCTCAGCAACCACAGATATCGGATGCCGAGCGCCGGTCTCGTTATTGACCCACATCAGACTGACAAGATCTACACCCGCTTTTAGCGCAGACTCTAATTGATTTAAGTCAAGCTTGCCCGTCGTATCCACGGGCAAAATGGTGCACTCGACACCCATCGCTTTGAGCGGCGCGACGCAAGCGAGCACGGCTGAGTGTTCGGTTGCAGCAGTTAAAAAGGAGTGACGTTTGCCATAAGCAAAATAGCCCATAATGGCAAGGTTGTTAGCCTCAGTGGCAGACCCAGTAAATACAATTTCAGCGGCGTCGATGCCGAGTAAATCAGCGAGCTGATGTCGCTGCTCAGAAACATACTCTGCAGCCACTGCACCGGGCTGATGGGACCCCGCACCTGGATTGGCCCAAGCCGTGTCCATCGCCGCCAGCATGGCTTCTCGGACTTCAGGCAATATTGGTGTTGTGGCTGCGTGATCTAGGTAGATCATTTTGCTTTTTCGCGACCACACATCGCGAGCTCATCCTCTTCAAGCTCTACTTCAATGTGCACACCGCTCGCTTTGACGCCCTTACCGAGCTCCGTGAGTGCCTTGCACATCTCATCAATTCGCTGGTCTTGTGCTTCGATGTGCGTAACAAGCTTATTCAATAGCGCTTGACGTGGATCCGGCATATTGCCACGCATCCCATAAGCGTCAAACGCGGCTTGCTCGACGGGTTTGTCGTTGATACGAACCACGTGACCAGGTATACCAACCACCGTCGCATTCTCTGGCACTTCTTTCACCACGACCGCATTGGAGCCGATTCGGGCGCCGTCGCCAACCGAAAACGGTCCGAGAACCTTGGCACCCGCACCAACCACCACATTGTTCCCCAATGTTGGGTGACGTTTACCCTGATGCAAAGCAGTACCGCCAAGCGTGACGCCTTGATAGAGCGTGCAGTCGTCACCCACTTCCGCAGTCTCGCCAATCACGACGCCCATACCGTGGTCGATCAACAAACGCTGCCCAATTTTGGCCCCTGGATGAATTTCTATACCGGTCAAAAAGCGCGAGAATGTCGAAATCAATCGTGCTAACCACTTGAGTCCCTTTCTCCACAACCAATGCGACAAGCGATGCAGCAAAATGGCATGCACGCCGGGGTATGTGGTGAGTACTTCAAACACATTGCGTGCCGCTGGGTCTCGTTGCAAAACGCTGTTAACGTCAGCTTTGATTTGATCAAACATCGGAATCAGTTCCTTGACTATTGTTTTGGGCGGTGTAAAGCATTCTACGCGACAGGCCGCGGATAATCTGCAGTTCTGCCTGCGTCAAATCCGCGCGATTGAATAGCTTTCGCAGCCGCTCCTCAAGTTTTTTTGGGCTATCCGGATCGAGAAAGCCAACCGCTGTGGCAGCCTCGATCAGGTGAGCCAACATTTGTTCGCGCTCTTGATTGTTGACCAGGCGATCGGAGCGCTTTGCAGATGTTGGCGTCGCCAACGCCGAATTCAATGCCACTCTAAGCTCATAACAAATGACTTGCACGGCGGCAGCCAAATTTAGCGAACCATAATCGGGGTTGGCATCAATACACCAGTGCGCCTGACAAGATTGCAGCTCAGCATTGGTCAAGCCACTGGATTCGCGACCAAATACCAGTGCCGTTTTCGGCAATTTTTCCAAGGCCGCCAACTTTGCAGCACCCACTCTCGGCGTTGATAGCTGCCATTCAGTGCTGCGCACACGAGCGCTCATCCCAACCACCCATTGACAATCCGCAATGGCGGCCTGCAAAGAATCGACGACCTGTGCAGTGGCCAGTATATCGGTGGCACCCGACGCTCGGGCAGTGGCAACCTCGTCGGGAAAGTGTTTTGGATTGACCAGTGCAAGCGATGAAAAGCCCATTGTTTTCATCGCCCGAGCCGCCGCGCCAATATTGCCGGGATGAGAGGTTTCCACCAGCACAATTTTGAAATGATCGAGAAGATTTGTCATGGCCGCTATGATATTATGATTGATTAATTTTTGCTCTTTGAACAGACCGAAACCATGCACCCACTACTTAACATCGCGGTGAAAGCCGCACGTGCCGGTGGCGATACCATCGTGCGCGCAATGGACCGAGCCGACACCCTCAAAGTTGAGTCCAAGGCGGCCAACGATTTTGTCAGTGAAGTCGACCGCAAATCAGAAGCCGACATCATCTACACCATTAAGAAAGCCTATCCAGATCACGCAATCCTTGCAGAAGAGTCTGGCGTCACCGAAGGCACAGCGGATTCAGACGGTAGCGAAGTGCAATGGATTATCGATCCGCTCGACGGCACCACCAATTTTCTGCGCGGCCTTCCTATGTTCTGCGTGTCAATTGCCGTGCGCGTCAACAAACAGCTCGAGCACGCTGTGGTTTACAACCCTGTTACCCAAGACCTTTACAGCGCATCACGCGGCACTGGCGCTTGGAAAAATAACCGTCGCGTGCGGGTGTCTGGCCGCAAAGGCCTGCAAGGTGCTTTGATTGGTACTGGCGTTCCTTTTAGAGAAGACCAACCACTCGAGCCGTACCTCGACCTCCTTAAAGACATGTTGCCAGAGACTGCAGGACTGCGTCGTCCTGGCTCTGCCGCCCTAGATCTCGCCTATGTTGCGTCCGGCACCTACGATGCTTTCTTCGAGACACACCTCAGTCCATGGGACATCGCAGCGGGCATGCTGTTGGTTCAAGAAGCGGGTGGAATGGTATCTGACTATTACGCCAAAAATGACAGTCTCAAAAACGGAACCATCATCGCCGCGACCCCCAAAGTACATTTAAAAATGCTTGACCTCATCGCGCCACGCGCAAAAGCCCTAATCGGTAAAGCCTAAGTTGTTAAACCCCATAGTCGATATGTCTCAAGCAGCATATCGACTATGGTATAAGTGCTCGGTACTGGCATATACCGCCGTCTGTGGTTACAGTTACGCCATGCGTATGCAACCATTGGATGGAGGTCCAGATGCAAAAATCATTACACATCGTGCCGGATAAGTGCACCGGCTGCCTGCAGTGTGAGGCGGCATGTTCTGAACACCACGAAGGCGTGTTCAACACGGCACGCTCAAAAATCAAAGTCTTTAACTTCCACGAAGAAGGCCGGTTCATTCCCTATACCTGCACACAATGCGACGAAGCATGGTGCCAGAAAGCCTGTCCAACAGAGGCCATCACACTCAACGTTGTCACCGGCGCAAAAGAAGTCAACGCCGACAAATGTGTGGGCTGTAAGGTGTGCACCATCGCGTGTCCATTCGGCACTGTGAATTACGTCGCAGCAACAGGCAAAGTATCGAAATGTGATCTTTGCGGCGGCGCCCCCGCTTGCGCAAGCGCATGCCCAACTGGCGCCATCACCTATATCAGCGCCGACGCAACAGGACACGACCGCATGCGTGACTGGGCGAAGAAAACAGCGACTCAGGCGTAAGGAGACTAACCATGGCTTGGACAAAAAAATATTTGCGCGTCAACCTCTCAAGTGGCGACATCAAAGTAGAAGATCTCAACATGACATGGGCTGCCGAGTATCTCGGTCAGCGCGGACTGGCGACACGCTACTTGGTCGACGAGATCGATCCAACTTGCGATGCGCTTGGCCCTGACAACAAACTCATCATGACAACCGGCCCACTGACAGGCACCAACGCATCAACTGCTGGTCGCTACTCGGTGGTTTGCAAAAGTCCACTCACTGGCGCTGTTGCCTGCTCAAACTCAGGCGGCTATTTCGGTAACGAGCTGAAAACAGCCGGTTACGACATGATCATCTTTGAAGGCAAGTCACCGGAGCCTGTATATCTGTACGTCGAAGATGACACCGTCGAGCTCCGCTCAGCCAGCGAAATCTGGGGCAAATCAGTTTGGGAAGCGGACGCATGGTTGCATTCAGCTCACCAAGACCCAGATCTGAAAATTGCTGCTGTCGGTCGCTCTGCAGAACAAGGCGCCCTTTACGCTGCCATCGTTAACGACCTACATCGTGCTGCTGGCCGCTCTGGCGTGGGCACCGTCATGGCCTCCAAGAACCTCAAAGCGGTCGCAGTTCGCGGTACCAAAGGCGTTGGTAACGTCAAAGACCCTGCACGCTTCAAAGAAGCTGTTGCAGCCGGCAAAAAAGTCTTGGCTGACAATGCGGTGACAGGCCAAGGCTTACCAGCACTTGGCACGCAGGTTCTGATGAACGTCATCAACGAAGTTGGCGCGTTGCCGACCAACAACATGCAAACCGTTCAATTTGAAGGTGCTGCCAAGATCTCTGGCGAAGCCATGCTTGAGCCTCGCAAATCAGATGGCAAGCCAAACCTCACGCGCAACGCAGGTTGCTTCGCTTGCACCATCGCTTGTGGTCGTGTCTCAACCATCGATCCAACCCACTTCTCCATTCAAGACAAGCCTCAATACCAAGGCAACTCTGGCGGATTAGAGTATGAGGCCGCTTGGGCATTGGGTGCCGATACGGGTGTCGACGATCTAGACGCGCTCACCTTCGCCAACTTCGTCTGTAACGAAGATGGTCTCGACCCAATTTCATTTGGCGCCACCTTGGCAGCTGCAATGGAAATGTACGAAGAAGGCGTGATCACCGACGAACATACCGGCGGACAAGCGTTGAAATTCGGTTCTGCAGAAGCACTGGTCTGGGCTGTTGAAATGACAGCGAAAGGCGAAGGTTTCGGTAAAGATCTCGGTTTGGGTTCAAAACGTCTGTGTGAAAAATACGGTCGTCCAGAGCTGTCAATGACAGTCAAGGGCCAAGAATTCCCAGCATACGACCCACGTGGTATCCAAGGCATGGGCTTGACCTACGCCACCTCAAACCGCGGTGCATGCCACCTGCGCGGTTACACGGTCGCCTCTGAAATCTTGGGCATTCCGGTCAAAACTGATCCGCTAGAAAGTGATGGCAAGGCAGATTTGGTCAAGGCCTTCCAAGATGCTACAGCAGCATTTGACTCGGCGGGTATCTGTATCTTCACCTCATTTGCTTGGACATTGGACGACGTTGCGCCACAGGTCGACGCGGCATGTGACGGCGAGTGGAGCACAGAGCGCTTGGCTGAAGTTGGCGAGCGGATCTGGAATCTCGAGCGTCATTTCAACCAGCGCGCCGGTATTAGCGCAGCGGAAGACAAACTTCCAAAACGCTTGGTGAAAGATGCGGCCAAAGTTGGCCCAGCCACAGGTCGCGTTTGCGACTTAGACAAAATGCTGCCCGAGTATTATAAGGCGCGTGGCTGGTCAGATGACGGCGTGGTAACCGATGAAGTGATCCAGCGCTTCAACTTACCAGCCTAATAACGACGGCTAGCGCAACTGAGCCTCGTCAAAACTTGTTTGGCGAGGCTTTTTTGTCTAATACTAGTCAAACTGCATATGTCAGATGCAGTACAAAACAACGAATAAAGGAAAAGTTATGCACCATGTTGTGATCGGCGCAGGGCCGTCGGGCGTAGTTGCCGCAGAAACGATTCGCAAACTAGACCCCTCTGCTGGCGTAACCTTAATAGGCGGAGAGCCCGAGCCACCCTACTCTCGTATGGCCATCCCTTACCTTTTGATTGACCAGATCGACGAGTCTGGTACCTATTTGCGCCGTGATGAGTCTCACTTCAATTCAAATTATGTCGAATATAAGCAGGCACAAGTCGAACATATTCGCCGGGGTGACAACACGCTTGAGCTAAGCAATGGCACCAAGATGTCCTATGACCGTTTGTTGATTGCTACAGGCTCAACCCCAGTGAAGCCACCAATCCCTGGGGTCGATTGCGAAGGTGTGAGCCACTGCTGGACGCTCAACGATGCGCGCAAAATCATCGAGAAAACCCAAGAAGGCTCGCGAGTAGTGCTGATGGGTGCTGGCTTTATCGGCTG
>JABXHR010000032.1 GCA_013373515.1 Gammaproteobacteria bacterium | reverse complement strand
CAAAATGGCGCTCGCCACTGTGCTACTTCAATCAGCTAGAGCTGGTGAGTCTGAGCTAAACTGGGGCGATCTGTCAGAGCGATATCTCAAAGAATACCTAACAAGGCTTGAAACAAATCCACAGCCTCACCAGATCAATCCTTAGCACCGCCCTAACAGCCTCCAGCATAAGTTCTCAGGGACTTTTACCAAAACTAGCTTATTCCAATGCTAATTAGTGGAATTGTATTAGAATCTTTTGGAATTATTAGACATGCAATAATCACCGAAAACTCTAAAAAGCATCGTTTTAACCCTGATAATGGGGATATGTAAACACCTAATGTTTACAATGAATAAACAGCTATAAACTTATAAAAATTAATCATTTTTACTAAGGAAGTAACAGTCATATTGTTAACACTCGCGGTGGCGGAACTATGAACACAATATGATTCTCTGCTGATTAACTTCAACAGAGCGACACCAAACACCAGCAGCTCGCAAGAGCGAGCAGTAATTGGAGTCGTATTGTGGCTACTGATATTTTTAGAGACTTAAAACGCGCACTGGGTCACTGCAACCTTTCCATAAAAGATGGCCTCATCCTGATAGAGGACAACCAGCCAGCGAGGCAAGCAAATGCCGAAGCATGGCTTAAATCAAACTACAGCGAAATACGTGAATCGATTTGCTCCTTGTTCGGCCAACCTGTCTACATATTTGCTGATCACAAGGCAGGGAGATACGGGAGTAGACTGTATTCTGGCCTAGCACTCAGCTTTTTTGAATCTCAATCTGGTGAGGAATATTACACCATTTACAACGCCTCAACTTCCTATGCGAAGGGAGATAGCAAGGGAACCAAGTTTAAAAATAACAAACAATTCAGGCTAGGCAGACGTCACAAACTTCTCAAACATCTTGTCAGATGGGGCATACCCAAGCCTCGAAAGCAAGCCGAATGGTGGAGGCAGATGGGTAAACTTCGGGGAAGAATGTTCATCGCGAACCTAGACATCAAGGGTCGCAGGGAGATGCTGGAGAAGGACTCACTGGACACCCTAAACATCCCATCAGATGTGCTGAAAAGCATCATATTAGAGACTGACAAACCTGCGCCTAAAGAGCGACTAAACATCGCCATAACAGTGACCTGCGAAGGACTGGATTCCGCGACAGTAAACACTCTAAACACAAGCAAAAATAGGGGTTACAACGAAACAAAACCACGTGTTGATGGTACTACGGTTACAAGCTATAAGCTGCCAAGGGAGTACGGTCATACGGATAAAAATACAATTGATCCTTGGCTGAAGGACTACGAATCTTCACCTTCTCTGAAACCAAAAAAAGGAGGTGATTGGTAATGTCTCTAAATTGGCTCAGGACAAAAAAATACGCAGAACTATCTGGTCATACGATAGACGCACTGAACAGCAAACGCAGGAACGGAATCTGGCTGGAACACATTCATTGGATCAAAGCCCCAGATGGTAATATTTACTACAACTGGAAAAAGATTGAGGAGTGGATAGAACATGGCTACAAATAAAAAATTGCCAAAAGGGATATACCAGCGTTCTGAGACTCTATGGCTGAGCTTTTCTTACAGAGGCAAACGCTGCAGAGAATCGCTTAAGCTTAAAGTTACCCCAGCAAATATAAAGCACGCTAGCAGAAAGAAAGAGCTGATCGATTATGAGATCAAAACAGGTTTATTCAATTACTCCAGCCACTTTCCAGAGTCCCCTTCCGCTAGGCTGTATGGCGGACGGGCAAGCTATTCAACGACAGTGGAAGAGCTAAAGACTCTATGGATAGGGATTGTTAGCCCAGACTTAGCGACTTCCACAGTTACCAACTACAAGCGAAAGGCTGACAGGATTGCCTCTTGCTTGGGAAGTTATGAAGTCTCGGCAGTTAAACGATCATTAATAGAACAATTCTTGGCAACTGACTGCCATAAGTTGGCTAACAAGACCAAAAACGAGTATTTAGTAATCTTGCGAGGTATGTTCAAGCTCGCCTTGAATGATGGGTTAATTGAAACCAATCCAATGAGCGGTATAGAAAATCGCAAGTTAGTGAAGATAACTCCAGACCCATTCAACAGAGAAGAAATCAACCTCATCTGCACAACAAAGACAGATAGACCAATGGAGCAAGCCATGATCCAGTTTGGTATCTGGACAGGGCTACGTAGCAGCGAACTTTTGGCAGTTGGCTGGGATGACCTAGAAATCAATTGGGTTGATCGCAGAGGCTACCTCTACGTTAAGCGTGCAAGGGTAGAGGGCGAATACAAGGTAACCAAAACTGATTCCTCTTATCGCAGGCGAGTAGAGCTTTTAACAGGAGCCTTTGAAGCTCTTGAAAAAATAAAACTGCTTACAGCGGCTTTTCCACCCATTACGATAGAAGTAAAACAGAGCGACAATAGGACTGTCTTTACTGAGGAATGGCGACCTCTTTTTAGAAATTCGTACACAGGAGAGCCGCATAATGACGAACAATTCAGAGATAGCTGGTGGAAAAAACACCTTCGTAAGGCAGGTGTTAGATACCGCCCTACGAACAACGTGAGACATACTTACGCATCTCAACTTCTATCCACTGGTCGCATATCCAAGGATTGGATCGCCATGCAGATGGGACATTCCACCACTAAGATGATTGAAGAACGTTATGCTAAGTGGATACCTGAAGATACTCCTTCAATGGCAGATTTGGTCAATCAGGCAGTAGGATTTGGCACAAATACGTCACACAAAACAAGAACAGCCTCATAAGAGGCTGTTTTCATTGGATAAAATTGGCGGTCAGGGAGGGAT
>JABXHR010000084.1 GCA_013373515.1 Gammaproteobacteria bacterium | reverse complement strand
CGTCTGCGCCATCTTCACCATCAGCGCCGTCTTCGCCAGCTGCACCAGTCTCGCCTTGCTCACCTTTCTGACCAGTAGCGCCGTCTTGACCGTCTGCACCTGCTTCACCGGTGACTCCTTGATCACCTTTCTGACCAGTAGCACCCGTTGCGCCGTCTTGACCGTCAACACCATCTTGGCCAGCGGCACCGGTCTCACCAGTTACGCCCTCAGGAGCATTCGGGATGTAAACGCCATCTGCAAACTCGACTTCTTCAAAGTCAGTGAAGTAGTTCGTTAATCCAGATTTAATATGGGTGACTTGATAGAGGTCAGGACCGACTTGAACAATTTCATATTCGTCGCGGTTGCCTTCAAACTCGATGGTGTCAAACCCACGGCCGCCGTCGAGGATGTTGTCGTTAGCTTCCATGCTGACAAACGCATGATCGCTACCACTATCCAATGAAATATTGTTTTCATCGCCGTTGACGACGACAGCATCGTCATCATCACCGGTATCAACGACGTTGTAGTTGCCGTCGACGTTGACGTCATCATCGCCATCGCCGCCATTGACAGTGTTGTTGTCACCATTGATGTCTAAGTTGTCATCACCATCGAGCGAATCGACATTGTTGTTGTTGCCGTCGATGACCATGGTGTCATCTTCGTCTGTGCCCAGAATGGTGTTGCCGTCGGTATCGACGTTTTGCTCACTGCCATTTTGGTTGTTGATAAATTGCAAAATGGTGATTTGGTTGTGGTCTGAACCGCCAAATGAGATGTTCTCAATGTCGACCAAGGTATTGGTGTCACCGGTCAGCGTGTTGGTCACTTCATAGCTGCCGTCCGGCAACTGTGTGATCACATAGTCTTCTGGGCGACCCTCGAAAATGACCAGATCTGTGCCCGCATCACCATGTATGGTATTGCCATCTGCACCGAGATTGATCGTTGCAACGTCATTGCCACCGAGCAGGTGAATCACGTTGTCGTTGCCGTTGACAGTCACACTGTCGGTGTCAACGCCACCTGTAACGATGTTTAGACTGCCATCGATGACGAAAACATTGTCACCGGCGCCGCCGCTGACATTGTTGTTATCACCAGTGATCGTGAAGTTGTCATTGCCATCGCCACCGACGATGGTTTCACCGTTACCCACGGTGATGCCACCGGTATCTTCTTGCAGCTCTGACGCTGCAATGCTTTGGCCGTTGAAGACAAAGTTCTCAAAGCCGTCAAATTCGTTTGAATTGCCGCTTGCATTATCGGTAACAACAACAGTGCCATCTTCACGAATGATAATGGTGTAGTCGTTGAGATCGCCTTCAAAGGTCGCGGTGTCATTGCCATCACCACCATGCACGGTGTTGCCATTGGCCTCTGGCTTGACGTTGACCGTGTCATCGCCGCCAGCGAGATTGATGAGGTTGTTTTGGCCACTTAAATCGATCGTGTCATCGCCCTCAGCCGTGTTGACGACGTTGCCATCACCGCTAACGATAAAGTAATCCGTGCCTTCGGTACCGTTGACCGTCTGGGCATTTCCACCAACTGTCGTGCCCTCTGGCAAAGGCGTATCGCCGCCTGCTGCCGCGATCACTTGCGCAACATCTAGACTCTGATCACCAAAGTTGAAGTTCTCAATGCCATCGAAGGTATTGGTTGTGCCGGTTGTGTTGTTAGTCAGCACGACATCGTCGCCTGGTTGCACCAGCGTAATGGTGTAGTCAGCGAGGTCACCCGGGAGAGTCACCGAGTCATTGCCGGTACCGCCATGAATGTGATTGCCGTTCGCCGTATCGCCAAGCGTGACCGCATCATCACCCGCCTGCAAATACACATGGTTGTCATCACCATTGACTTGGACGTTATCGTTACCAGCGCCCAGCGTAATGATATTTAGATTGCCGCCGACGACATAATCATCGTCACCGTCAGTCCCTGTGATCGTTCCACCATCTTCATTGATTTCAATCGTGCCGGTTGGGGTCGCTGGTAGATTGCCGACATCAATGCTTTGAACGCCCTCTTCGGTATAGAAGTTGAAGGTTTCAAAGCCAGAAAAGGTATTTTCTTCGCCGGTCGTCAAGTTGACGATGGTGATCACACCGTCTTGGTCTTTGCTAATTTCAAAGTCATTAGCATTACCGCTGAAATTCGCGGTGTCTTGACCAGAACTACCTTCGATATAGTTTCCAGTGGCGCCTGGCTCCATCCAAACCATATCATCGCCGGCACCCAAAATAATGTGGTTATCGTTGCCCGCAATCGAGACGTTATCGTCGCCACCATTGGTCGCAACTGTTGCACCATCACCGGTGATCGAGACAACATCTTGATCACCGTCGCCGACGAAGAAGCCCCCGTCACCAACCACCACTTTGCCGCCGTCATCGGGCTGGTCTGGATCTTCGGGATCAACTGGGTTGGTTGGCGTGCTTCCGCCTAATTCTTTAAAATCATAGCTGCCGTCAGCAAATTCCAATGTCTCCACTGAGCGATGAATTTCGTTACTGGTGCCTGTCGCAATGTGCGTGATCAGCAGTGTGCCATCTTCGGTTTTTGTGATTTCATAATCATCAATGCTGCCTTCAAAGACCACTTGGTCTTTGCCGCCACCGCCTTTGATGAAGTTGCCATCAGCACCATCAGCGACATTGATAACGTCGTTATCTTTGCCGGTGCCAATGTGATTGCCGTTGCCGTAAAGATCAACAGTATCTTCACCGCGGCCTGTTAATACTTTGTTATCATCCCCTTTGACGACAACATGATCATCACCGCTTCCACTTTTGTGCTTGCCGCCATCGTCTTTGATGACCATATCGCCTGCGGGCTTACCGCCTTCCGGCTTTTCATTGCCAGGCTTACCGCCTTCAGGCTTTTCGTTACCAGGCTTACCACCTTCAGGCTTTTCATTGCCGGGCTTCGAGGGTTTACCTGAGCCCAACAGATCTTTGTGGCTAAAGCTGCCATCTTTAAAATCAAACGATTGGAAATTCTGTGCGGTGTTTATTGTGCCGGTCTTTTTATGCTCAAACTGATATCCGCGTCCATCTGGATTTTTAGTGATGATGTAATCATCGAAATTACCTTCAAGTACCAGTTTGTCGTTGCCACCTCCACCGTGGAAATGGTTGCCGTTGGCGTCTTTACCGATGGTGACGACATCGTCACCGCCGCGCATTCTAATTTTTTCATTTTGCGTCGAAGCGTCGGCGTTGAATTTGTCATTACCGCGAGTCCCGATCTCAGAGCCACCGTCTTGTTTTTGTTTCTTGGCTCTGCGAGAGGTTGATGACGCGACATCGTCTTTAACATTCGCACTGGTTCGTTCCAATGCTTCTGAGAGCGTTCGTTTCGTCTTCGGCGAATTTGCTTCGTTGCCAAAGTCTGCTTGTGTTTGTTGTTGAGCATCGTTGTTTGCAACTTGACCAACTTTGCTACTTCTATCTATGGATGTCATTTCCCAGGCCTTCTTAGTTGAGTTTGTAGTGACCGGCGTCTGGCAATCCGCTTCCAAACGCTTCTCAAAAATCACGCGAAATCTACGCTTTACATTTCGGCGCGAGTCGAGTTTTGTTGAGTTTTGCGCTAGAAAAAAGCCCCCAAAGTTGAAAAACGTGAACTGCCCCAGATTATTCAGCCTCAAAAAATAAGAAAACGTGACTTGCCTCAAACCGAGCTTTGTGTTTCATTAACGCCTTCTCGAATTCAGAGATGTAAAGATTTGAGTACAACAATGAACCAAAAAATTGAGGAAATTCAGCTAGATCGCGATGCTGAATACATGGGAGACAGCCACAAAGCCTACTTCCGCCAAAAATTACAAAGCTGGAAACAACAGCTGATGGAAGAAGTGGATCGTACGGTTGAACACATGAAATCCGATGCAGCGAACCACGCTGATCCCAACGATCGAGCCACGCAGGAAGAGGAGTTTTCGCTAGAACTGCGCACTCGTGATCGCGAGCGCAAGCTGATCAAGAAAATCGACGCTTCGCTGCGCGACATTGAAAACGACGAGTACGGCTATTGCGAAACCTGCGGCATTGAAATCGGTGTTGACCGACTAGACGCCCGTCCGACTGCCGATCAGTGCATTGACTGCAAATCCGTCGCCGAGTTGCGCGAAAAACAAGGACTCTAGTTGGACCGGGCGCTTTGCCCCTTCACCAACAGGACATCTACACTTGGGGTCGCTGCTTGCGGCCCTCCTAAGCCACTGTGCGTCAAAATACGTCGGCGGACGCTGGTTGCTTCGCATCGAAGACACCGACCTCCCACGCTGCAAACCCGAATTCACCGAGTCGATATTAAACGCGCTGGAAGCACATGGCCTCACTTGGGATGACCAGTGGCAGCTGCAAAGTCATCATCGGCAAATGCATTTGGACGCCGCCCACGATTTGATGCGCCAGAACATTGCGTATTATTGCGACTGTTCAAGAAAATCGCTTCGGAATGCCGATATTGATGTTTACCCAGGCTTGTGTCGCACCAAAAAACTCGCGTCGAAAAACGCTGCGCTTCGATTTCAGTGTTCGGACGTAACCGTAGAGTTTGACGATCTCATCCACGGATACAACACTCAAAACGTCTACCGAGACGTAGGCGACTTTCCGCTAGTTCGCCGCGACGCCGTGGTGACCTATCAGCTTGCCGTGGTAGTTGACGATGCCTTGTCTGGGGTCAATTTAGTGGTCCGAGGCGAAGACCTCTTGGACAATATACCGAGGCAAATTCTGCTACAACGCGCACTTGGCTACGCTACGCCTGTCTATGCGCACACGCCATTGATACTGGCAAGTGACAAGCAAAAACTCAGTAAGCAAACCGGCGCACGGGCACTTAACAATGTAAATGCCATTCAAAACCTCGCCACGGCATGGGGCAATGTCGACCCTAATCCATTGTCAGAAGTCGATCAGATTGGCGATCGCCTCGCAGAGATACAGCAACGTTTCGACCAACAATTTGGCGAAAAATACTTTCTACACTTGCTTAGCTGAACGGTTGACGCCTACAATCGTTACTTTACGTAACACAATATCCATTCGTGAATTATCAACGCCCCTCTAAACGGCCCGATCTCAGCATTATTTTGGCATTGATTGGCTTTTTGCTGTTCGCATCTCCGTTCGCAGAAACTTGGGCCAATTCAGAACGAGCACCTTGGTTTCTCGGTTTTATTCTGTGGGCGTTTTATATTTTCTTGATCTATTTATGCCGGCGGACTGACTCGGATGTTTAGCATCGGTTCACTGCTGTCGGCGACAACCGCATACGTCGCAGTGTTATTTTTAATTGCACGAGCCGCCGAAAACGGTCAAATCCCAAAAAGCCAAGCCAAGCACCCCCTAATCTATACCCTTTCGCTCGGCGTATATGCCACGTCTTGGAGCTTCTACGGCAGTGTTGGTTTTGCCTCGACCGATGGAGTGGCATTTCTCACCATTTACCTGGGGGCCACGATTGCATTTGCGATTGCGCCCTTGATACTACATCCAATCCATCGACTGACTCGCGAACATAAACTGAGATCAATCGCCGATCTATTCGCCTTTCGATACGGTGGCCAAACCGCAGGGGTGACGGTCACCTTGTTAATGTTGGTTGGCATCTTGCCCTATCTCGCCTTGCAACTTCGTGCCATCACGCAATCCATGGTGGTGATATCAGATCAAGTGCCATCAGATTATGTCACCCTAATCATCTGTGTAATGCTCACTGGATTTTCGATTTTATTTGGCACCCGCACCACGGGTGAACAAGGCGAAAGCCACGGTCTGATCATCGCAATCGCCTTCGAAAGCGCCGTGAAATTGATCGCATTATTGATGGCAGGCTGTGTGGCAGTTTGGGGTGTTTTTGGCGGATTATCCGAGTTACAGGATTGGACCAACACTCATCCCGAGGCCATCAAACAACTCTACACCCCAGTGTCGCATTCCAGCTGGAGTTCAATGGTTTTGCTGTCCTTTTGTGCTGCATTTCTGCTGCCGCGTCAGTTTCATATGCTGTTTCACGATGACACCTCCGATCGCAACATCGCCCATGCCAGCTGGATGTTTCCAGCCTTTTTGCTACTGCTCAATATTCCAATCATCCCAATCCTGTTTGCCGGTATGGATGCGCAACTCAGCGTACCTGCAGACTACACAGTGTTGGGTATCACCATGAATTTCAGCGCGCCCATCGTGACCATCCTTGTCTTTCTTGGGGGTGTTTCATCAGCCTCTGCAATGGCAATAGTCACTACCCTCGCGTTATCTAACATGATGCAGAATTACCTTGTATTACCGGGGCGTATGCGGTTTTTCTCAAAGCGCGGGGATTTGTACGAAATTCTGACCATCTCCAAACGCGTGCTAGCGGGCGTGATTCTATTTTCCGCCTATCTGTTTACCATCGCGCTGGAAAATAGCCGAGCACTAGCCCAGCTGGGTCTTATCAGTTTTGTGGCGGTCGCGCAGCTGCTGCCCGGTTTCTTGGGGTTGTTATTTTGGCCTCGGGCAACCGGGGCCGGGTTTGTCGCCGGGACTGTCAGCGGTGCCATTGTGTGGTTTGCGCTCACCGTCGTTCCCGTACTCGGTGCGAAATTGCCAGTCGAATTGGCCACCAGCAGTACCGACCTTTGGGGGATGGCGACCTTCTGGACACTATTTGTCAATGTGTTGGCCTTTATTCTCGGCTCGATGCTCACACGCCCAAAACTAGAGGAGTCGGCAGCAGCACAAATGTGTGCCGACGAAAGCTACTACGATCTCAGTGGTCAAGTGGTGTCCGGTTCAAGTCCAAAGACCTTCAAAAGTGTGCTGACCCCATTTTTAGGTCCCAACGCAGCGCAAAAAGAAGTCGATCGAGCGCTGCAAGAGCTGCATATTGGTGCCAATGAACACCGCCCTGCGCAATTGCGTTTATTGCGTGACCGTATTCAACGCAACCTATCCGCACTCATAGGTCCGGTTCTATCAAAGTTAATTGTGGATGACCGAATCCGAATGGAGGAGCGCGCGCGCTTGGCGTTATCGGATTCGGTACAGTTTTTGGAAGGTCGTCTGCAGCGTTCGCAAAGTGAGCTCAAAGGCGTGGTCCACGAGCTTGATCGCTTGCGCCGTTACCACCGCGAGATATTGGCCGTACTTCCAATCGGGGTCGTCGCCGTCGATGCGGCCGATCGCATATCGCTTTGGAATGATGCGATGTGCGACATGACAGGTCTAAGTGAGCAGCGAGTTGCAGGACTGAGTATTGAGGCAATTAGTGCGCCTTGGAAGCAACTGCTGTTGGAATCCGCTGAGCAAGCCGAGCCGATTCGCCAAACCGTGCGGTACACCGTCACACCCTCTAAGACCGTGGTGCTCAATATCGCCAAAGCCAAAGTGCTAGAAGGCGGTGCTGACTCTGGTTATGTCCTGCTGTTTGAGGATAGAACTGAATGGGCCCACTTAGAGTCCGAAGTAGCACACAAGGAACGGCTTGCCTCCATTGGCCAATTCGCCGCTGGCGTGGCCCATGAGATCGGCAACCCACTGACAGGTATTGCAAGCCTAACCCAAATTATTCGCTCCGATTCGAGCGTGCCAGATGATATAGAGCTTTATGACGATATTCTGCTGCAGGTCGAACGCATCGATAAAATCGTCAAATCTCTGCTTTCACTCAGCCACAGTGGGCAAGAAGTTGAAATGGCATTGGAGCCCGTCCTGCTACACCAAGTCATCGATCAAGCGGCAGAGCTCTCAAAAATTGGCGCCAAAGACCAATCGATCAAAATTAAGGTCGAGCGAGATGACAAAATCATGGTGATGGCGGACGCAATCCGCCTAACCCAAGCACTAATTAATCTTGTACAAAATGCCATGGACGCGTCCTCCAAAGGCCAAGAAATCGCATTGTCGGTGCAGCAAATTGGCGAACGTATTCGCATTGAGGTGCGCGATCAAGGTCATGGCATAGACACGCACCAGCGACCCAAGATATTTGACCCCTTTTTCACCACCAAACCCGCAGGCAAAGGCACCGGTCTTGGTCTGTCTCTCGTGCTTCGCACCGTCCAAATGCACAACGGCACAGTAAAGTACCGTCCAAATAATCCACAGGGATCCGTGTTTTCAATCTGGCTAGCAAAATACAATGGCAAATAAAGTGGTACTCATCGTCGATGACGAACCAGTGATACGCAATGCGTTAAAGCGTTTGCTCAAACGACATAGTTTTGACGTGATCGAAGCCGACTCAGTCGCAGCTGCAAAATCACAAATACATCAAGCGATTGATTTAATCCTAGCGGACGTGCGCCTGCCAGACGGCCAAGGTACCGAACTGCTCGACCAGCGTTTACAAGTTCCTGTGGTCATGATGACGTCTTACGCTAGCATCCGCTCCGCAGTCGAGGCCATGCAGCGCGGCGCGTTCGACTATATTTCCAAGCCGTTTGATAATGATGAGATTGTCATCACGTTAAAGCGAGCGATCGAACAGAGCACTGTTCGCCGCGAGCATGCAGCCCTGAAAAAAACCGTTCTGCGACAGTACCCCACCAATCACATCATCGGCCAGTCAGCGCCAATGAAACGTTTGCTTGATCAAGTGATGCGCGTCGCCCCTACAGACATTGCCGTTTTGATTACTGGAGAAAGTGGTACCGGCAAAGAGCTGGTTGCACGTGCTTTGCACGCCAATAGCCAACGTGCCGACTCTCCAATTATTGCGGTCAACTGTGGTGCGATTCCCGAGGGGTTAATTGAATCAGAGTTATTTGGT
>JABXHR010000138.1 GCA_013373515.1 Gammaproteobacteria bacterium | reverse complement strand
TCATGCGTCCGCTGTACAACAAGCACCAAGACGACATCATGACGGGTCACTTTTCAAAAACCATGATGGAAGACTGGGCCAACGACGACAAAAACTTGTTGGGCTGGCGCGCTGAAACCGCTGAAACCGCTTTCGAAAAACAAGCAGCGGGCGACATGGAAATCAGTGAGCAAGAGTATTTTGACAACGGCATTTTGATGGTTGCTATGGTCAAAGCGGGCGTTGAGCTGGCGTTTGAAACCATGACGGCAGCGGGCATCATTGCAGAATCGGCTTACTACGAGTCACTGCACGAAACCCCATTGATCGCCAACACCATTGCGCGCAAAAAGTTGTACGAAATGAACGCCACGATCTCTGATACTGCAGAGTACGGCTGCTACTTGTACAACCACGCTTGCTTGCCGCTGCTGGGTGACTTTATGAAGGGCATCAAAACCGACGTTATCGGCCGCGGTTTGGATCTTGCGGATAATGCTGTGGACAACGCTCGCCTGATCGAAGTCAATCGTGAAATCCGTCGCCACCCAGTAGAAGCCATCGGTGCGGAGCTACGTGGCTACATGGCGGATATGAAGCGCATCGTCTAATCGACCGCAGCGTTTTTCATTCCAAAAGGCCAAGACACTCTTGGCCTTTTCTCTATCCAATCCTTAGATCAAACTAAACGCCCATGACCATTCAATACCAAGATGCGCAAATCGTATTCGATTCAGAGTTCCACCTCAGCGTGCCCAGCTGGCAACTGTCGCAGGGCGAGCATTGGTTGATTGTGGGCGGTAACGGGGCCGGAAAATCGGCCTTGGCAGCGACTTTGTTGGGTGAGGGCGATCTCAACGCAGGCAGCATTAACGGTCTTGCATCGCGCATCGGTTGGGTCTCGTTTGAAGCACAGGAGCGATTGATCGCCGCCGAGCTGAAAAAGGACGATGCCGATATTCTTGATGTGATTAGTGAAGGCACGCCGGTGCGTGAGCTGGTGTTTTTGCCAGAGGCGGATCACGATCTTGCCACCACTTTGTGTCAGCAGTTTGGGATTGAAAAGTTGCTAGACCGAGCGTTTCGGAAGCTCTCTACTGGCGAGACACGCAAGGTGCTCTTGGTGCGCGCATTGTCTTCTAAGCCCGAGATGCTGGTGCTGGATGAGCCATTTGATGGTCTTGATGTCGATAGCCACGCCGCACTGCAACACCATCTCAAAGCACTCAGCGAAACCCTGCCGATTGTAATGGTGCTCAATCGCCTCGATGAACGCCCAGAGTTCGTCACGCATATGGCCTTGGTGCGCGATGGCGTGCTGGTAGAAACCTGCGCGCGAGAGGACAAAGCAGCGGTCGAGCACATCGAACAGCTTCTGCATATCCAAATGGGCGATATCGAGGTGCCGCGCGGCAAGCGCAATCCTAAACTCAGCCCGCTCAATCCGGATGACCCTCTGGTGCGGCTGCGCAATGCACGGGTCGCCTACACCGATAATGTGGTGTTTGAAGGCTTAGAGTGGACGATCAATCCCGGCGAGCACTGGCAGCTCAGTGGCCCCAATGGCAGCGGGAAGACCTGCTTACTGTCGCTGATTACTGGTGATCATCCGCAATGCTATGTGAACGATATTTTCGTGTTCGGCATGCAGCGAGGGCAGGGCGAGAGTATTTGGCAAATCAAAGAATATATCGGCTATGTCTCCACTGCGCTGCAATGGCAGCACCGCGTTAGCGTCAGCGCGCGCAATGTGATTATCTCGGGCTTCTACGACAGCATTGGGTTGTATAGCAAAGCTAGCGACGAGGAACGCGCCATTGCCGATCAATGGCTTGCGCTTCTGGGCTTGCAGTCCCAAGCCAACACCCCGTACAACAGTTTGTCTTTTGGTGCGCAGCGCATGTTGCTGATTGCGCGTGCGATGGTGAAGCACCCGCCCTTGTTGATTTTGGATGAACCGTGTCTTGGGCTGGATGAACTCAACCGCCATAAGGTTTTGGCGCTGATCGAACGTATTTGTGCGGACAATCAAACCACGGTGCTTTACGTCAATCACCATCCTCACGATAGAATCAGTGGTATCGAGCATTTCAAAGCGTTGGGTTAACACATGACGGATGCACCACTTCGGGTTGTGATTGTCGGTGCGGGCAAGGTGGGCAGCACGCTTGGCGTGTTGTGGCATCAGGCCGAGGGTGTCGAGCTGATTGGGGTAACGGCCCATGGCCCGCGCGCCCACCAATTAGTGGCGCATTTGCAGATCCCGCTTCTGGAGATTGAGGCGCTACCGAGTTGCGATGTGGTTGCCCTCTGTACGCCTGAAAGTGCATTTGCAGCTTGTGTGGCGCAACTGACACCGCAAGTCTCGCAATTTAAGTTGGTGATGCATCTTAGTGGCGCGGTGGATAGAACAGTACTTGCCCCGTTGCAGCGCTTAGGCGTTTCAACGGCTGCGGTGCATGTCTTACATAGTTTCGCGGCAGATATTGCCGACATTGCGCCGATGGACGGCACGCCATGTGGGGTGGACAGTGATGATATCGGCACTGCCCTGTGTGAACACCTATTTGGCGCGCTCAATGGTCACTGCTTTTCGATGCAAAAGGTTGATAGGACGCAATATCACGCGGCGGCGGTGGTGGCATCCAATAGCCAGTTTGTGATTGTCGAGGCTGCTAAGCGATTGTTTATCGACGCTGGCATCGACGCGGATAAGGCGCAGACTTTGGCAGCAACGCTTGCCACCAGTACCAGCAGCAAACTCTACACCGGCAATATCGCCCACAAACTCACCGGCCCTGCGGTGCGCGGCGAAAGGGCCATTGTCCAAAAACAACTCGATTCAATTGCTGACCCAAAAATCAAGGCGCTCTACCAGTTGATGCGAGATGGATTGTTAGCGCTAAAACGGTAGATTGTTGGGGCACACTAAGCTCGGGTATATCTAAGAAAATGCTCTGACCGCGACAGCGGCCAGAGCATTGCAATTATTGTGCTTTTAGTTGATTAAGCGCTCCTGCCCAGTCTTCCACGTGGTATGACGTTTTGATTTTCCCGTCTTCCAGCGTGTGGATATCAATGCTCATAATGTCAAACCCTTTGCCTTGGCCATCCACGCCGAAAAGCGGACCAACTGGCGTACCGCTGGCACGGCCGCGAACCACAACTTTATTCTCGGCTTGGATCATTTCAACCACTTCCCAGTTGAGGTCAGGCACCAGTTTGGAGAAGTATTCCATCTGGCCAATAAACGCCGGTTTGGATTTGTTTTCGCCGCTGTAATTACCAATACTTTCCCAGTCCTCGCTGGTGGCGGCTGTAAAGGCTTCTGCATGGCTAGCTGAGCCTGCATTGCTTAATAGATCGTAAAAGGCTTGCACTGTGGCCTTGTCGTCGGCCATGACGGTGGTTGCGGTCGCGCCGATGATGGCGGCTGCGGCGAGTGAGTTTTTAATCAGGTTCATGCGTCTTCCTTTTTAGGGTGAATGTCACTGCGGTGACGTTGTGCACACTGTAATCGTCAGCATGTAATTCGATAAGATGCTATAACCAGAATTGATAATTCTAAAAATTGAGATAATGCTAGATCAACTCAGGCAGATCGCCATTTTTGCCAAAACCGCAGAACATGGCTCATTTCGCAAAGCCGCCGATGCACTCCAATTGTCGCCTTCCGTGGTGAGCCATCACGTTGCCAAACTTGAATCGCAGTTGGGTGTGGCCTTGATTTATCGCTCTACTCGCAAGCTCACTCTGACCCCAGCGGGACGGAAATTGCTGCACTCCGCATCTGCAATGCTGGAATCGGCAGAGTCGTTTTTTCAGGTGGCCACGGAGCAGCAAATGGAGGTTATCGGCGAAATGACCATTGCCCTGCCGGCGGTGCTGGAATATTCGCCCTTGGTCAGTCATATCGGCGATTTTTCTAAGCTGCATCTAGGCGTACAGATCAATATGGAATTTTCCGATCAGCGAGTAGATTTAATCGAGAGAGGGGCCGATCTTGCCATACGCATGGGTTGGCTTGCGGACAGCAGTTTAAAAGCGGTAAAGCTTTATGATGTTGAGCGTTGTGTCGTGGCCACCGCTGCCTACGCACAAAGCAAACCTGTTCCCATGTCAGTGGCTGATCTTTCAAGCTGGGACTGGATTGCACTCTCTGCGGTGGGGCTCGGCAGAATTTTTGCAGGTCGCATCGACGGCTTTTATCCCACGGGTCGGCTGCGGGTCAGTAGTGCAAACGCGATGCATCAGCTGGTACTCAATGGGAATGGTATTGCGGCATTGCCTCGTTTTTTAGTTCAGGCGCAACTTGATCGGGGTGATTTAGTGGCAGTATTGTCGGATGCCAAAATTGAAGGTCTAGGCGTTTATGCCGTTTGGCCGAATAACGTTACTAAAGGCAGTTTGACGCAGCGCCTGGTGAGTTATTTGCAAGAGGCTTACCGCCGCCAAGGCTAGAGGCTCTCGCTAGAGTAAAAATTCCGCCAACGACACATAACGATCGGCAGTGCGTATCAGCGATTGTGCGGTGAGTGCTTCGACAGAGTAGACTTCTATGCGATTGTTGTGTCGATTGCGGAGGTGTTCAGTGAGCATTGCAAAATCGCCATCGCCCGATAACAAAATCACGGTGTCCACCTCTTTGCTAAATTCCATGGCATCGATGGTAATCCCCACATCCCAATCGCCCTTGGCCGAGCCATCAGCACGTTGGATAAACGGTTTTAGGCGCACGGTAAACCCAATGGCTCTGAGAATATTTTGAAACTGCTGCTGCTTGGGGTCGCCGCGATCGACGGCATAGGCAAACGCATGCGCAATCTCATAGCGACTGGATAACTCTGCCCAGAGTTGGTTGTAGTCGATGTTTTTTTGGTGGGCAGCACGGGCGGTGTGATAAAGATTTTGGATGTCAGCGAGCACGAGGGCCCTTGGCAGTTGAGAGGCGATATTGGTCATCGGCGATAGCTTAGCGCCTGTATGGCCTTTCGTCATTAATTGGCAGCCACTGATCGCCGAAAACGCTAATCATTGACCTGTTTTAATGTTGGCGCCTGCCCCGTATCGATCTGCTCGATCATTGCAGGCCTCAACGACAAGATCTGCGCTAACGCCGATAGGGCAATGGCATTGGCTTCTTTTAGCCGCATCACGAGGCCAATTGGGCCAACGATACGATCGAGTTGTGACGGTTTGATGCCAAGTTTGAGGAGGGTTTGTCGACGGTTTTCATGGGTTTTCACACTGCCTAGTGCGCCAATATAAAATGGTTGTTGGTTGAGCGCGTTAATCAGAAGCTCCGTTTCCCAGCTGTGATCGTGAAATAAGCACAGGAGCGCAGTGTTGGGGTCGAGCGGTAAGCTCACGGTTTGGCCGCCGAGTCGTAGCGATTCACTGGGCTGTAAATCGCTAAGCGCCTCCAGATCATCCAGATCTGGCGACGCAATCATAATTTCAAAGCCACTTGCAACGGCCTGTCGTGCAGCAGCTCGCAGGAGTGCACCTCGACCTGCCAGTGCAATGCGCGCTGGCGGACGATATCGAAAGTTCTGCGTATCTAGACCAATGTCTGTGACGAGTCCAAGCGTTGGGCTGATGCACACGGTGGCTTCTTCGCGCCGATCGAGAGATTTAACCGCTTGGATCAATGGCTCGATATCAGGGTTGGGTAAAAACAATAGCTCAAGACTGCCGCCGCAGGGCAGGCGCAAATCCATGTAGGGCGAGCCCGCGCCGTATAAGACGGTGTGAATGTCACCACTTTGCATTGCGAGCTCTGCGTGCCGCTTGATGTCTGCGTCAATACAGCCATGCGAGACGTAACCATGCAGGCCATGTTCATCGACCATCGCCATGCTCCCCACCGCGCGTGATGAACTCCCGCTAACTGACCAGACCACCACCAGCGACACTTGCAGGCCTTGTTGTCGGCGAGCCAGCGCTTCCCGCAAGATGGTTGCGGGGTGCTCCAGCAACAAATCGCATGGATGTTTAGTCGACATTTTCCGGTACAACGCGTGCAGCGAAGGCTTTGAAAAACTTGCCGGACAGGAGTTTTGCCGTGCCTTGGATCAGTCGGCCGCCGAGTTGGGCGAGCTTGCCGCCAATGTCTGCGCTGGCCTCGTAGACCAAATTGGTGCCGCCATCGACTTCTTTTAGCTCGACGGTTGCGCTGCCTTTGGCAAAGCCAGCCGTGCCACCATTGCCCTCGCCACTGAGCGTGAAACGTTCTGGTGGTGCATCGGGCGATAGCAAAATATCAAATGAGAACTTGGCTTTTACTGGGCCGATTTTGAGCACAAGTTTGGTTTCGAGTTCTGTGTCGGAGTGCTTGATCAGTTCCTCACAACCTGGGATGCAATCGCGCAAGATATCTGCATCGTTTAGCGCAGCGTAAACTTGATCACGGGGCAATGGAATGAAAATTTCGTCGCTGAGATTCATAAGGTTCCTCTATGGATTGACCAATCGTAAGCTGTCAGTGGGAGCCGCCGCCAAACGGCGACGGGTTTGAATGATTTCGACCACCAGAGATAAGGCAATTTCCTCTGGGGTAATGGCGTCTATATGCAAGCCCGCTGGTGAATGCACGCGCTCGAGTTGAGCCTGTTCGATGCCCTCTGCACGGAGCTTTTCGGCAATCGCCGCAAATTTGCGACGACTTCCAAGAAAGCCCACATATTGCGCATCGCTTTGGCAGGCGTGCCGCAGCGCGTCCAGATCGCCACCGCCTTGGGTGGCCACCAGCACAAAGCGCGCACGTTCATCTGTCGGTGGCAAAGCTAAACCTTCGGTGGGCGGCAAATGCTCCAATGGGGTCACTTGAGCGGCGTCTTTGACACGCCACTGAAGCTCAAAGTCTAGTGCGGTGGCGTGATGCAAAACGGCACGTGCGATCAGACCTTGGCCCATCACGATGAGCTGTGGCGGGGGCAAAAATGGTTCGATAAACACATCGATCACGCCACGGCTCAGGCAGCCATTGCGAGCGTATTGAACGCCGTCGAGTGTGTCGCCAGCATTGACGCCTGCGTCGCGCAGTTTGTCTTCTGGCTCTATGGTTAAAAATCGCGTCGCGCCGCGTGCGATGGCGTCGCGAGCAGCTTTGCACACCGAACTCTTGGCGCAGTTGCCGCCAAGCCAGCCCAATATCATCTGGCCGTCCGCATCAATGAGCGCTTTGGCGCTGGGTAGCGCCGAGGTCGATGCGGCCGTGCGAACCACCGTGGCCACGGCATAGGGTTGGTGGTTTGCGCGAAGTTCAGCAATTGCTGATTCAAGTTGATGGGCTGTTTCGGCATTATTCATTGCAAGTGTGCTCCTAAATCAGCCAGATCTTGCAGCGTGGTGGCGGGTGCAAAATGATCGAGTAGTGGTAAAGCGGCCGCCATGGCCCGAGCGACGGGCTGGTAGTCAACCCAGCCTTTGAGCGGGTTTAGCCACACGATTTTTGCGCCGCGTTTGCGCAGTCTTTGCAGTGCGTTCACCAGTGGCTCTGGTGAGTCGCTGTCATAGCCGTCCGAGAAAATCAAAACCACGGTTTGTGAATTGACAAACCGCCTTGCATAGCGCTCCGCGTAGCGCTCTAGATTTGCGCCGATTTTTGAGCCGCCACCGACACCGTCGGACAGCAGCGTCAGGCGGTTGAGCATGCGAAGCGCATCTCGGTCGCGCAAGGTGTCGGTGATGCGTACCAATCTGGTGTGGAACAGGTAGGCATCTGCATTGGGGTCTGAGCGCATCATCCCCGCTAAAAATGCTAGAAATGGACGGCTGTAATGTTCCATCGAGCCAGAGACATCACATAGCGCTGCAATCTTGATGGGCCGATATGGCCGCATCTTCCACGCGAGGTTAAGAGGTTCGCCGCCGGTCGTCATTGCTTTACGCAGCGTGTGCCGCAAGTCGAGATATGTCGAGTGGGCGTGCTTGGTGTAGCGGCGTGAGCGTTGGTGCCGGAGCTGCTCGCCGAGCTGTTTTGCAATCTGCTCCGCCTCGGTGACGTCCTCGGGACTGACCCATTGGCGAAGATCTTTTTTTAGTTTGATGTCACGCCTTGCGGCCACTTTTCGACCAACACCGCTGGCTTCGATCTCACCCTCACCGTTGTCTGGGGTATCGGTGCGGCCTTGGTCCTGATCTTGCCCAGCTGTTGATCGGCTAGAATTGCCACCTTTGAGATTGCGCTCGGATGGTTTTGGTGCAGCTTTTTCTCTGACGCGGCCATTTTGTAACCAATAGCTATCAAACAGCGCGTCGAAGTTCTGTTGTTGTTCGCGGTGTTTGACGCAACTGGCGCGAAGAGCGGCACGAACGACTTCGATGCTGCAAGGGTCTACCGTCTCTAGCGCCTGCAATGCGATCAAGGTGTCGCCAACACCCAGTTGGTAGCCTTGCTCGCGCAAATGGCCAATAAAACCAGCGATGCGAGCACTGGGGCCCGGATCTCGTGCGGCAAAGCGAGTGACGCGGCTCATGCTCGACCTGCCAAGCGTGCGCTGACCTCGGGTGCGATTGCATCCAGATCAGCTTGGGTTTTGAGAAGTGTGACCAGCGCTTGGTGAACCAGCGCAGGGTTATCACTTAAGTCGTTGAGACCCAAGCCTGCAATGGCAGCTGCAAAATCGATGGTCTCTGCGATGCCCGGCTTTTTCTCTAGACTTTCTTCGCGCAGCGAATGGACAAAGTGGGTGATTTGCCCAAGTAGATGTGTATCGGCATCGGGTATGCGGCGATGCAAAATGGCCAGCTCGCGGTGTCGATCTGGATAGTCGAGGTAGCTGTAAATACAGCGGCGGCGCAGGGCGTCACTAAGATCTCGGGTGCCATTGGCGGTGAGTATCACAAAGGGGCGTTGCTTGGCTCGTATCGTGCCGAGTTCTGGAATACTGATTTGAAAATCAGACAGCACTTCCAGCAAAAAGGCCTCAAATGCTTCATCGGCACGATCAATTTCGTCGATCAGTAGCACAGGGCGCGAAGTCGCTTGCAGGGCCTTGAGCAATGGCCGCTCGATTAGAAACTCTTCACCGAATAATCGCTGCTCGACAGTTGCACCACTCTTGCCCTCCGCTGCGGCGCTACGAATGGTCAGCAATTGTTTGGGGTAGTTCCACTCATACAACGCATGGTGTGCATCGAGTCCTTCGTAGCACTGTAGGCGGATGAGTTCGGTGTTGAGGTGAGTGGCCAAGGCTTTGGCCAACTCGGTTTTGCCCACTCCCGCATCCCCTTCGAGCAGCAGCGGACGTTCCAACTGCATGGCGATGTGTAGCGCCATGCTTAGGTTGTCAGCCGCCAAGTAGCCCTGTGATTCTAGGGCTGGTTGGATATCGGGAGTCATGCTGTCTCCAATTGATAATGCATTGGCCTGAGCCCAAGCGGACTAGGCGTGCATTCCCAATTTGTTGGCGGTTTCCCAAATGCGCCACTGATCATGCGGCATATGCGACTGGCGCAAGCCGAAGGCACGGAATGCGTCATGTACTGCATTTGAGAAGGCCGGCACGCCGCCAACATTGGGGCTCTCGCCCACGCCTTTGGCCCCAATTGGATGATGCGGGCTTGGCGTGACAGTGTGGTCGGTGGTGTAGTGCGGGGTCTCAAAGGACGTCGGAATAAAGAAGTCCATCAAGGTACCCGTCTTGCAGTTACCGATCTCGTCGTAGGCGATTTCCTGTCCCATGGCAATCGCATAGGCTTCGGTCAAACCACCGTGAACTTGTCCGTCGATGACCATTGGGTTGATGCGGGTGCCGCAGTCATCCAATGCATACATTTGACGCACATGGTGTGTGCCGGTATCGACATCGATTTCCATCACACAGATGTAGGCGCCAAAGGGGTAGGTCATGTTTGGTGGATCGTAGTAGCTCACCGCTTCTAAGCCGGGTTCGACGCCCGGAATGGCTTGGTTGTAGGCGGCATAGGCGATCTCTTTCATGGTCTTGAAACGCTCTGGCGCACCCTTGACCACAAATCGATCGACATCGAACTCCACGTCATCGTCATGTACTTCCAGCAGGTAGGCGGCGATCATTTGTGCCTTGGCGCGGATTTTCCGACCCGCCATGGCGGTGGCTGCCCCGGCAACGGGTGTCGAGCGTGAGCCATACGTACCGAGCCCGTAGGGCGCTGTATCGGTGTCACCTTCTTCGACGGTGATGCTGTCTGCTTGGATACCGATTTCTGTGGCCAGTATTTGAGCAAATGTGGTGGCGTGACCTTGGCCTTGGCTGATGGTGCCCAAGCGCGCGATGGCCGAACCAGTGGGGTGGATTCGGATTTCACAAGAATCAAACATGCCCATGCCCAAAATATCGCAGTTTTTGACAGGGCCAGCACCGACGATTTCGGTGAAATGTGTAAGCCCGATGCCGAGAAGCTTACGACTCTCGCCGCGTTTGAAGGCCTCGACCATCTCCGCTTGCTCTTTGCGCAAATCGTCATAACCGACAGCTGCCATCGCTTTGTCCCAAGCAGTGTGGTAATCGCCTGAGTCATATTCCCAGCCCAGTGCTGATTGGTAGGGGAATTGATCCTGACGGATAAAGTTGATTCGGCGCAGTTCAGCGGCATCCATATCTAACTCGATGGCCAAGACCTCGATCATGCGTTCGATAAAATAAGCCGCTTCTGTGACGCGGAAGGAGCAACGGTAGGCGACGCCGCCCGGCGCTTTGTTGGTGTAAACACCATCAACGCCGACATAGGCGGTTGGAATGTCGTAAGAGCCCGTGCAAATATGGAAAAAACCGGCGGGGAATTTGGTTGGGTCGGCGCAGGCATCAAAGGCACCGTGATCCGCTGTAACATGACATTCAAGGCCTGTGATCTTGCCCTCTTTGGTGGCGCTAATACGGCCTTTCATCCAGTAGTCGCGGGCAAAAGCCGTGGCCATCAAGTTTTCCATGCGGTCTTCGACCCATTTGACCGGCTTGCCAGTCACAATGCTGGCAACGATCGAACAGACATAACCTGGGTAGACGCCCACTTTGTTGCCAAATCCGCCGCCAATGTCAGGAGATATGACACGGATGTTGTGCTCTTCAATCCCGGATAGCAGCGAGGCGACCGTGCGTACCACGTGTGGTGCCTGGAAGGTACCCCATAGCGTGAGTTTACCGGTGATTTTGTCCATCGACGCCACTGAGCCGCAAGTCTCGAGAGGGCAGGGATGGGTGCGGTGGTAATACACCATTTCTTCGGCCACAACATCGGCGCTATCGATAGCTTGTTCGGTGGTGGTTTTGTCGCCAGCTTCCCAGAGGAAGATGTGATTATGATGGCGGCGTGGCCCGTGAGCACCGTCGGCACCGGCTTCGAGATCTTCGCGCAGTACCACGGCATCGTCTGCCAGCGCTTTGAATGGGTCAGTGATGACTGGAAGTTCTTCGTAGTCCACAACGACCGCCTCGATGCCATCGGCTGCGGCGTAACGATCTTCGGCGACGACAAAGGCCACTTCTTGGCCCTGAAACAGCACTTTACCGTCTGCCAGTACCATTTGTTTGTCACCTGCCAGCGTTGGCATCCAGTGTAGGTTGAGCGGTGCGAGGTCTGCGGCGGTCAGCACCGCAATCACACCGGGTATTGCCTTGGCGGCCTCGGTATCAATGGACTTGATGCGTGCGTGCGCATAAGGAGAGCGCACAAAATCACCGAAGAGCATGCCGGGCAGCTTGACGTCATCGACGTAGTTGCCACGGCCTTGGGTAAAGCGAACATCCTCGACACGCTTGCGTGAGCAGCCCATTCCCTTGAGGTTGGAAATGCGTTCATCACGATCTAATGGGGCTTTCTCGTTCATGCTTGCGCAGCCTCCTTCTGGGTGTTGAGCTCTTCAGCGGCGGCCAATACCGACTTGACGATATTTTGATAGCCGGTGCAGCGGCATAAGTTGCCCGCGAGCCCAAAGCGCACATCCTCCTCGGTTGGGTTTGGGTTCTCTTGCAGCAGACGGTGTGCCCTGGTGATCATGCCGGGCGTGCAATAGCCGCATTGAAGGCCGTGGTGCTCGCGAAAGGAAGTCTGCAAAACATGCAGTGCGTCTGGTGACGCGAGCCCTTCGACTGTGGTGATTTCAGCGCCAGCGGCTTGAACGGCAAACAGAGTGCAAGATTTGACTGAACGTCCATCAATCTCCACCGTGCACGCGCCGCAATGTGAGGTCTCGCAGCCCACGTGCGGCCCTGTCAATTCGAGCTGTTCACGCAGGGTATGTATGAGTAGTTCTCGTGGCTCAACCAGCACCGTGCGCGTTTGCCCATTTACATTTAATTCGATTGGCGTTTTTTTCATCTGACGGTTCCTCGTTTAGGCACGCGACCAAGCGCGTTCAATGGCTCTTTGCAAGACGACGCCTGCAATATGGCGTTTAAATGGCACGGGGCCACGGTTGTCTTCGCTTGGATCAATGGCCTGTTGCATGGCTTCGATGGCGGCGGCAATCGCTGCGCTGTCGACCGCAGTGCCGACCAGCGTTGCTGCCGCGTCTTCGGCGAAGACAGGGGTATCGCTTAGGTTGGTCATGGCGATTGAGGCGCCAGTGCAGCGCTCACCGTCACGTTGAATTAACACGGCGGCGGCGGCAGTGGCGTAGTCGCCGATCTTGCGCTTTTGCTTCTCGTAGGCGAAGCCTGGCATTGGGTGCGCAAACTCTATGGCGGTTAAGATTTCGTCATCTTCGCGATCGGTTGCGTAGGCGGCGAAGTAAAACTCGCGTGCGCTGACGGTGCGCTCACCGTTTGGCCCGGTTAAGTAAAACGTTGCGTCCAGACATTGCATCAGTGCAGGCATGTCGTTGCCCGGGTCGCCGTTGGCAACGTTGCCGCCGATGGTGCCCATGTAACGTACTTGCGGGTCGGCAATTTGAAGCGCGGTTTCGCGGATAGTCGGCGCTGCGTTTGTCAGCGCGTCATGGTTGATTAGGTCGTGTTGTGTGGTCATGGCACCGATGCGTATTCGGTCTGCCCCCACATCGATACCACGCAGTGTGCCGATATCCTGAAGGTCTATTAGGTGGGGAACCTCAGCCATGCGCAGCTTCATCATCGGCACAAGGCTGTGTCCTCCTGCGATCACACGCGCATCATCGCCATACTCTGTCAGTATCGAGAGCGCAGCGGCTATGTCCGAAGGACGGTGATATTCGAAGGCGGCTGGAATCATTCTCAGTTTTCCACAATGAGCCGATTTGCTCGGCGACGCTTTCACTCTGTGCCTGATTTAGATTAATGAAAAGATTCCATGCCCGAGTGGGCTAATTTTTGCGTGAAAGGCGACTATTTTGCGCGAGCGACGACTTGTCGTCGTTCGTGCAATGCCAGCCTGTCGATGGTGTCGGCAAGTCGAGTTCGCCCAACAGGGACTTCGGCGATGGTGCAGGGTTGTTGCAGATAGCAGGTCCCGATATTTTTTTTGCGCTCAAAACTCTCGACGTATGCAAAATTGACCAAAAAGCTTCTGTGAACACGTTGAAGAGAATGCCCTTGTGTCCGATTTTCGATTTCACTCACTGACAAAGGGCAGAAAAAAGATTCGTTTTCGCCAAATAGCTTGGAGTAGTGCCCTTCCGCCTGAACGGCGTAGATCTCATCAAGTGGCAAAAGGTGAGTCTTACCGCCGCGTTCAAATGGCAGGCGGATATCTTCTGTATGGGCGGCGGGCGCCGAAGATAGATTTGCGGGCTCTTGTGAGGCGTTGCGTCTACGTTCGAGGGTTTCAAACCAGCTTCCGGTTAATAAGAACGCGGCAGCAATGATAAAACTACACACGGTTACACCAAATGTCATCGCTTGATTACTGATCGTTGGGCCGACGCCATCAGTGAGGTCGTGTGGATCGAAGTGAGTGCCAAACATGGCGCTGTAGTGGACGCCGCTGACTGCGATGGCAAACACCAAGGCGGCGATGCGAAATCCACGTTTAGGATTAAATGCCCATTCGATCGCAAGCGGCCCTAAAGTGATTGCACTGAATGCGCTCACTAACAATCCAAAGGTTGAATACATTGGCACGGCGCCCTGTAAACCGGCCATGCCAATATAATGCATAGCCGCGACCCCTAAGCCAAATACCACGCCAGCGATCAAACGCCTGTGTTGGCTGTTAGGGCGATCGACGGTTAGTAACAAAGCCACGGCATTAGCGAGGATGGCTACAAAGGAAGAGATTAGCGTAATTAGTGAGTCGTAGAAAAAATCAAATGGCAACTCCATCGCCAGCATTGCGATAAAGTGCATTGACCAAACCCCACCACCGAGTGCAATGGCCGACATTGAGAGCGTAATTTGGCGCTGCCAGAATGGCATTGATGCCATTTGGCGGCTCAAGGTAATGCCACTGTAACCGGCCATCATCGCAATACTCAGCGACAGCAATACCAGATAAGTATTGTGATCGTGGACAAACAAATTTTATCCCCCTAGCTGCAGGCGCGATACTTGATGTATTTAAACTGCTTTACTTGCATCTTATCTCAGTGGACTGGGCGCAACAAATCTATCGGTAATGCGGCGCACCTGAAGCTCATTCTGGAATGGATGGGAACGATGGCATTTCTTTGAACAGATGCGAAGCGACGAACCGGTTTCTGTTCGGCTTCATCGCTCGCTAGTGGTGGGGCTGGCTACGGGATCAATCGGCCGCGCGTTTTAAAATAAACATCTCATATCCAAATTCACCCAAATATTGCTCGTAGATGTCGATTTCGCGCGCAATATCTGCGAGCGCTGTAGAGTTGGGTATTTCGGATTGCAGTGCGAGCACACGTGCCTTCAGCGGTTGATAATAATTGCGCCAGGCTTGTTCGCTGAGTGTGTAATTATCTAGCACTTGGTAGCCTGCCGCTGCCATTTGGCTTAGGCGTGTTTCGACGGTTTGCAGGTCAGCGTACTCTTGTCGCCAAAAGTCTATGGCGTTTTGTGAGGGTGAGTCGGTGAGCCAAACCAAATCGCTCAGCACCAAGCATCCGCCTGGCGTGATGATTGGCCGCCATTGCGTCAATGCTCGTTCAACGCCCATGATGTAAGCCGAGGCTTCGCACCAAATCAAGTCGAAGCGCGAGGCAGAGAAAGGCAGTTCTGTCATGCTGGCGCATTCGAGCCTGACGCGTTGATCAAGCTTAAGCGCAGCTAGGCGAACGGCCAAATCGTCGAGGGCTGATTGCTCATTGTCGATGGCAATGATCTCGGCGTCGGTATGAGTGGCGAGCAAGCTGGTGGAGAATCCCTTGCCGCAACCAATCTCGAGTAATTTTCGCGGCTTCGCTGGCAATGCATTCAATGCCTTAAGCGAGTCCTCCTCGCTGCCCGGCCCCCAGCGCTCTAAAGCCCCGAAAACACGCATAAAATCGCGCATATAGTCATCGTGTTGGTTCATGTCTTTGGATAACCACCGTAAGTGCAAGGCCTGTTTTTCATCGAAACCTTGTTGGTTGAGCCATGCCAGATGTGCCTCTGGCGCCAATTGATCGATCTCTGCGTGCCATTCCCGCAGCGAGCCTTCGCCAAGTAAGGCCGCTAAAAAGCCCCGTGCGGTTTGTTTTTCCGCTATCTCTGCATCCAATTGTTGCAGGCGGTTTTGTAAAAGCGGCTTTTCAATTTTTGCATCGAGGCAGGCTTTACATTCTTGCAAACTTAATCCCGCAGCTTGTAACTGTTGCAGCAACTGCAATCTGCCCAGCATCGCCTCGCTGTAGCTGCGATAGCCGTTCGGTTGACGTAGGCTCGCGATCAGTCCTTGCTTTTCGTAATACAGCAAGGTTGTGCGCGAGAGCCCCACAAGATTGGCGAGAGTAGAGATTTGATACATACGCAAACGCTAGTGCTCGTGAGATCTTGGGGTGAACGATAAACTATGAAGTTATAGACGGGTCAAGCTTTGCGCAGTGTGCTTATCGCCTCAGTGTCGACAAAAAGCAGCCACCGGTTCGGTGGCTGAATTTTGATAGTGCGTAGGCGTTGGTCTGTTGCCTATCCATCAGAACCAAAAGTCATTTACGGTCCTTGTTGTCTCGTGTAGCGTTCCGTTGACAAAGGGGTCAAGCTTGTACTTGATCAGTTGGTTGAAGTGATCGTCTGGATTATCTGAGTCTGGATGATAGAAGGCATCGGAAAGAAAGTAGAGTGTATTGTCCACGATACTAACTCCTTCAATGGCGACGACTTCATCAAAGGTGTTGGTCTGCCCTACTTTAAGGCCTGTTTCAAAATCGAATACTTTGATGCGGCCAGGCTTACCATTGACACCAGAAGTGAGATACAGCAGACCAGTTGATTCCTCGTAGAATAATTGATCGCCATCTGTTCCGCCGTAGAACTTTCGTTTCCACACTGGCTCTCCTGTTGCAAGCGAGTATTCGCGCAGGTAGCCGTTCGAAGTGCTGTAGAGAACTAGGCTGTTTACTTCTGCGTTGAATGCCACTCCGTTCACTTCGTCAAGCACAAAATTTACGGAAGTATCGATTGAGTATTGATAGCTGTCTGTGCCAGCTGGAGTTCGAAGTATTTTAAAAAGGCGATCCGACGTGGACGATGCCACCCACAAATTGCCATCGTTGTCCGCGGCTACGCCTTGGATCGTTTTGATCTTCCAATTAAGCCCCGCCGCTTTCTCCAGTGCATGAATATCTATTTGCTCAAGGATTTTCGTGCCATCTATGTTCATACGAATCACTGATGGCTCGTGGGTCTGGTCGCCCTCTTTCGTTCTGCCATCGTTGCCCGCCCAGAAACTTCCCTCATGGTAAAACAAACCAGTGCAGGTCCAGCCTTTGCCGCTAGTGGAGCCTAGGGCGCCATCAGGCAGTGTGGTTCGGCTCAGCAGAGTAGATGCAGGTTGAATGGCAGTATTGGCTGGGCTTGTGGCGAAGAAGTTGCCGCCGAGTTGGAACTCGCCATCATTAAAGGCGTTTTGGTACAGATTGGCATCTGCAGTTAGGTTGCCGTAGTCATAGCCCGCTGCAATCCCTTTGATCACGGTGCTATAGCCGTCGAGTAATTCGATTTGGTCGTTCGAGAAGTCGACTGCCGCAACGAGGCGATCTGTATCGCTAGATTCAAAAGGAAGGAGCTTGTGGTTGCTGTCAAAATGCCACTGACCGTCTTCGTAGACGACCGCGATAAAATGTTGGTCGTTATAGCTCGGCACAGTATCGAAGCGCCTTTGTAATCGTTGCTCTGAATAGAGGATATAGCCTTGCCCTTCACGGTCGTCGACTGCGGTCACGTCGTGAAAGTCCCCTGGCACTGAGTACTCTGTCTGTTCGCCGGTCGTCTCTGCGTCCGCCGCCAGCGTGAGGTAGGTGCCCGAAACTTCAAACTCGCCACTGTTAGGCTTGCCGTCCCATTGATTCACATGAATTGTGATATTGCTGTCCAGAATGCCGCTGTTGACGCCGCCAACTTCTTCTGCGTCTGACCCCAGTAGTTCCAGCGTATCCGCACCAAAATCCACTGACGCAATTAGCGTGTCCGTGTTCAGAGGGGTAAAGGGCACTAGGGCGTTATTCGCTAGATAGTGCCATTGGTCATCTGTCTTGTTGTAGGTAACGGACACAAACGCGCTGGACTGGTCGCTGCGGATATCAAATCGCTCACGGACGTCCATCTGGGAATGCAGGATGTAGCCGGTGCCTCGATAGTTGTCGTTGCCGACGATACCCTTACCTAATTCGCTCGGGTCTAGCGAGATGTTGACGGTGGCAATTGCGCCGAGTAGGCCGAATGTAATGCTCATGCTCTCTCCATTTTTTGCGCCTCAACCCTTTTTTGGCTTGGAGGCGTAACGGCGTTCTTTATTGTGAATTGGAGTCTGTCAGAAAGCTGATTTGCTGTCGGAACAGTTAAAAAGCTTAATTTTGTATGAACGCCGAGCGTGGAAGATTTTCCGTGGAATGGTTTTGTTTGTCAATTGTGAAACTATTTCGTTGAATACAATATTGTGGTTCTTTGACAGGAGGCATCATTTTGATGACTGTGATCTTTGGATAACAAAAAGAACGCGCCATCCAAATTTCGCGCATTAATAGGGCCACTATATAGGCTACCTTTTATGCGGCGTATTTGATCGAAGAACATGTAAAGTAGCCACGTACCCTGCGCGGCATTTTTTGCAGCCGT
>JABXHR010000177.1 GCA_013373515.1 Gammaproteobacteria bacterium | reverse complement strand
CTTTGGTGACGTAATTGCGATATTGGGGGACAGCTATAGATGAGAGAATGCCTATGATCGAGGTCACGATCATTAGATCGATTAGGGTGAACCCTCTTACTTCCCGCGTAAATTCTCCAAAGCTCATGCAATCTTCCTCGTCCTTGAGTGAATAAGAGTAAAAACTGTTACCGCATCAATCTAGATAGCAATAATGCTCGACCTAAGCGGACCTATCTCATAGCCATTGAGCTTTACGGTGGACAATCCCCAGATCCAGAATACTTAAATTTAAAGTCATAACCGTCTTTGGTAGCTAAATCAGCAGCTGGCGTTTCTATCGGGTAAAGTCCCAGCGCAGAAAAACTTGCCTCCGAAGCAGTACCGGAACGAATCACATCCTCGTAGTAATACTGAACCGACGGACTCGCTACACTTGATATTGAAGACTCATTAACCTCCGTCAGTGTTCCTCCACTGTCATTCTCCAAATATGCGTCGGGGATCGCTGGATTGTTGCACACCGACGTTTCATCAGTAGTATCGTATGCGAAAATTTCACCGGTCCAGTAATTTGGGACTGCGCAACTGTAATCGACATATGCGAACGCCCCGCTTGCGACAGCACTACCAGTACTGCAATTAATCGATATCACTGGTGAGGGCCCGCCGCCCAACGTGTATTGGTTACTCCCTAAAGCAACACTGGCTGGATAGGAAAGCGTACCAGATAGAGATTCAGTCGCCAGGGTGTAACCTAATATTAATACGCCAGTATTCTCAGGTTCCCCTGAAACCACCATTCGATTGAAGTCTGCCGCAGTGAAGTTGTGACTATCGGCGGGCGGAACATATCCCCTGACAGCACTACCGGATGGGTCAACCTCGTAACCAGGCACTCCGTGACTTGCTAAAAAACTGTGAGTCGTGAAGTTCGCTCCGATATCTGGGTAAAGTTCCTGATCATTCAAATTCGGTAAAATGTTGTCCAGAAGGTCACCGCAATCATTGAGCACCCCTCCACCGTTCCCACTGGAGGAGATATAAAAGTTTTGATGGGTTACATCACCCGGCAACGACATTTCATAGTCCAAAGGCGATGAGGTGTTTGTCACCTTGGGACTCTTATAACCATCTACCGCATACTGAGGAGAACCGGCTCGTTCATGAAAATTGCCATGAACCTCCGGCCCAAGAATGGAGCTCGTCTCTGCGAAACTCGCTCCAGTGGTGTGGCTGGGATTAATCAAAAAATTCGGATTGTGCCAGAAATACTGATTCCAATGCACACTTTCATCAGAAGCAGCGTAATCGGTCGTATCATCATAAAACCGAACGAAACCGGATTGACCAACAACTGAGGAACTCGTCGTCGCTAATATCGATGCGACTGTATTTGAGCTCCAGTCTGTGTAAGTTTCAAACTCATCTTTTAGACGCTGTGGCTGCTCGCTTTCAAGAATCAGATAACGAAATCCGCGAACACTCGGAACACAATTTAGATCTCCAACGACGATTTCGGCCAGCGTATCGCCGTCAAAGTTTCGAAAGTAAGGCTTGATTGTGCCATTCCAGCCAGTACCTGCAACACATATGTAATCAGCCCACCGACCGTAATTGACCTCGTAAAGGCGACCTCGTATGCGAGTCTCGACGACCTCTGCATTACTGTATCGACCGATAATGCAATTCGCGCCTGCAGAAGCCCTAATATCTATTACGTTATTCCTAAAATACCTTGGGTCGGAGTCTGTTCCGTATTGGTAGTAATCTACACCCTCTACTAGGCTACCGGAGGTTTCACCTTCGATTAACAAACTATCAAGATTAGATTGGGTTACACCATAAACCGGTCCGAACCCGCGTTCTACACGGTAGTCGTCTGTGTTGATATAAATTCGCCCTGTTATTGTGAATATTTCGTTGTCAGACTCAGTCAACTCTGCAAGCTGTACATACGTATTATCGTCAATTTTCACCGCTACCTTAGCTTGCTGACCATCCTGTTGATAAACTTTCACTGTGTCTGTGGACCTGCCTGCAACGGCATTGCTAACAACCTCAGACTCGTCAGCAAGCTCTATTCGCGGCACTTCAGACAGAGTACCCGTCGGAATAGGGATGTCCCCGTCATACTCGGTTCCGCTAGTAGTCCCGGTGTTATCAGGATCTATAAGTGCTGTGGGGTCGATCCATCCCAAATAAGTAGAGAAGGTCATTGAATTTGCTGGTGAGGCGAACGGCCAGTAGATTTCATATTCAATAGAGTAGGTAGACGAGGCACCCGAAACAGGTTCCAAGTTGTTAACCCTTAACCCATAACTGTTTAACTGACCCGCTGCTGAAACAACTGCCCCTGAAACACCTGACGAGAGATAGGAATCAAAAGCGCTCTCAGTGGAGAAGCGTTGATTCCTAATATCTTCGGCCCACCTCTCTGCGAATGCCATTGCTTCGAGTTTCTCTTTGTTCTCTGCACTACTCTTCAAAATATTGGAGTGAAAAAGTAACGCACCGAGAATTCCAACAGACAGAATTAGAAACGCTATCAAGGCCTCGATCAAAGTGAAGCCTAGTTGTCGATTACTGAGTCTCACTACCAATCCCTCCATGCACTTTTTACGGGGCCATACTCAACCTCCTCTCCGGCTGTCTGAGTGATGATTTCATCCATGAATACAACTGCTCCACCGGCCCCCTGAAACGCATCCGAATCACTAGAAAGTGCTACGACACCGCCAAATACCGAGGAGTTGGACTGCATACGAATTTTATTAGCAACAACAACTCCAAAAATGTATGTGTTCGAAGGTATTGTGACCTCACCGTCAACTACTATCATGATCGGATTATCTGGGCTGCCAATATAGCTGGAGTCGGGAGCAAAGGTTTCATCACCGTCCGCGTCTGTCGCGGTAACGCTGTAACCAAAGCGACTACCGGAAAAACCGTCGTCAAGGTTTTCAAATGTACGACCAGATGCGTTCTCCCACGACAAATAATCGGAAGGCGATAAATCCAAATCGCTTGCGATTTTCTGTGAAATAGAAGACAAATTGAAATTACCATACCCAGCGAAAGCATCGACAGCGTATATTGGAGACGAGGGGTCGGTAGTGGTGTCGGTACAGTTAGAAACGTAGCAATATTTTGCAGACGTGGAACTTACTACACTCAAATCAACGAAGCCATCCGTGTGATCACTGTTGGAACTCTCTGCTCCGGAGTAAGTAGAACCATATGTCACGTCTCCCGGATCCGACATACCATAATGACGAGCCATGTCTCGAAGCGTAGGGAAATCGAAGAAAGACGCTACTATCTCGTCTATAGTTGCGTTAGCCAAGTTCTGATCGCCTGTGACCACGTCTGCACCATATGTAGACGCGCCACTCGTGTTCTTTATGGTTGATAGCTGGTTCTTTTGTCCATCAATACTCGTGTAGGTTGATGCACTACCTTGTATCCCTGTCGACAGCCCGTTCCAAATAGTGAGGTTACTGTAATTGTTCACTGCACTGATGTTACCGCTTGTGTTAACGCCTCCACGTGCAACAATTGGCACCTGCGGTGGATCACCCTCTCCTGGTTTTCGTGCTTTGTAATAGCTAATTGTCCGAGAAACGCTCAGATCATTGCTGTAGCCAACCGATTCTAATTTGATCAAACCGTCCTGAATTTCAGTTGCGGTGACGACGAAAGAAACAGGATCTGAAGGATAACTTGCATTTAAAGTCCCGCTCTCAACGTTGTTTACCTTTGCCAATTCAATGCCACTCTGTGCCGCGGCAAAAGCCTCGAGCCCTCTTTGATGATTGGCAACCACCCTTGTTTCAGTCAGTACGACTTCAGACATGAAGTAGCTGATGCCGAATACTGCCAGCATCAAAACAACCGCCGTAGCTAGAGTCGCAACTCCACGCTGTTTAAATTTTATATGCTTAACTCCATGCACAGCATCTACTCCAAATCGTTTGGCAGGTTCACAGTGTCACTCCACTGGGCAGACCAATTTGGATCATTTGCGTGCTTGGCAGTAATTGAGAATAGAACTTCACGCGCGGTTAATGATCCGATTGAGAGCGAGGCCACCGAGACATTGAAAGCCGTAATTGAGATGAGATCAGAAGGCGACAATGCACCCCAACCAGTTGCCACAGAACAGTCATTTAAGGCCGAGGTCGCATTCCCGTAGCGTATTTCATCATCAACACGCGAAAAACCCCTGTAGATCTGAGCTTCAGCCCCCGATACAGAATCATTGTAATAGCTATAAAGAATGCAATTCCCACTGTCCAATACATTTATATCTGGGTTGCTGGTGCTAAATGGAGAATCGCCGGCTCCAGAAACTGGCCAATAACCAGAGCGACGAAGTTCGCTCGAGATTAAACTGGAAATCGTAGACATTTCTAAGTTAACCCTAGTTCCATTAAGGACATCTCTGCTACTTCTCAAAGTACTAATAAACGCATAAAGAACGGCCGACAGTACAATTAGGCCCACTATCAAACCAATCATTAACTCAACAAGTGTAAACCCACCTTGATTCCGTCTTTTTAGCATCAGTACGTCGCCCCCAAAACGGTTAAGCTCATTGGAGCTAGGGCGCTTACTTCTACTGTTCCGTAACTATTGGACAATTCAATGGTGAGTTCAGCCGAGATACTCACAGCGGGCATATTGAAAGCAACTGTCGAAGTAGATGCGACAGGACTAACAGAAACCGTAGGGTAATTAGCACTTGAATGATAGATACTTGGGTTTGACGAACTCGTTACCCAACCGCCAACGCAACCTGAAGAGATGGAGCTTAAAGAGTCGCCTTCACCCAGAGTCACGCACCAGTCTTCCGATGACGCCCTTTTGAGAACAAAGCTGACAGGCTTGTTATTCGAAACTGCCGCGCGCTTGGCTTCTTGCATTACACCATATACCGCTTCAGCAGCTCCTATCAATCGCTGCCGAGCTATATAATCTCCGTAATAAGGTATCGCTATAGCCGCAAGAATTCCGATAATTGCCACCGCAACGAGCAACTCTATTAGGGTCACACCTGCGTCGGCACGAAAGTTTCTGGGAGCAAAAGTCATCTAGCGCTCCCAGCAATCGCTTGAGGCATAACCACTGTTCCACGGGCCGTTTCTATCCACTGCGAAAGCACCGCATTCCGAGTCACCCACCTGACTGCTCCCTGTTGCAGGAGAGGCTATAGCTAAGAAGCCGACCTGACTACCCGTAGCCGCTTGAAGAGTTATTTCATAATTTCCATCGACTGTTGGCGTAGTAATCGAGAGTGAACCCAGGCTAGCCGTAGCCGTTATGAAGCTAGTATTGTTTGCTCTCCATTTTTCCTGAGCGATTCTTACTTTAGCCAATGCATTCATAGCCTCGCCTCGCTTAGCACGAATCACATAATCCTGATAAGCCGGATAGGCTACAGCCGCAAGAATACCGATCACTGCAACCACGATCATAAGTTCGATTAAGG
>JABXHR010000159.1 GCA_013373515.1 Gammaproteobacteria bacterium | reverse complement strand
GCAGCGGTATGCACGTTCACATGTCTTTGAGCAAAGACGGTCAGAATATGTTTTCTGGTGATTTGTATGGCGGTTTATCTGAGACCGCGCTCTACTACATCGGCGGTGTTATCAAGCACGCCAAAGCGCTGAACGCATTCTGTAATGCCTCAACCAACTCTTACAAGCGCTTGGTGCCTGGTTTCGAAGCACCGGTTATGTTGGCTTACTCTGCGCGTAACCGCTCTGCGTCGATTCGTATTCCATACGTCACTAACCCCAAGGCGCGTCGTATCGAAGTGCGCTTCCCTGACCCAACCGCGAACCCATACTTGGCGTTCTCTGCGTTGTTGATGGCGGGCCTCGATGGAATCAACAATAAGATCCATCCTGGCGATGCTATGGACAAAGACTTGTACGACTTGCCACCAGAAGAAGAAGCGCAAATTCCACAAGTTGCATTCTCATTGGAAGAAGCACTCTCTGCACTTGACGCGGATCGTGAGTTCTTGAAAGCGGGCGGCGTATTCACTGACGACGTGATCGATGGCTACATCGCACTGAAATCGGAAGAAGTCGAGCGTCTGCGCATGTTGGTTCACCCAGCTGAATTCGATATGTACTACAGCTGCTAATTGGTAGCTCGGCCAAGCCAATCTGGCTTGGTTTGGTGAGGGCGGCACGCTGCCGCCCCACTTGAGCGAAAGCTCATTCCTTTATCAAGCCTACAGTGGCCCAAACAGCTAGATGCCCATGAACGCTACGGAGTGCTTAGAGCAGCTTAATACGGCCATTGCCGTCTGCGACCTAGAGTTTAGAGTCGTCACGCTAAATCCTGCAGCACAGCAGCTGTTCGCTGTGTCTGAGGGCAAGGCTAGGGGCGCTGTGTTGTCGCAATTGGTGCGATTTCCCGAGAAAGTGCTCGATGTCATGCACACCGATCACGCAAACATCATTGATCGCCAGTGCTCGCTGGTGGATGCGCTGGGTGTGACGCGTACGGTTGATTTGACCATGACCCTGATCTCCATTGGCTCCGAGCCGCAAATTTTGCTCGAATGCATCGACTTGGAGCGCCATTTACGCATCGCCAAAGAGAGCCAGATTTTGGCGCAGCAGGAACTATCCAAGCAGGTGCTGCGTGGATTTGCCCATGAAATGAAAAACCCGCTTGGCGGCCTGCGCGGTGCGGCGCAATTGCTGGAGCGTGAGTTGGGTGTAGAGTCTGAACTACTTGAATATACCCGCGTGATCGTCGATGAAGCGGATCGGTTACGCAATTTGCTCGATCGCATGTTGGTGCCTGGCTCGCGGTTGGAGCTTATGGATGTCAATGTGCATGCGGTGTTAGAGCGTGTCGCGGCGCTGGTGACCGCCGAAGATATAGGCCCTGTCGCGCTTAAACGCGATTACGATCCCAGTATTCCCGAGCTTCACGCCGACTTCGATCGCCTGCTGCAAGCGATGCTCAATCTGGTTCGCAACGCCGCATTGGTTATCACCGAGTCGTCGGTGGGTCATACCATTACCCTGCGATCACGCATTGTGCGCAATTTCACCATCGGCAAACAGCAACACCGTCTGGTGGTGTGCCTGACGGTGCACGATGACGGCCCGGGCGTGCCTGAAGATCTTCGCGACCGTTTGTTCTTTCCGCTGGTGACAGGGCGCAATCAGGGAACAGGCTTGGGATTGTCGATTTCACAGAATTTAATTGCCCAGCATGGTGGCTTGATCGAATGCCATTCTGAGCCGGGAAACACCGAATTTGCGGTCTATCTGCCGTTGGAGAACGATCATGGCTGAGCTGTGGGTGGTCGATGATGACGCCAGCATTCGCTGGGTATTAGACAAGGCATTTGCGCGCGAAGAGATCGAAGTGCAAAGCTTTGAGAGCGCAGAAGACGCCTGGGAGGCCATTGAGGCTGGACAGCGACCCAAGGCGGTATTTACCGATGTACGCATGCAAGGCAGCAATGGTTTCGAGCTGGCGAGTAAGATTCGCGAGCAATGTCCGGGGACATCGGTGGTCATCATGACGGCCTATACCGATCTCGATGCAGCTGTCGGGGCGTTCGAGGCGGGGGCATTCGAGTATCTGCCTAAACCTTTTGATATTGATGCGGCGGTTGAGTTGGCGCAGCGCGCCATCAAGGCGGGCGGCGATATCAAAATCAAGCCCCAAGGCTCGGCGGCTAACTCACTGCTAGGCGAAGCGCCAGCGATGCAGGAAATGTTCCGCGCCATTGGCCGTTTGGCACGTGCCAATATTACGGTGTTGATCACGGGTGAGTCGGGCACCGGTAAAGAGCGCGTCGCCCAAGCACTTCACCAAAATAGCCCTCGGGCGTCGCAGCCCTTTATCGCGCTCAACATGGCAGCGATTCCGCGCGATCTTTTGGAATCTGAGCTCTTCGGCCACGAACGCGGTGCATTTACCGGGGCGAATACCGCTCGCGTGGGTCGATTCGAGCAGGCCCATGGCGGGACGTTATTTTTGGATGAAATCGGCGATATGCCTGCAGAGCTGCAAACCCGCCTGCTGCGTGTACTAGCCGATGGTCAGTTTTATCGGGTCGGTGCACGTGAACCTACCAAGGTGGACGTGCGGATTCTGGCGGCCACCCATCAAAACCTCGAAATACGGGTGCGCGAAGGCGTCTTCCGCGAAGATTTATTTCACCGACTCAATGTGATTCGTTTGCATGTGCCAGCGCTTCGGGAGCGGCGTGAAGATGTGGGGCTATTAATGCAGCATTTTCTTCAACAGGTGGCTTCCGAATTAGGGATGCCGCCCAAGTCACTCTCGAACAAAACGGTCAAAGCACTTCAGGCGCGCCGCTGGCCTGGCAACGTGCGAGAGCTGGAAAATACGGCGCGTTGGCTGAGCGTGATGGTCAATGGCGATGTCATCGAGCCAGAGGATCTACCCGATCCGCAGTCAAGTCTCGCCCCTGAGATGGCAGCCTCTTGGGAGCAGGCTTTGGATCAATGGGCGCGCAAAGCCTTGTCTAGCGGAGAGGGACGAATCCTTAAAGAAGCCTATCCGGCATTTGAGCGGATTTTGCTGACCGCTGCGCTAGAGGCTTCAGGTGGTCGGCGGATTGATGCCGCTGAATTGTTGGGCTGGGGGCGCAATACCGTTACTCGTAAGATCCGTGAATTAGGCGTGGAAGATTTATACTAGACACGCCTGGTAATTGTTTTCAGAGCAGGGCGAATAATCACGCTTTGGGCTTGCGGAGGCTTTGCATGCCTTAGAGCTCGATGACCAAGCTACACGTGGTCTCGGCTTCTGCCCATGTCGATACTGTGCACGCCACGCCGCTCTTGTCCCAAAGCTGCGCTATCCCAGTTGTGGGATCGCCGTCATCGAATTGCATATCGAGCTTGCGCAAGGTTTCGCCTGGGACATTTAGACCCGTGCTCAGTGCGTTTTGGTTGTTGCCAAAATAATCTTTGATACGCAACGCCCCGCCAAATGGGGTTTGTAGGCAGGTTTGATTTGAGCATTCGATGCCCGAGGCATCTGGCGTCTCTTCACCGTCAAATTGCCCGCTAATCAGTCCTGCATTTGCCAGTTGCAACCAAACTTGACCTTGCTCGGCTTTAGATTCAATGACGCCATCACCGTTGCCATTTTTGATCTGATCGTTGCCTATGACATGCGTGGCAAAATCAATGTCACCTGCAAATCCGCCGTATCGATCTTGAAAGGCGTACCACCCTGCACGCACTTGTTGAATTTGGTTAATCAGTGATTGGGCTTTGGCCTGTGTGATGAGCCCTTTGGCTTTGAGTGCGCCCGCAATCATCACGCCAATGACCAATAAAACAATTGCCAATTCGATCAAGCTATAGCCTTGTTGCTTCTTCAATTTTTTCATCCTCTGCCGATTTCATGGACATGCGTCGATTATTCGTGAGCGTGTTCTCAGAATCGCTTACGAAATAGTCAGTTTCTTACCAAATCGTGGGCTTGCTCACGGAGGTTGCAGGCGACTGGCGCGCTATTTGTAAGGCAATGGTTATGATGAAATGTATTCGCAAGATCGTGTTTATTGCTCTGGGAGTCTCGCTTCCAGCTTGGGCCAATGCCAGCATGAGTTGCCGAGCGCCCGATGATTCGTTTCGGCAATCGGTGGTCAAAATTCATGGCGACACGGGCAATGTCGCCAGTGGCGTGGTGGTGGCCAAGGGGTATTTATTGACCGCTGCACATGTTGTGGTGGATGCGCATAAGATCGAAATTGAAGTGCCCGGACGGCGTGTTAAGGCTTATGTCACGATGTTTGATGAAGTCTCGGATCTAGCGTTGCTCAGCGCAGATACGTCGGGGCTCAAGCCATTGCCACTCGGTTTTGATGTGCCGGAGCATGATTCGCCAGTATGGGCTGTGGGTTATCCACTGGGTGGCCATCAAGTGGCGACATTTGGTTTCTTTGAGGGCATGTTCGATGGTGGGCTTCGCACCACTGCGGATGTGCAGAGCGGACAATCGGGGGGCGCACTGGTCAATTGCCGCAATGGCCGGCTAGAGGTTGTCGGTGTGATTCGCGGCTATGGTGCTTATCAGACTGCCTCCGGGGTGGAGAAAATTGAGGGCTTCTCCATCTCAGTGACGCCCGAGGACATCAGCGCGTTACTCGCGCGTTTTCGAGCGCGATTGCACGCTAGTCGCTAAGCACGCCAGCGCTTATACTTTTGAGTGTCGATTCTTAGGCACTCTCCAATGACATTCATACGTTCCGCAACGGCCAGCGATCTGGCGGCCATTGGGTCGATCTATGCTGATGAGGTTAATCACGGCACGGCGACGTTTGATCTTCAGCCGCCCAGCCTATCTCAGTGGCAGAGTAAGTTCGAATCGATTACCCAGCAGGGTTACCCCTTCTATGTTGCAGCCAACGACGATGTTGTTGTGGGCTATAGCTATGCCAGTGCCTTTCGTGATCGGCCCGCCTACCGGCACACTGTCGAGACCTCAATCTATATTGCCCCAAGCGCACAGGGCCAAGGGGTGGGTTTTCTACTTATGCAACAGGTGCTGGCAGATTTGGTGCGACAAGAATTTAAACTGGCGCTGGCGGTGATCGGCGGCAGTGATAACCTTGGGTCGATCGCACTGCACCAAAAGCTTGGATTTGATCATGCTGGGTTGCTGCCCAAGGCGGGATACAAATTCGAGCGCTGGGTGGATGTGGTTTTGATGTCTAAGGAGCTTCGATGAAACAGTTAACGCTTTTGCCGCCAGACGCGTGTTTGGTCGGTCGTGATACCCCGATTTCACAGTTGGGCACCCATATGGTGACGGGCCACAACATCGAGCCGCCGTGGCCAGAGCCGCATCAAATTGCATGGTTTGGTATGGGGTGTTTTTGGGGGGCTGAACGGCTGTTTTGGGAAATTGACGGCGTGTTGAGTACTGCGGTCGGCTATGGCGGCGGCATAACCAAAAACCCGACCTACGAAGAGCTCTGCAGTGGCCGGACCAATCATGCAGAATTGGTGCAGGTAGTGTACAACCCTGAGCGCGTCAGCTATACCCAGCTGCTTGAAGCCTTTTGGAATGAGCACGATCCGACGCAGTGCATGCGTCAGGGCAATGACTTGGGTACCCAGTATCGTTCGGTGATTTGGTGGGCCGATGACGAACAAAGGGTGCTTGCAGAAGCGTCGAGAGTGCAAATGCAGCAAAAGCTCAATGCGATGGGCTACCCCACAGTGACCACCGATATCGCGCCAGCCGCGCCGTTTTATTATGCAGAGCGATACCATCAGCAATATCTACATAAAAATCCCGCCGGTTATTGTGGGCTGGCGGGCACCGGGGCGTGCTATCGCCCGGAGTCGCCTAGCCAATGACTCTACGTTCGGTCTTATATGGCCTGCTGTTTGTGTTTTTCTGGTCTTCGGCATTTACCTCTGCCCGGATGATTGTCGAAGACGCGCCGCCGGTCACCGCACTGGCGGTGCGCTTTTTTTTAATGGGTGTGATTGCGGTCGGCATCGCTAAGTGGCAGGGGCAGAGCTGGCACCTAACACCCGCACAGTGGAAATCGACGCTGATTTTTGGTGTGTGCCAAAACGCGCTGTATTTGGGTTTGAATTTTTACGCCATGCAGACCGTTGAGGCGAGCCTTGCCTCAATTATTGCGTCGAGTATGCCGTTGTTGGTGGCGTTAATAGGGTGGGTGTTTTGGCGTGATCGCATAAAGCCGCTAGGGCAGCTCGGCTTGGTCCTCGGGCTTGTGGGTGTCGGCATCATTATGGGCTATCGCATGGAGTCTGGCGTCGATGTGCAGGGCGTTTTGTTGTGTGCCATCGCAGCGCTTGCGCTCGCAGTGGCAACCTTGTCGGTTCGCGGGGCATCGACTGGTGGCAACGTGTTGATGATTGTTGGGCTGCAAGGCTTTGTCGGCGCGATGGTGCTGGCGGTCGTTGCATTTTTTACCGAAACCTTTGAGGTCAATTGGACACTGCAGCTGGGGTTGGCCTTTAGCTATACCTTGATTTTCCCAGGCCTAGTGGCCACATGGATTTGGTTTAATTTGGTCAACGACATCGGCGCACTGCGCGCGTCGACATTTCACTTTCTGAATCCATTTTTTGGGGTCACCGTTGCGGCCATTTTGTTGGACGAACAAATGGCGCTGACCGATTGGGTGGGGGTATTTGTGGTCATGGCAGGGATTTTGGCCGTGCAATTATCAAAGCAGCGCTAGTGTTATCGGCGGTTTTGACGCCGCCGACTGGGTCTGGTTTAGCTAATAATCGGCAGTGTATCGCTGGCACGGCGGCTCAGTAGTTCTGCACCATGCGCCCGAATAACAATATTTTCTTCGTGCACCATCATCAGCCCTTCGCCATAGCTTAGCGAGGGCTCGAGTGTGAGCACCATGTTTTCTTCCAGCACTGTGTGATCAAAGCTCGCATGTGATGGTTGTTCGGTGAGCTGCATGCCGAGCCCATGTCCTAGTCTGCCAATGTCGCCGCCGCTGCTGTCCATCTCGCGAATCACAGCCGACATCGCATGGAATAGATCGCGGCAGGTATTGCTAGGTTTTGCGGCGGCAAGTCCGGCTTCCGTGGCACGCCATAGTACGTCGTAGGCGCGTTTGGCGTTGTCATCAGCATAACCAATTGCCCAGTTGCGGTCGAAATCGCAGAAAT
>JABXHR010000082.1 GCA_013373515.1 Gammaproteobacteria bacterium | reverse complement strand
CGGTTTCTTCGTCGTTCATCGCCATGCGTGCAAAGGTTTCGCGCACGTCGCGGCCTGAAGCCACTGGGTCTGGGTTGCCATTTGGGCCTTCTGGGTTGACGTAGATCAAGCCCATTTGTACCGCGGCCAGTGGGTTGGCCAGCTCGCGCTCACCGCTGTAACGCTCGTCGCCGAGCCATTCCATTTCGGTGCCCCAGTAGATGTCTTCTTCTGGCTGGTAGATGTCTTCACGACCACCACCGAAACCGAAGGTTTTGAAGCCCATTGATTCGAGTGCAACGTTACCGGCCAAGATCATCAGATCAGCCCAAGACAGTGCTTCACCGTACTTTTGCTTGACGGGCCACAAGAGGCGGCGAGCTTTGTCGAGGTTGCCGTTATCGGGCCAGCTGTTTAGCGGCGCAAAACGTTGGTTGCCAGTGGCTGCACCGCCACGGCCGTCCGCTGTGCGGTAGGTACCTGCACTGTGCCATGCCATACGGATAAACAGTGGGCCATAGTGACCGTAGTCCGCAGGCCACCAGTCTTGTGAATCGGTCATCAGCGCGGTGAGATCCGCTTTGACTTCCTCAAGATTGAGGCTTTTGAAGGCTTCTGCATAGTCGAACGCTTCGCCCATTGGGTTAGAAGGTGCTGAATGCTGGTGCAAAATGCCGAGATTTAGCTGGTTTGGCCACCACTCTTTGTTGGTGGTGCCGCCATTCTTGGCTTGGGTAACTGGGCCGTGCATGACCGGGCATTTGCCGGCGCTGGATTCATGATTCATACAAACTCCTTGAACGCGTTGGGTTGTTGGATTGTGTTGAAAACTCAGAGGAATAGATTGACATTGAATGAGTGATAAATCAAATTAATTATAGAAGTTTAATTGATAGGTTTTGGCTATTAATGGGCATGTCCTCCATCACATTGCGCCAGCTCGAATACTTTTGCGTGCTGGCGGAAACACTGAGTTTTCGCACTGCCGCTGATCAGTGCGCGGTGAGCCAGCCCACGCTGACCTCTGCAATACAAGTCTTAGAGCAGCAGCTGGGCATTGCCCTGTTTGAACGAGACCGCCGCAGCGTATTGCTGACCCCTGAGGGGCGTGCGCTTTTAGCACAGTCCAAGCAAATTGTTCAGCTTTCGCAGGATTTAGCCACCAAAGCGATGAGTGCAGCGCAGGTTGGGCGTAGCCAAGTGGTCATTGGCGCCATTCCAACGATTGCTCCGTTCTGGGTTGAATCAGTGCTCGCAGTGTCTGCCCAAAAATTTGCGGATTTGCGCATCCAGTTTCAAGAGTTACAGACCCATCAACTGATCCAAGCCCTCCGCGAGGGGCGCGTCGATATTGGGCTGTTAGCACTGCCTGCAGATATCGAGGAACTGGCGCAGCGACAGCTGCGTGCAGACCGACTCAAGCTGGTCGTCAGCCGTCAATCAGCGATGGCGTCGTCGGCGACCGCAGTGTCGCTCAGTACGTTGCAAGCCAATGAAATGGTGTGGTTGGAAGAAGGCCACTGTCTTCGCGATCATGGCATTGCGGCCTGTAGTTTGGAGGGCGCTTTGCCAGAGGCGTTAAGCGTCAATAGCTTGTTGACGATGGTTCGTCTGGTGGCGTCAGGATATGGGGCGGCATTGCTGCCTCAGTTGGCGATTGATGCGGGGCTGATTGACAACTTACCCATCACTGAAGTGGAAACTCGCGAGCAACCTACTCGCGATTTGGTGGCCATTTGCCGTCAAACTCATCCCAATAAACGCTTTTTATTGGGTGAGTTTGCAGATGCCTTGGCAGCGCTCTAATTACAGCTGTTCTAGCAGTGTCTCACCAGCAGAAAGCTCACAGACGCCGGGTGATTCCTCAACGTTGAGTTGCGTGATTTTGCCATCCTCAACCAGCATGGAGTAGCGCAAGGAGCGGTTGAGAAGTCCACGCGCAGGTGCGTCAAATGTAAGACCGAGCGCTTGGCTAAATTCGCCCGCGGCATCTGCATACATATTGATTCCGGCAGCGATTGCGCCGGTGCTTTCGCCCCATGCCTTCAACACAAATGGGTCGTTGACACTGATACAGGCAATTTCATCGACGCCTTTGGCTTTTAGGTCGGCGGCCACACGTATAAAACTGGGCACATGTGCACTGCTGCAGGTAGGGGTGTAGGCGCCGGGAACCGCGAACAATACAACTTTGCGGCCATTGGCCATGGCATGTGTGCTGACTTCTGCCACGTCATCGCTGTTGCTCGACAACAGCATGGCCTCTGGCAGTTGATCTCCAATCGAAATACTCATCGTTTAATCCTTTATGCAGGGTTAGAAGGTAGAAATTTTTTCCCAATTCTCGGCGCGCACTAGGCGCTCCTCTTCGCGCTCGATCTCGCGCAATTCGTTGGCCACATGCCGAATATGATTGGCGGCGGATTTTTGTGCCCATTCGTCTTGGCCGCCCATAATGGCTTGGTAGATCTGGCGGTGCTGGCGGTCGATCTGCGCCTTTTGCGCGGGCCGATGATAGAGGTTGCTGACGCAGGTAAACACCGAATGGCGCATCAATTCCATCAGGTTCTCCAGTGTGTGCACCAACACTGGGTTGTGGGAGGCAATGTAGATGGCGTGGTGAAAATTGTGATCAAGCTTGGCGGCTTCGTAGGTTTCTGTTTGCGCCGTGGCAGCGTCGAGGGCTTCAAATGCCTTGGTCAGATTGTGCTTATCGGCTTGCGTCGCGCGAATGGCGGCGAGTTTGGCTGCTTGGCCTTCGAGTAGCTCGCGTACTTCGAGTAGGTCATAGACTGTTCTCGAATGATCTTTGTACAGGTGAACCAGAGGTGATGTCGGTGCCGACTCTTGCACCATGCCCATGACAAACGTGCCGCGACCGTGCTCTGTATTGACCACGCCGCGTCCACGTAGTTCTTTGATGGCTTCTCGCAGGATTGGCCGAGATACCCCCATGCGCTCGGCAAGCTGGCGTTCGCTCGGGATTTTTTTGCCCGGCGGCAGCGTGCCATCGAGAATTAGCGTTTCGATTCGCCGCGCGATAGAGCTGGCTGTCGTGACAGTACTTGGCATCTCGATTCTCCGGCTGTGGGCAATCAATTTGGATCAAAATGTACGCATTGTTTGGGATGCGTTCGGGTTTTTAGTATCATGGGCAAGTTTTTTAATATCAACGCGTTTGCCGCTCGTTGGCAAACCACTGAGAGTGTTAAGTGTACCCACAATCTAGCTACAGCAAACAAGAGCTTATCGACTGCGGCCATGGTCGTTTATTTGGCGAGGGCAATGCCCGTCTGCCGGTTGACAATATGTTGATGCTCGATCGTATCACCCACATTGCCGCCGATGACGGTCCTACCGGTAAAGGCAGCATTGTCGCGGAGTTGGATATCGATCCATCGCTGTGGTTCTTTGATTGCCACTTTCCCACTGATCCGGTAATGCCGGGTTGTTTAGGTCTCGATGCGATGTGGCAATTGGTGGGTTTCTTCCTCGGCTGGAAGGGCAACCCTGGTCGTGGGCGAGCATTGGGTGCGGGCGAGGTGAAATTTACCGGGCAAGTGTTGCCAACAGCCAAGATCGTTCGTTACGAAATCGATCTCAAGCGCCTTATCGAGCGTAAGTTGGTCATGGGCATTGCCGACGGTCGTATGTACTGCGACGACAAATTGATCTACGAAGCCAAAGACCTTCGCGTTGGCTTGTTTACCTCAATGGATGCAATGAGTTAATGACGATGAGAAGAGCAGTAATTACTGGAATGGGTGTGGTCTCTTGTTTGGGCAATAGCACCGATGAAGTGGCAGCGTCGCTCAAAGCGGTCAAATCTGGGATTTCCTTTGTTGAAGACTATGCCGAGCTGGGGTTTCGTAGCCATGTTGCGGGTCGTCCAAATATCGATCTTTCCGAGCACATCGATCGCAAGCGCTGGCGCTTTATGGGGTCAGCTGCGGGCTATGCGTTTCTCAGCATGGAGCAAGCCATTGCCAGTGCAGGCCTTAGTGCAGAGGAGATCTCGAGCCCTCGGGTTGGGATTATTGCTGGTTCCGGTGGTGCATCGTCTGCATCGCAGGTCGAGGCGGCAGACATTCTGCGTGAGCGTGGTCTGAAGCGTGTTGGGCCCTACCGAGTGACTCAAACCATGGGCAGTACTGTGTCGGCCTGTTTGGCGACGCCATTTGCCATCAAAGGCGTGAATTACTCGATTTCCTCAGCGTGCTCGACCAGCGCACACTGCATCGGCAACGCACTTGAGCAGATTCAGCTGGGCAAGCAAGACATCGTGTTTGCGGGTGGTGGCGAAGAAGAGCACTGGACGTTGAGCTGCTTATTCGATGCAATGGGCGCACTGTCTACCAAATATAACGATAACCCCACCAAAGCCTCTCGAGCGTATGACGCAGATCGCGACGGATTCGTGATCGCCGGTGGTGGTGGCATGCTTGTGGTTGAGGAGCTCGAACACGCCAAAGCACGCGGCGCGAATATCATTGCTGAGGTCGTCGGTTATGGCGCGACATCGGATGGTTATGACATGGTTGCGCCATCGGGTGAGGGCGCCAAGCGCTGTATGCAGCAGGCGATGTCTACGGTCGATGGGCCCATTGATTACATCAATGCCCACGGAACATCGACACCTGTAGGGGATGTTGCGGAGCTCGGTGCAGTGCGCGAAGTATTCGGTGATAACACGCCGTTGATTGGGTCAACCAAATCCTTGTCAGGTCATTCATTGGGCGCCGCTGGCGTTCAGGAGGCGATTTACAGCTTGCTAATGATGCAGGGCGGGTTTGTTACAGAGTCGGCCAATATCGAAACTCTGGATGAAAAAGCCGAAGGGCTCAATATCGTCCGCGCCAATCAAGATATTCAGCTCGACCGCGTCATGTCCAATAGCTTTGGATTTGGCGGCACCAACGCTTCATTGGTCTTCCAGCGCTACACGGGCTAAGGGTAGTGCTGATCGGGTTCAGCTGCGCGCAATGCGGTCGAACCTTGTTTCACAGTGTTCAGATCAATGACGGTTTGGAATAGCGCATTTCGATTGGCGTTGGCGTAGGGCCGAAGCTGTTCAATCGCATCTTCAATCACTTCAATCTCGATGCCCAGTCGGCGCATAGACTGGTGATATTTTCGTTCTTCAATAGCGGCTATTTTCAGCGCTCTCTTCGCGGCGAGCAGCGCAATCGGTTCGGCATTGGCTTGGTTGAGTTGGCGTTGCCATTGCAGTTTTTGTTGAGTCAGTTGCTGACTCTTTTGCTGTAGCGCAGACAGATCGGATTGGGTTGCGCTGAGCGTGGATAAATACCGCACATAGCGCTGACGGTGGCTTTCCATATAGCGCTGATTTAGCACGCGCATTGCGCGCTTTACTTTTAACGAAAGCCAGATTCTATTCGCCGTCGATACGGGCTTCAAAAGCTTTTCCATAAGCTTTTTCATATGGTTACAGTTTTTCGTTTATTTGTTTGAGTGTAGGGCGGTACGCACCACTTTCAAGGCATCGTTAAGACGGAATTTGCACGATTCGCGCATAGCGAGTATCCTTTTGGGGATAGATTGGGAGACAGCAGCACACGCTGCGGCCGAAGGCGCAACTCGCTCGGAAACGCTCAGGCAAAAGGACCGTTCTATATCATCACACTCTGGAGAGAGGCGCTTCGCGCCCGCCCACGGGGAAACTGCCAGCATAGGCATCAATCTCTCAGGCAACGAGGACAGAGGGGCGCAATCACCAGGAGTGACTATGCGACAGACCCCGCTGTTCGAACAGCACCAAGCCCTTGGCGGCAAAATTGTAGATTTCGCTGGATGGGCGTTGCCCGTTCAATATTCCTCTCAAAAACAAGAACACAACATCGTACGCGAACATGTGGGCATTTTTGATGTCAGCCATATGTCGCCTGTTGATCTCACCGGGCCGACGGTCGGTGATTTTTTGCGTCGTCTGCTCACCAATGATGTGGCCAAACTCAGCGACGGTCGCGCACTGTACACCTGTATGTGCCAAGCAGACGGCGGCGTGATCGATGACTTAATTGTTTACAGAGCCAGCGCCGACCATTTTCGCTTGGTACTCAATGCAGGCACCCGCGACAGTGATATGGCTTGGATTGAATCGCAGCTGGCAGGTGTTGCCGGCGTCGAATTAACCACTGCATTTGATGGTGTATTGATTGCGGTGCAAGGGCCTGAGGCGATTGCACTGTGCGAAAAAATCGGCCTACCGACTCCAGAAAAGCGTTTCAGCTTTTTACGCGACGGCGATCGCTGGATCGCCAGAACAGGCTACACCGGTGAGGATGGCGTTGAGATCATGCTCGGCGCAGAGGATGGGCGACAAGTGTGGCAGCAGCTGATCGATGCCGGTGCCGCACCGTGTGGTCTCGGCGCACGTGATAGCCTGCGCTTGGAAGCCGGTATGGCGCTCTATGGCAATGACCTAGATCGCGAGCACACCCCCATCGCCTCAGGCTTGGCGTGGGTGGTCGATCTCAAAGATCCCGCGCGCGAGTTTATTGGACGCGACGTGATCGAAGCGGCGAAAGCCGATCCTCAGGAACATATGGTGGGTGTGGTGCTCGAAGCACCGGGCGTTTTGCGTGGTCACCTGCCACTATTTCATCAAAATCAACAAGTTGGTGAGCTCACATCCGGCGGCTACTCCGTGTCCACGGGGCGTTCGATTGGGCTTGCTCGCGTCTCAACGCTTGCAGACGACTACGAGGTTGAAATTCGCACTAAGCGTTTGCCGCTCAGACGCGTAAAATACCCATTCGTCAGTCACAGCAAAGCTACGTTTTAACTGGAGTACACCATGGAATCACCTACCGATTTGCGTTATGCACAGTCCCACGAGTGGGCATTATTGGACGACGACGGCAATGTGCTGGTCGGCATCACCGAGCACGCTCAAAGTGAACTCGGCGACGTTGTATTTGTTGAGACCCCAGAGGTAGATCGCACGGTTGCGGCCCAAGAAGCCTGTGCAGTTGTTGAATCTGTCAAAGCGGCCTCAGATCTTTATGCGCCGGTGTCGGGCACGATCATCGAAGTCAACAGCGACCTTGCGGATAGCCCTGAATTGATCAACGAATCGCCTTATGAGCGTGGCTGGATTTTCAAAATCTCCCCAGACGACGAGTCTGAGATTGAAGAGCTGATGACTGCCTCGGAATACGACGATTTCGTCGAGCACGGCGCCTAAATTCTGCGCCCCGATGCCGTCGGGGCGACCATTATTCAACGTGAGGAAGCTATGACTGACCGCTTTGTTTCCCGCCACATTGGTCCTCGCCTGAGCGAACAACAGCAAATGCTGCAAACGCTTGGCTATGAGGATCTTGATGGCTTGACTCGCGCCATTGTGCCTGAGTCGATTTTAGATTTGTCCGATCTAGATTTGCCTGCCGCTGTCTCTGAAGAAGAGGCGCTGGCAGAGCTGTACACGCTGGCCCAAAAGAACACGCTGGCGAAGAACTTTATGGGTATGGGTTATCACGGCACCCATGTGCCTCAAGTAATTCTGCGCAATTTCTTCCAAAATGCCGGATGGTATACAGCCTACACCCCCTACCAGCCTGAAATTTCTCAAGGTCGTCTTGAGCTGCTGTTTAATTACCAAACGCTCGTGACCGAGCTCACTGGTCTGCCGGTGGCCAACGCCTCTTTGTTGGATGAGGCCACTGCTGCCGCAGAAGCCATGGCACTGGCTGTGCGTTCGGATCGTAAGAAGCGCTCAGTGGTTGTGATCCACAGTGATATCCATCCGCAGACTTTAGACGTGCTCAACACGCGCGCCGCGCCGTTGGGCATTACGCTGAACGTCACCCACGACGTCGCGGCGGCGGTGGATGACACCGTGTGTGCGGTGATGGTTCAAATCCCGGATACGCGCGGTGTGGTCGAGGACTTTTCGGCGCTGGCAGAGCAGCTCAAAGTCCAGAGCGCGCGCTTGATTACTTGTGCAGATCCGCTTTATCTGTGCGTGGGTAAAACACCCGGTGAAATGGGCGCCGCGATTGCGGTTGGTTCAATGCAGCGCTTCGGCGTACCCATGTTTGGCGGTGGGCCGCATGCAGCGTATATGGCCGTGGCCGATGATTTAAAACGCGGCATGCCTGGCCGTTTGGTGGGTCAATCAATTGATGTTGAGGGCAAACCCGCCTATCGCTTGGCATTGCAAACGCGTGAGCAGCATATTCGCCGCGAAAAAGCCACGTCGAATATTTGTACGGCACAAGCGTTGCTCGCAATGGCGGCAGGGCTCTATGCCAGCTATCACGGCCCAGAGGGCTTGGTGTCGATTGCGACAGAGGTTGCAGCGAAAGCAAGCCATATCGCGAATTGTTTGACATCGGCTGGTATCGACGTGCTCGACGCGCCCCGATTTGACCAAGTGACTTTCCGTTTGTCCGACGCAGCGCGAGACGCTTTAGCGGCGGCCACCATCAATATCCGCGATCATGGGGACGGTTGGGGCTCGGTGAGCGTCGATCAAACCCACAGTGCTGAAGATCTCGAGCAACTGGTGACAACGTTGGCGGGCGAGGGTGCTTGGCAGGCGCTCAACCTGACCTCTGCAACTGAAGCAAAGCAAAATTGGCTGACACAGGACTGCTTCCATCACTATCGCAGCGAGACCGAAATGATGCGCTACTTGCGTCGTCTAGCGGATCGCGATTTGGCGTTAGACCGCTGCATGATTCCGTTGGGCTCGTGCACGATGAAGCTAAACGCAGCCAGCGAAATGGCACCCATTACCTGGCCAGAGTTTGCCAATATCCATCCTTTCGCGCCGGCGGCGCAGCGGGCGGGTTACATTGAGTTGGTCGACCAATTGTCCAGCTGGCTGTCGGTCTGTACCGGCTATGCCGCCACATCGCTGCAGCCCAATGCGGGTAGCCAAGGCGAGTACGCTGGATTGTTGGCCATTGCCGATTATCATCGCAAAAACGGCCAGTCGCGCGATATTTGCTTGATCCCAAGTTCGGCGCACGGCACCAACCCAGCCTCAGCACAGATGGCAGGTATGAAAGTGGTGGTGGTTGCATGTGATGAGCAGGGTAACGTCGATATTGACGATTTGGATCGCCATCTCGCGATCCATGCGGGCAAGGTTGCGGCCATCATGATCACTTACCCATCAACGCACGGTGTGTTTGAGGTTCGCGTGCGTGAGGTGTGCCAAAAAGTACACGATGCCGGTGGTTTTGTTTACATCGATGGCGCCAATCTCAATGCCATGGTCGGCGTCGCTCGGCCCGGTCAATTTGGCGGCGATGTGTCACACCTCAACTTACACAAAACCTTCTGCATTCCACATGGCGGCGGCGGTCCCGGTGTCGGTCCGGTGGCAGTGGTTGAGCAGCTCGAGTCTGGTCTGCCAGGACACCGTGAATTGGGTGATGCCGAAAACGTGGTCAGTGCAGCCCCGTTTGGTAGTGCGGGCATATTGCCGATCAGTTGGATGTACTTGCGCATGATGGGGCCACAGGGCCTGCGCGAGGCCACCCAAGTGGCGTTATTGAATGCCAACTACATCGCCAAACGCATCGGGCATGTGTTTCCAATTTTGTATACCGGCGTCAACGGCTTGGTGGCGCATGAGTGTATTTTGGATATGCGCCCGATTAAAGCGGAGTATGGCGTAACGGTCGATGACATTGCCAAGCGCCTGATTGATTACGGTTTCCATGCGCCAACCATGTCTTTCCCGGTGGCGGGCACCTTGATGGTCGAGCCGACTGAGAGTGAGAGCAAGGTGGAGCTGGATCGCTTTATCGATGCCATGTTGGCCATTGGCGAGGAAATCCAAGCCATCGGCCGTGGTGACTATGACTACGCCGCCAGCCCGTTGGCCAATGCGCCGCATACGCAAGCGGCAGTGCTCGGCGATTGGGAGCGGCCTTACAGCCGTGAGGCCGGCGCTTGTTTGTCCGCCAATCCGTTTAAGTATTGGTCGCCCGTGGCACGTGTCGATAATGTTTACGGCGACAAGCATTTGATCTGTTCCTGCGCACCGATAAGCGCCTACCAATAGTCAAACCCAAAAAAAAGCCGAGCAATCTGCTCGGCTGATTTTACTCATCGTCCTTGACGAGTCCGCATGCTGTCGCGGAGAGTTCTATTCAGGTGTCTTCAACGTCATCGTCGTGGGGACTCCGCGTACGATCGCTGAAACTTTGTCGCCATCGATTGAGCGGACATGTGTGTTGTTGATGAGGGTGTCACGACCTGCGCGCTCAGCACAGTCAGGATACATTTCCTCAATTGTTGTCAACGATGTGCGAATGGTTTCATTGCGACCATCATTGAGCAGAACATAAGAATTCGGATGAACATACCGCGCGGCCAGCCAGCCCGAATGCAATGGGAATCGCGCTTTATTGCGATCTAACATTGCTTTGATTCGGTCTAGAGTTTTGCCCGGGTTCGCATATTCAATTTTCTTATCAGCCATGTTGTGTTGTTCCTTCAAATTGTTCCGAGACTTCCAGACGATGACGAAGTGCGCTGTCCTGTTCCTTCAGGCAGTCCATGCACCACATCGGTCACAAAATTGAGTGATTTTGTGAACTGGTTCACATGGAGTATCGGCAGCGAGCTCGAAACCTTTAGATATTTATCGATAAAAAGATACTGATGGTTAAGTTATTGTTTTTTCGTTTATTATTGCCATTTGAGGCCATGTTAGTTGCAGTGTGAGCAAAAAATAATTTCATTACTTTCCCCACTTAACATCGCTTAACCAAATACCTTTCCTATATGTTAACTTTTTATCAATGAGAAAGGTTTCTATCTTTTTTGCTGACATTTGTCTAAGGGCTGGGCATCAAAGTGGCCTTTGATGCCCTCTGTTGAGCACGCTGGTACAGCGGGTTGGCTTGCTCAGGTAGGAAGAGCCTGTTGTAATGTCGGCTTTTGTTTGACTGCGACTTTGATGCGATTAACGCAAACCACTCAGACCGTGTTGTCACGCTATGCCAACGACTTTCCCATGCAGGGGCCGTCCGGGTTAGAGCAGTACATGACCATCCATCGCCAGCTCATCGAAGTGGGCAACCAATACCAAACGTTGCTGCTGGACGGTTTTGGCGTGCTGAATGTTGGCAATCAAGCGGTGCCTGGCATGGTGGAAGCGATTTCGACGTTGCAGCGCAGGGGTATTCGCTGCATTGTGTTGACCAATGGCGCCACCGGTCGCTCGCAAGAGGTGGCTGCCAAGTTCAGCTCGCTGGGGTATGAATTGCCCGAGATTGTATCGAGTCGGGATGTGTTGATCTGGGCGATGCAACAGCGAGGCTATCAACGCGTTGGTTTTTCCAAAACCAACGTACCTTTGGATGACATGCCGTTTGAAGTCGTTGAGATCAAAGAAGGGCTTGTACCCGATAACATTGATGCGGCTGTGTTGCTATCCACCATGATTTGGCAGGATGACTTCACCGACCATTGGGTCGATAGTTTGCAGGGAAGACGCTTACCGATTTGGTGCGCAAACCCAGACTTAGGCGCACCATTTGAAAAAGAGGTCACCGTCGAGCCCGGCGAAATTGCGTTACAGGTGATAGCCCGCTGTGGCTGCGAGATCGAGTTTGTAGGTAAGCCTTTTGCCTGTACGTACGACTATGTGTTCAGTCGCTACTCTTCACTGGATCCAAGCAAGACCTTGATGGTTGGCGACACGCTGCATACTGATATCCTAGGTGCCAATCGCTATGGAATTGATACCGCGCTGATGCTCGATTATGGTTACTTTGCTGGAGACTTTGTGCATTGGCAATCTTATGCGCGGGACTGCGGCATTTTCCCCAATTATTTGATCACGGAGCACCTCCCATGAAACCCGGCCATACAGGGATCAAGCGCTTGTTCAATGCTTATCGTTACAGTGTTCAGGGGATCGTGGCCACGTATCGATATGAGGAAGGGTTTCGCTTAGAGACTTGGGCACTGGCGATTGCGGTCGTATTGGCATCGGCGATTGCTGATAGTCCAATCGAGTGGGCAATGATGGTCGGTGTGGTCGTATTGGTGATGATTGTCGAGATTCTCAACTCTGCGATTGAGAGTGTTGTGGATCGCATCAGTTCAGAGCAACATCCACTGGCGGGACGAGCAAAAGATCAGGGATCTGCAGCGGTATTTTTGGCAATGTTGCTGGTGCCGTTGGTGTGGATGGCGGTGATTTTGAGCTAAAAATAGCGCCTGAAGTCGGTGCTATTTTTAGGACGCTAAAGCGCTATTTGGCTATTTGATTCGATAATCGATATCAAAGCCTGCGTCGATCAGTTGCGCTTGGCGGTGGTTTCGGTAGTCAGCTCTTGACTCAAATTTTTCATAGCCGCGCTCTGCCAAATACCCAAAGCTACCCCCGAAATGGAAGGCCACCAATCGGCTGCCAATCACGCGGTGTACTTCGCCATCAATCATCAAAGCCCAGCTTGGCGCATGCACGGCACCCAATGATTTTGCGAGTGCTTTTGGGGTGGTGTCAGCGCCGTCAAAGCCTTTTATGGACTCTTCGGACATCATGTTGAGCCGAACGATTGGCATTAAGCCTGTGAGCGGGGCAATGGTTGGGTCTTCAAGCAATGTGTCATAGGTGGCTTGGCAGTCGACTGCACAGGTCGGGCTTTCGAACAAAATGGCCATCGGCCCTTCACTGAATGCGGCGAGGTCGGCGCTATCGGTAAACTCAGGGCGGCTCGGGAATTCCCAGTCTGGTGCATCATTGCGTGCCGCGAGATAGTCATCAAACGACTGAGACTCGTAGTGGCGTCCGCTGACGAAGTCGAGCACTTTTTCAAACGCGCCATTGGAACGATAGCCATCGACGCGCAAGACCAATTCGTTGGCCCCGTTGATAAATAAAATAGAGGGCGTCGAACGCACATTTAGACGGTCTGCCAGCTCTCGCTCTTCAAGAACCATGTCTTCGTTAAACGCCACTTCAATATTGCCTTCAATGTTGATGCCGACGACATCAAAATCCCGCTCGATGCGGTCTTTGGTGGGCCCATCGCGGAAGTTTTCGTCGAGCATTTTGGCGCAGTAGGGGCAATTTTTCAGATGCATAAACAGGATTAAGTGCTTGCCGACGTCGTCCGCCTCTTCGGCGTCGATTTGGATATCACCAAAGAGCGGCTTAAACCAATCTGGCATGCTGTAGCTGGCCGCGCCAATCACTTGGCCTTTTTCGGCTGCAGCTACAGAGCCCAGCATCACCAAACTGAAAAACAACGCAACAAGACGCATAAGATTCCTCCGTAATAATGCGAACCGCTGTGGTTAATGGTTAGTGTTTAGCTGCTGCCCAGTTCCTCGCCAGTTGACGCTTGACGCAACTGTGCGCAGCGGTGCTTTGGCTAACCAAGCTTGAATAGTCTTTAGATTGGGCGTGTTTTGCAAGTGATTTCAGTCACGTCAGTGACGAAGCGGTAGCGACATCATCGCGCGGCTAAGCGACTCAAGTGAATGGATTTCGTTGTGCAGCGTGCAGTGACGACTCAGTGCGTCGACGTGTGATGGTTTTAGGGCTTGAATTGCTTTTGGATTGAACCAGTCAATACTGGTGTTGTGCTGACTCAATTGGCGAAGCGCATCATCGAGCCGATCTGCCGAATCTGCATCGTTACAGTCGGAGTAAATCACAATGCGGCAGCCGCGAATGCGCTGCGCAATAAGCATTTGCAGTGAGGAGGCAATTTGGGTGCCGCCGCCCCAATAACCAGCCAATTGGCTCAATGCGCGGTAAGCCGCGTTGGGGTCTTCAATGCTCAGGGTGTCCTCGAGCCAATGCAGCTGACGATCAAAACAGATGCAGTCTAGGTTGGGCCAACGCTGGGCTAGCGCGTGCACAAAGCGTAGAAAGGCCACGCTATAGCCCTCCATTGACTGACTAACATCCAATAAAAAAAGCCATCGCTGTGGGGTTTTGTCCGGTTTGGCATACACCAGTTTTTGGATAAATCCGGCCCGATTTTTCGGGTGGCGCAGCGTTTGGCGCAGGCTGAGTTTGCCAGTAACCGCGCGGCGTCGGTGTTTACTGCTAAATCGCCGTGCCTGCAGCGAGAGCCAAGGGTCAATCAGCGCGAGCATGCTGGAGCGATCGGCATCGAACCATTGCTGCATATCTAGGCCATGTCCGACCAGCGTCGACTCATCGCTCAGGGGCAGCTGCACGGATTGAGGCGTGGGTTGAAGATCAAATTTAAGCTGCTTGAGTGGGGTTTGCAGATATTGCACGAACAGATTGGTAAATCTCGACTGATCCTTGGCTGTTTTGCACAGCACCGCACTTAGGGCGGCCTGCAAGATTTCTGGGTCGTGGTGGTAGCGGTTGAACAGCCAGCCGGCGTCGCCAAGGGTTTGGGCATCAATGCCAGAGGTATTGGGGTGCAGGGCTTGAAATAGTTGTTGTAGCTGCTCGCTTAAGCCATCCATTAGCGCACCAGTGACACGCTCCAAGCGAGATCGGCGAGCGTTGCATCGTCCACCAGCCGCCAGTCGCGCGTGGTTTTGACCAATGTGGGCAGCAATTGACGAATTTGTTCGACTTTGCGCTCGTCAAAAAAGTCATAGCCCAAGTGCGATAGCGCTGCCGCCAAATCGAGCGCTTCGGCGATGCCTGGCGGCTTCTCGAATGACTTGCTACGCAAACTGGCGACCAAGCTTTGAATCTGTTGTGCTGCTTTGGGTGCGAGCTCAGGGCGATGCATTTGCACAATATCGACCACGGCAGCATCCTCTGGGAACTGCATATGGTTAAACAGGCAGCGACGTCGCAGCGCATCGGACAAACTGCGCTCGCCGTTGGAGGTCAAAATCACCATCGGCGTTTGCTCGGCGCGTACGGTACCGTATTGGGGGATACTGATTTGCCATTCGCCGAGATACTCCAGAAGTAAAGCCTCGAACGATTCCTCCGCTCGATCGATTTCGTCGATCAACAGCACAGGTGCCGGTTGCTCGCTGATGGCGCGCAGCAATGGGCGCGGTAACAGAAATTCGCGATCGTAGATGTTATCGGTTTTGCCCGCTTGCACGGCGAGCAGTTGCGCAGCGGTGTCCCATTCGTAGCTCGCGTCCTCCAACGACAAATCGTTGTGACATTGCAACCGTATCAGCGTGGTACCACAAACGTTGGCTAGGGCATTGGCCAATGCAGTTTTGCCAATGCCAGGTTCGCCCTCTAAAAGCAGAGGTCGCTTAAGATCCATCGCGCAGCTGATGGCCACGGACAATGGCAAATCAGCTAGGTACCGATGTTGTTTTAGGCCATTTTGAATGGCGATTGGGTCTGGCGTTGCGTTGCTCATGGTTAAAATTATCGGCCATTTTGTTAAATAGTTCAGTTTGAGACGTTGGTGAGGCGGTATCCTTCGCGGTCACAACATTTTTACTGAACTAATCATTGGAGTTTGACCATGGATTTAATGAAAATTGTGACCAACGTGCTGGCCGATAAGCTTGGGGTAGATGGCGATACCGTTCAGTCGGTTGTCGAGCAACTCATGGGCAACGGTGACGGCGGTATTGATGTCGCAGGTTTGGTATCCTCGTTCAATGCGGGCGGCTTGTCCTCGGCGGTGAGCTCTTGGCTCGGCGATGGCGCGAACGATGGCCTAGACATTAGCGATGTCGTCAATGCGCTCGGCAGCGACAAACTTGCTTCAGTTGCATCACAATTTAATCTAGACGTCGATCAGCTGGCCGGTGGTTTGGCAGAAGCCGTACCAAGTGTGATTGATAACGCGTCAAGCGGTGGCAACTTGCTCGACGCAGTAGGGGGTATTGGTGGCTTGGCAGATATGGCCAAAAAATTCTTCTAAAGTAGCACTCCTCAGCGTGCTGGGGTTGCTTGGCTGTTCTGCCAAGCAACCCAAACTCCCGACCTATCAGTGCACTCAGCCTAAAATCATCGACGGCGATTCAATCGTCGCCCTATGTCCCTCCGGCGAAACTCGCCTACGTCTCAACTGCATCGACGCCCCCGAACTAAAACAGCGCCACTTTGGCCGTGAAGCCAAGCAAGCACTTGCCAGCATGGTGGATGAGCCGTTTACAGTGACGGATTGGGGATTAGATCGCTACAACCGTGTACTCGCCGATATCTACGTCGATGGTCAAAGTGTGCAAAGGCAGATGATCGAGCAGGGCGCGGCAGTGGTTTACCGCCATTACTGCTTGGATGAGCACTTGTTAGATGTGGAGCAACGGGCGATTGAGCAGAAAGTTGGGGTTTGGCGAGAGCGCGGATTGCAGCAGACGCCATGGCGTTGGCGTCAACTGCAACCGCCAAGAGACTAGCGACGACGACGTCCACCGCGACGAGATGAGCTGGGATCTGCTTCGCCACGCATCTGACGTTTCATTCCCTCTGACACTTCGCCCAGTTTTTCTTCAATCAGCTCGAGTGATGGTGTGGTGTTGGGTTGATAGCTATCGAGTGCTCGACGCATCGCGGCTAAGTGCTCGGGCGAGGTGCCGCAGCAGCCCCCGATAATGCGTGCGCCTGCATCGAGTGCAAGATGTGCATACTCGGCCATGAGCTCAGGCGTGCCGTTATAGGTTACTTCGCCTCCGACAAACTGGGGGATGCCACAGTTCGCTTTGGCCACCAGAGCCAGCGTGTTGTCGCCTTCACGGGCTTGGTTCATTTGCTCGATGGCCGCCACCACCTCTGAGGCGCCCACACCACAGTTTGTGCCGCAAGCGCATGGCGTCCCAAGGTTCTTGGCAATCTCCACCACCTGTGCACTGCTAATGCCCATCATGGTTTTGCCGTTGGTATCGATGGATGCAGTAAAGACAATCGGCAAATCGAATTGCTGGCAGGCTTCAACGGCGGCTTCAATCTCTTCCGCCGATGACATGGTTTCGATCCAAAACACATCTACCCCGCCTGCGAGTAATCCTTCGCACTGCTCTTTGAAGGCTTCGATGGCCTGATCTTTGGTGAGGCTGCCCGATGGCTCTAGGATTTCACCGGTCGGGCCAATTGATCCCGCGACAGCGACAGTACGTCCTGAAGCTTTGATCACCTCGTGCGCCAGTTCTGCTGCGGCTCGATTGAGCTCGATGGTTCGGTCTTGGGCTTGGTGTAACTTGAGGCGGTAGCGATTCGCGCCGAAAGTATTGGTCAATATAATATCCGCACCCGCATCGACAAAGCTGGCGTAGTGCTCGGAGATGGCTTGGGTGTTATCGACGTTCCAAAGCTCTGGCGGGTCACCTGGGCCGAGGCCTTTTTTGAAGAGATTAGTGCCCGTGGCACCGTCGGCCAATAAGGGTTTGCCGGATGCCAGCAACTGAGAAAAAGTATTCATATAATGATTCTGTCCACTCACAGCGTTGCCCCAATTATGGGGAGATGGTCAAAGTGTAGTTGAGAGCGTTCTTCATTGAGTTGATGAATTTAATTCATCGACCTAAGGAATTCTTGTATTGCCGCTCAACGGGTGACTAGAGATTCTGTAGATCCACATGATTCAATGGACTTGAATACGCTCGGCTTGGAGCGTTCTCGGCGTGGAAATGGACATTCAACTGTATGAGTTCTGGCAGAACTCAGCTGCGGGCGGTCAATACGATTTGCTGGCAATCGCGTTTGCGGTTGGCGCAACATTATCCCTGTTTTGGCGGTCACTGCCAACCGCGTCGGGTCTCTATGCTTTTGGGCGCTTTTTTTGGCTTAAGAATCATCATCACTGGGCTTTGCCCAAGCGGTCAACCCACACTCTGGACTACATCGCGTCGCTTCGGGAAATGGGGTGGCAGACGGTTGAAACTGCCAAAGGGCGGCTGCAGCATCCGATGCAACGCGCCTCACTGTGGTATTTCGGCGCAGGTTGGTTTGGCGTTACGGTGGTGCGGCAAGTCTCTGCCGACGCAAAGCCTCAGCAGCGCGACGACAAATGTCAAAGCCTCGCTGATCTTCGTCAGTTGGTCGGTCTTAGAGCGGGTACACGACATCGCGTGGTGATGTTGTGTCTTTGGTTTTCGGTATCTGAGCGGGTCGATGTTGAAGAGATTCTGCATGCGCGCATTCAACGTAACATTAAACACAGAGATCGTTATTCACTGGCGGAGTCAGGCGAATTTTGGGTGGTACTCGATCGTTTTGCAGAGGCCGATCTGGCCACCGACCGACTCTTCAGACTGAGTCAACGTCTCAGTGCCCCCTATATATATGATGGCCGCCAATACCCTTTAAAGATTACGGTGGGTATTGCCATTGGCCGTGACGATTTTGCTCATTTCGATCAATTGTCCGCGGCAGCGATGGTGGCAATGACTGTCGCCAAAACCAGTGGTCGAGTGGCCTGTATTTACACCGCTCCGTTGTTGGAAAAATATCGCGCTCAACTTGCGCTACGTCAGCAGCTTCGCTTGATCAAACAACTTCCGTTGGAGCTGCGCTATGTGCCCGCAAAACAAACTCTGGTCGAGGGGGCGCTGGCGTTTGAAGTCATACCGTTGGTGGTGATTGAGGGCTTGGAAGTGCCTTGGCGCGAGGTGACGGGGTCGCTATCGGCTGCACAGATTACTGCAGGATTTTGCGCGATCGCGGATACCTTGGCGCGTCATGTTGCTTATTTAAATGCGGCCGAGCCCCGAGTTTACGTCTTGGGAATGGTGCTGTCTTTTTCATCTAGATATTCAGAGCAAGTCAACTTCACGTTACCGATGGGCAGCACCAAATTTTGGAGTCTGGGAAGTGCGAATCCGCAGGGTGCCTGCGCAATTGGTACCACGATTTGGCACCATGGCGTCGACATTCGCCAAGCGCAGGTTGCAGAATTGATTTCCGAGCTTGATTGTCTGGCGCAACCGTCGTGGGGTGACGCCGCCTGTTGCTTGGTAGGGCAGTTAGAGAGTGCCGATTGTGACACTCACATGCCTGAGAATGTGGTGTGGAACAGTATCTACAGCCAAGCGGCGCAGCGCTTGACCATCGAAGAGATCCGTCAATTCGAACATCAAAGTATCAGACTGCCAATTACGTAAAGTTATGGGTACACTTTCTAGTTTTGGGCATAGGTGAATGCATGATCGGCATCTTTGGATATGGCAGCTTAATTTCACCCGATAGCCGTTCACGCACAGCGGGTAGTGGGATGTCTGTACCGCTAACTGTCGATGGCTTTGAGCGTCGATTCTCGATTTTGAATGAAGCAGCTGGAATGGCTTCTGGCGCAGTTTTTCTCAATTCAGAGTCGGTTTGCAATGGCATTTTGTTTGGTGTTGATGATGATCAACTGTCCGCATTTGATGCGCGCGAGCTTCCTTGGGGCTATGCCCGCACGGCACTGTCAGTTGACGAGACCACATTTGCGAGGGCTGACAACTGGGTGTATCTGCTTGACACCTATCGTGCGCCGACCCGTGCTGCGCCCATTGTACAATCCTATGTTGACGTGATTATCGATGGCTGTCTGCAGGTCAGTGAGGCATTTGCCACGCAATTTGTCGAGCAGACGCACAATTGGGATTGTGACTGGTATAACGATCGCCACATGCCGCGCTATGCGCGACCTTTGGCCGCATCGCAAGCTCGGCTTCAGCAGATTGATCAAGTTTTGGCAGAAGTACTCGGGGCTGCGCGACTCGAAGCCAGAGATGCTTTTCAACCCGATTGATAAGGTTAAAGCCAAGGCTTAATCGGCCGATTTATGGGTTAACTGAAACTAGTCGATACCCCATGAAACCGTTGTTTGTCGCCACATTGCTTTTGATTAGCAATCCAACGCTGGCTAAAGCGTGCACATTTTTTTGTGAGGCTCAGCAGGTGGTGGACGTTAGTGTGATGGAGCCCAATCTTGAAGATGGCTATGTTTTGGAGATTTGTCTAGATCGCGCGCTGGGGCGACGCGACCGGTTTTATCCCGAAATTACCCTTAAAAATCGCTACGGCCAACAGCAGACCTCATCATTTATTTTGCAAAACTCAAGCACCGAAGCGAGCACTTCAAAATGCTTTAAACGGGATCTGCTGTCTTATGCAGATGACACTTCGCCAGAGGCTGTCGAGAGATGGTTTACCGCCTTCTCGCCCAACCAACTGCTGGGCATTACCATTGAATTTCGCCAAAAAACTTGGACGGGGAAGCTAGAAACCATCCAAGTGTACGAGGGCCATTAAGCCATTTTAAGACACCAAGCGTATTGGCTGTGGTGCGAACTCTCGCACCAAGTTCTCTGCCAGTTTGGTGGCGAAATTCGGAATGTTGAGCGTATAAATATGAAAGCGCTCAACCCCCTCTCGATTGAGCTTGTCGCATAGCTCTGACGCGAGATCGACGCCCAACTCGCGTTGCACGGCGACATTGCCCTCCAATCCTTCGAAAATCTCATCAAAGCGATCCGGTACGCTAGCACCGCACTGCGCTGCAAATTGACGCACGCGCTGATAGTCGGCGATGGGCAAAATACCGGGTACCACGGGGACATCAATGCCCGCAGCCGCACAGTCGTCGCGATAGCGCAGGAAATCATTGGCTTCAAAGAAGAACTGGGTCAAAATTTCGCTGGCACCAGCGTCTACCTTTGCCTTGGCGACGGCGACATCAGCTGCACGGCTTTGCGCCTTGGGGTGGGTTTCAGGGTATCCCGCGACCTTGATGTCGAAACCACCCAATTCACGAGCCAATTCGACCAGCGCCGTGGCATCGGGCAATTCATCTGCCGCCGCCTCACCGTCGCCGCGCAAAGCAACTAAGTCGCGGATGCCGCGCTGATGCCACTCACCAAGCAGTTTGCTGAGTTCATGACGATTTGCACCGCGTGTGGTGATGTGGCCAGCAACTTTGCAGGACACGGCTTGATGCAAATCAAACAGCACTTGGTCGTGATCAGTCGATGCGCCCAATGCACCGCGAGTCAGAGAAACATAGCTCGGTGCAAAGGTTTCGAGCTGACCGACGGTTCTCCAAAATGTCGCCTCCTGTTTTGGGTTTTTGGGGGGGAACAATTCAAAACTCAGATCAACTTGGCTCATGGTGGTGTCCTTTTCAATGTTGTGCAAAGCATATCGGCAGATATACAATGAGTAAAACTCAATATATTTGTCGCAATAGTGAAAAAAACTCAGTTAATAGATCGTAGAGCGTTAGAATTGTTGCAAACCGTTCTGACTACACAGTCGTTGTCGGTGGCCGCAGAGCAGCTAAATGTCACGTCCTCAGCACTTTCTCACCAGCTGCGCGAGCTGGAGCAGCGTATCGGCGGCGAGTTAGTCTTGCGTCGCAAACGTCCCTACCGCGTGACGGCATTGGGGCAGGTGGTGTTGGAAGCTGCCCGCGATTTATTGCCGCAATTTGTAGAGTACGAGGCCAAGCTTGCGAGGTTGTCGACGGGCGAGGCGGGGCGTCTAAATCTCGCTATTGAATGTCACAGTTGTTATCAATGGCTGATGCCAACTTTGGATCAGTTTCGTGAAAATTGGGCGGATGTCGAGGTCGATATCGCCAGCGGGCATTTGTTTGATCCGCTTAATGCCTTGGCCGAATCGGCGCTGGATTTGGTGGTGACATCGGACCCGGAACCGATCAATGGTATTAGCTATATTCCATTGTTCGACTATGAGAGTGTGCTGATCGTCTCGCGCCATCATGCGCTGGCGAAGCAGGGCTTTGTGACGCCAGAGGATCTCAAGTCTGAAACGCTGATTGTGTATCCGGTCGCCCCGCAAAAGCTTGATGTTTACCGCAAATTTTTGCATCCGGCTGGACTTGCACCCAAAGCCACCAGACAAGTTGAAATCACGGCAATCATGATGCAATTGGTCGCGTCGGGTCGAGGCGTAACCGCTGTGCCCAGCTGGGCCGCCGTCGAATATACCGACCGTGGCATTGTGGTGCCGTTGCGCATGGGTGAGGGGATATTTAGTACGCTTTACGCAGCCGTACGCGAGGCCGATTTGGGGCGCAGTTATATTCGCGACTTTTTGTTGTTGGCCAAAGACATGCCGCTGTCCACCTTGCGTGGTGTGGAAAAACCCGCCCACTCCATTGATCTGCTGGAGACCGATCAATCATAAATGGCGTGCATGGCTTCGAGTGCCACTTTGATCATCGGGCGCTTGGCACTGCGCAGCGGGTAGAGCGCATAGACGTTTTTGCGCATGGTGTTGCAGTCTTTAACCCAATGCAACTCGCCTGCATTTACCTTGGCCTCGACCAACGGCTCCGGCAGCAACGCGAACCCTCGGCCACTTTTTAAGAGCGAGTACGCCATCTCCGCTTGTGATACGCGAATCAATGGATTGACCAAATCGGGATATAGCCGCTGATGTTGCACCGCGTGGGCAATGCCCCAGTCCACCCAGATATAGTCGCGCCGCTGCACGGTGCTGAGGAATTGGTTTGGTAAGTGGTGGACTAAGCGAAGGTTGATATGGCCCACGTCTTCTTCAGCCAATAGCTCCAGCTGCGGCGGTTCGAGCATAAAGGCTACATCGATCGCGCCGGTGTAGAGTTTTTGCACCAGCAGCTCTGGGGTATGAGCTTCGGCAATGATCGACCAATCGGGATGATTGTGGATCACCTTTTCAAGCCATGGCTGGATGACGACATTCCAAAGCCGCAAACTACCGCCGATGGTGATTTGTTCAGCTTGCCCACTGCCAACATCTTGCCGCAGCTTGCGCCATTCGTGAATGATGGCGTCAGCGTACTTCAGTAGGCGCACCCCCTCGGTGGTCGGTCTGATTTCCCGCTTGGTTCGCTCAAAAAGTAAGGCGCCCACCTGCTGCTCTAGCAGTTTGATTCTTGCGCTGACTGCCGCTTGGGTGACATGCAGCTCCTCTGCCGCGCGCCCAAAGTGCCGCAGGCGGTGCACGGTGAGAAATGTTCGAAGTATTTCGATATCCATAACAAAAATTATTTGATGAACAGATAGAAATATATAGTTTTTTTTATCAATTGGCGAACGATATAGTGCGCCCATCTCGAGCAGAACCCGATTGGCGGATCGCCGAGACTCACAACAATGAAGGACATATCGATGAAAACAATGTTTACGATTTCGACGCTGAGCGCACTGATTGCCGGGGTATCTGGCCAAGCCATGGCGGTGGATTACACCCTCTACAAAACGCCTAACAGCCAGTTTGAAGAAGCTTATGCGAACGGCTCTTTGAACTACGCCGATGGTGGCGCACAGCCTCAGGCGGCTTATGACGTCAAGTTGAATGCCAACTATCTCAACCGTCAGAGCACCGAATTCCAAAGCCGTCAATTTGCCATTGATGCCGCAGGTTCGACCTCACGTGATAGCGCTGATGGCGCAGACGCCGTCACCAGCAGCAACTTGGGGCTAAGCGGCTCTGTTGACAACTACATCAACGGCGACCCACAAGGTTTGTTCTGGTCAGCTGGCGCAGGTGCGCGTTTCCAGAATCTCGCCACAGGGACCGAGCAGTCACAGTATGACGTCAACCTAGGCCTGGGCTACGGCCGCATTTACGACGCTACGCCTCTGGCGCGTGCCGTTAAACTCGGCAAAGAGCTGAGCACTAAGGGCGTGATCAACGCAATGCCCAGCGACAATGTGTTGATGGACATCGCGCATGTCGTGGCACGCGAAGATGAATACCGCTCAAAGTACAGCACTGTCTCTGACAACACGGCTGAGAGCTATCGCGCCAAAATGCTGGCCGACGTTGAAGCAGTATTGGCGCAAGCCGGCGTACTGAGCAATGGTTTGGGCGCTGCGGGCACCATCTACGCGAACGAAGTGCTTTTCGAAATGGCAGTCAATGCCCGTGCACACGGCTTCGTGGTTCGCGCGGGTGCCGCCTACACTGGCAGCAAAATTGGCGACTTGTCGAACGACGAGCCTGCACTGAAATTTGATGCAGAATACGCAAAACCATTGGGTGAGACCGGCCAGTTCACAAACACCTTCTCGTTTGTGCCTGCTGAAACCACCAAGCGTGCCAGCAACACCATGCGCTACACCACAGAGGTGACAGATAACACCGAATGGCAAAACCAATGGTTGGTCGATTACCAAGACAACGACGGGATTCAAACCACCTCGCACACGCTGAGCTCTGATTACGTGGTGCGCTTGTCGAATCGCTTGTCTTACAGCGCAGGCGTGCAGTTTAACCAAACCAGCGGCGATGGTATCGGCGACGAAGGTGATTTGGCGACTCGCGTCACCATGGGTTTGAATTACCGCATCAAGTAATTCATCGAGTGAGCGGCGACGAGCAACGACCTCACTAAAAGCACTCGGGCGTAACCGCCAACTCACACCACGACCGAGTGCTGGATTGACTAGAAAGGGTGATCTCCTCGCAAAACGCCGCTCACCCTTAGCCGCAGACTCCCTTGCTGCGGCTACTTTTTCTGAAGGCTAAATACCAGATCCCAACACGGGATTTTTTTGCCTTGAATGCGAACCTTGTCCAATACTTCAATCTCAAAATCATCCGCAAATAACGACGTGACCAACGCTGGCCCAACCGCAAAGGGCGGCCCTGCGCGCTGCGTTTGGTCGTAATCGATAGTGATCAAGAGCATGTTGTCGCCAGGTTGCAGTAATGCGCTGAGATGCTGGGCATAGGCGATGCGTTGCTCTGGGTTAAATGCGACCAACGACGCCCGGTCATATACCGTTACCGGGCCATCGAGCCGCTCGGCAGTAAAGGCAAACACATCGCCTTGTAGCAGCGTGAGATGATCAACTTGACTGGCAATAAACGCCCCGCTTGGTTCGCGGTGTGGTTCGGTGCCTTGTGCTTGCCAAAATTCATCAATGGCCTCAGCCGCCCACTCAATGCCGATCACACGATGGCCTTGGCTCGCAATCCAGGGCATGTCCACGCTCTTGCCGCACAGTGGCACCAGCACAGTGGGGTGCTTTGGCCCAAAACCCGCCCAGTGCTTCTGCAGCAAATCGTTGACCTCGGCACGATGAAATGGAATATGACCGCGTTGCCAATGGTCGAGCCAGAACTCTTGCTCCATAATAGTGAGACTCAAAAACCGGAAAACAGCGATGCTAACAAAAAAATTGCGGTATGCCTTGTGGATCGGTACGGCGATGCTGAGTGTGTCGGGGTGCACCAACACACCGCAGCCGATTCTCGATGCCGGTGATAAGGCGGTCAATGTGCTTGAAAAGGCCAGTCTCAAAGTCGGGGGGCTTTTTGGCAGCATCGATGGCACCAACGAACCCGTCGAGCTCCCCTTTAACGCCGATCTCGCGCCAGCGAGCACGCCTGCCCCCGCACCGGTGCAGAGCAGCGCTGCCCCAGCCCAAGATGGGCTTGTTGGCCAAGTCACCCCATTGACCGAGGAGCCAATTTTCGAGCGCCAGGGCGATGGCACACAGCCATTGGTCTCATCGGGCGACTCGACAACCGTGGCGCAAGCCGATGCCGAAGCAGCGCCTGAAGGTGTGGTGATTGAAGTGGCCAAAAAAGCCGAAGTTGCCCCACAAGCCCCACAGTGCCCCGCCGACTATTTGGTAATTGATGATCCGCGCAAGTGCAGCGCAGACAGCATGTGCATCCACACCTCCGCTGGCTTGACTTGTATGTTGGCCAGCAGTGCGTCTCGATAAATATATCGCCGACCAAACCCCGCACAGCCGCCAGCAAGTGCGGGCGCTGTTGCGCCGGGGTCGAGTCACGGTAGACGGCGTGGTGGCGCGCGATCCAGCGCAACATATTCAGCCTGAGCAAGTGGTCAAGCTCGCGGGAGAGGTGATTCGCGAGATCGGCTTACAGTACTGGATGGTTCACAAGCCCGCAGGTTACGTCTCGGCCACCAAAGATCGCGAGCACGCCGTCGTGTCGTCGCTCATTCCGATGGAAATTCCGGATCTACATGTGGCGGGCCGCTTAGATCGCGACGTGACTGGCTTGGTTATCCTCACCAACGACGGCGCATGGTCGCACCGGCTGACCTCTCCTCGCCATGACTGCGCCAAGCGTTATCGGGTCACCACGCTTGAGCCTATTCCAGACGCTGCGGTCGAGGCATTCGCCAACGGCATATTGCTGCACAACGAAAACCAAACCACCAAACCCGCCAAGCTAGAAATACACAGCCAACACCAAGCCACGCTCTGGCTCACCGAAGGCCGCTTTCATCAAGTCAAACGCATGTTTATCTCGCAGGGCTGCAAAGTGGTGGCGCTGCATCGCGACAGGATTGGCGAGATTGAGCTGGATATTGCCGAGGGCGAATCGCGCAAGTTAACCGCTACAGAAATCGCCAGCGTGCCCTAGCTTGCTAGGGCACCTTTGATTAAGTCGCGAATTTGTTTGTCGCTTAAGCCAGCGCGCTGGGCTGTGGACTTGATCATTTTGACTTCAATGGTGCTCAATTTGCCGTCCGCCAAGGCCAATTTAATCAGTTGTTTGAGTTGCTCGATAGCGCTCATTGATGACGGTTCAGCCAGAGCCTCGGCAATTAGCTGGTCGATTCTTTGAATGGACCAACCTTTCGATTCACCAAGTTCGAATAGATGTACTCTTGAGGCCGGTGCCACCGTTCCGTTCTCGGCGTTGGCTTTTGCAAAGGCTATAAATTCAAGTTCGGCCAAAGAATGTCCTTGAAGTTCGTGAACAAAGGCTTGTTTCACCTCGGCCTTTGCATTGCGGCGCGTCGCTCGGTCGCGGGTTCGCAGCGTCCGATACCCAAGGGCAATGGCAACCAATATGCCTGCTAAGAGGGCTGGATTTGCCGCAAGGTAACCCAGCGCAATGACACAAAGTGAGAGCGGCACGCCAATCACAATCCCTGCGATAAATGTCCCAAACCCGATCACCCAACCCACAATTGGGATAAACAAAAACATGCTCAATGCATAATAAAGCATGGCGTAGATGGAGGCGCAGACCAAGGCTGTGCCGCCCCAACGCAGGATGGTCTTGGTTTGCTCGTGGTCGCGCGCTAGGGTTTGAATTGCACGCGCACGATCACCAATCACAAAATGATGAAATACGCCGTCATTGCGCAGAAATTTGTTTAAAAGCCCGAAGTTGCGATGTCGGTTATCAGCGCGGCCACGCCCATCTTCAAAGCGACCAAAATAGGTGAAAGTGTTGTCTGCAGATAGACCAATATAACGAATGCGTTGATCGCCGAACTGCGGGTTGGTGAGCGAGCCGCCGCTTTTGGAGAAGTAAAAGTAATCACCCTCGATTGCTACTTGAGTATCTGATCGGGTCCACTGCAGTTGCTGCGGTGCAATTGTCGTCATCAGGTTGCCAAAGTGGATATCCTCGCCAGAAACCGTCAATTCGTCGAGTTGGTAGCTCATTGGCGTGAGCTTTTTATATTCAAATTGGCGGATGAGACCATCATTGGCCGCGATTCTGTCGGGGGATTCTTGCCATTTGAGAATATCAGGCGCTCGGCGCTTTTGATCCCAAGCATAGGTTTCCACCAACCGCTTGACGCCAATGTAGCCCTCAAATCCCGAAACATACTCACCCGCGATGAAAAGGGATGGATCGATCCGTCCAGTGAATGAGATGTTTTCGCCTTCGATTGCCGCCGAAATGTGATTGATGTGCTGAGTGTCGCGTGCAGCGGCGGGAAGGTCAAAGCGCACCTCATTTAGCCACAACCCGGCGATCGATTTCAGCAAAAAGACGAAGGAGGCTAGCGCTTGAAAAAGGCTAGATTGATCTTGTTCAGTGTCGTACTCGTCCAAACTTAACTCTTATTTCATTATTTTGATGCCATCGTCCGCACGTATGCGGCCAACTAAACGGGGTGGTGTGAATTTACGTTTTAATAGATATCGGCAGTCGGAGTGGGGGCTGAATCCGGGAGAATTTGGGTTTGAGTGCTTTGCGCTGGCAAACTCTCTGTCCAGATGGTCGGGCACAGGGTTAATTTGAGCAGCAAATTTTAACGTTTAAGACTGGCACTACTTGGCAGAAGAATGCCCGCAAAAAAGTGACTGAGTCCGGCAAAGTCATCCAAAGGTAAGACCTCTGCCACGTATTGATCTGGGCGCACAATCACTGCGCAGCCCATCTCGCGGTTGATGCCGCGCATGTCGTAAATATCTTGGCCGCTTTTGTGGTCGGTGCAGAACACCTTTTCATAATCACGTAGCCCTAATTTACCTTTGATCGGCGCCAAGACGGGGTGAATGGTATTGACCTCAAAGGCCTGGTGTGGCGCTTGGAACACGCCCCGAACGTCAATCACAGCATCGCTGGCAGCACCTTCTGGCGTATGCGCTTTTAGCGGTGACTGCGCATCGTCGGCCCAAAAGTCGCATAGGGCTTTGACACGGCAGTCTGCGCTCATGGGCGCTTGATTGCCCGCAAACAAAAATACATGCCAACGCGCATCGGCCAGCACGCAATGGCCTAGCTGCATGGGTTTGGCATCAGCATGGCGGATGACGGGGGCGGAGTGAAAACGCTTGCCCAGAATCTGCCCGCTGGCCAGTGCCTGATGCTTACCCGTTCCGACTAGTTTTGAGGGGGCGTATTGAATGGCGGTGCCCGCAGTAAAGTGCCCAAACTGCTGGAAGTAACGCTGGAATTCGGCAGGATCCACACCATCGGGGTGCGCGTCAGACCTTGGCGGCTTGCTAAACATCGAAGAGAACTCGCGGTCAAAGTCGATTAGTTGCTTGGCAACGCTTTGACGCTCGAAGGAATAGCTTTCAAGCAGGCTTTCGTCCGCCAGTCCCGTTAGCACGTGCGCCATTTTCCAGCCCAAATTCCAAGTATCGTTGACCGAGGTATTCAAGCCCTGCCCAGCTTTGGGGCTATGGGTATGGCAAGCATCCCCGGCCAAAAATACGCAGGCAGGCAGGCCGTCTTCGGCATTGTCAAAGGCGGTGCTAAGGCGTTGGCCGATCTCATACACACTCCACCAGGCCACTTCTTTTACGTCAACCACATATGGCTGCATAATGCGGTTGGCCGCCGCGATGAGGTAGGCGGGGTCGATTTTGTCCCGTGAGACGCGCTCGTTGGCGGCCAGTTTATCCAGCTCGATGTAAAGGCGCACCATATAGCCGCCCTCACGCGGAATGATAAGCATATTGCCTTCGTTGTTGGACTGAATCACCGATTTCAGTCGGATGTCTGGGAAGTCGGTTTCGACCAAAACATCCATTACCCCCCACGCTTGATTGAGCGCATCGCCGACCAACTCACGGCCAATGGCTTTGCGCACCGAACTGCGTGCGCCATCACAACCGACCACATAGCGTGCCTTGACCACCTCGGTCTCTAGCGTGTATTGCGAGTAATTGACCAACCGCTCGAAGCTCAGCGTGACAGGGTATTCGCTGTCGCTGTGATCCACACTCAAATCAATCAGTTTGCGCGAATAGATGGGCTCGACCTTGCCAGGGCCCTGGCGCATGACATCAAGGTACATATCGTGCACTCGCGCTTGATTGATGATGACGTGTGGCATCTCCGATAGATCGTCCTCCACATCTTGAATTTTGCTACTGCGCGCAATTTCGGCAGGGGCGTCTGCATTGGGTTTCCAAAACGCGGTCTCATTGACCCAATACGCTTCTTGCTTCACCTGATCGGCGAAGCCAAAGGCTTGAAACATCTCCAGCGTGCGACAGGCAATGCCATCGGCTTGCCCCACCAACAAACGATCGTCTTTTTGATCGACGATGCAGGTTTTAATGTCGCCAAATTGTGCCAATTGTGCAGCAAGGTTTAACCCCGCAGGGCCACAGCCCACAATCATGACATCGACTTGTTCGGGCAGCGGCCGTTTAATCGGAGGCGGAATCACGCGATCTTGAGGGTCGGCAAAGCGAGGGTCGCCAGGTTTGAAGCCATCCACATGAAATTGCATTGCACGCTCCGAAAGTGAGATGACTTAACTTTATCGGCTTTCAGTTATGAGTAAAAATAGAAATATATCGCCAGATTCAAAGAAAATGCATATATGAATCCAAACACACTCAAGCAGCTCGCCATTGTGGTCAAACAAGGCTCGATTTCCCGCGCATGCGAGCAGCTTTACATCACGCAGCCCACCTTGTCGCGTGCAATTCAAGCCCTAGAACAGCGCGTCGGCGGCCCAGTGTTGCAACGCACCCGTTACGGGGTAGTGCCCACCGAAATCGGCGCAAGGCTGGCTCAGATCGGAGAGAAAATCCTAGCGGATAGTGAGCATAGCGAAGAGGTGATTCGCCAGTGGCATAGTGGGTATCAAAGTGAGTTTTCCATTGGCATCGACCCGCTTTGGGAATTGGCAACACATCGTGAGATGACCGAGTTTTTGCTGGGTGAAACGGATTCTGTGTTTCATGTGCGCACTGCTAGCGCGTCAGCACTGATTCGTTTGCTGGAAGAGGAGGCGCTAGACTTCGCGTTGGCGCCTGCCCATTTGACCGTGCCGCAAGGCGCGCTGGAGCGCGAAATTGTCTTTCGCGATCGCGCAGGCGTTTTTGCAGGTAAGACCTCTAGCTTGCTCTGCCAATCTGCACCAATTGCGCAATCCAAGCTCGATGGTCAGCCCTGGATTATTGCGGGGGCGGCAGCCGGGTTTTTAGATGAACAAACGCCGGTGCATCGACCGTCTGCGGCCAAAATTGCATTTACTGGCGCGCTCACCAGCGTGCTACATCTGTTGAAGACGCAAAACTATCTCAGTAGATTGCCCGCCCGCTTGTCCTTACTCACGGGGGAGCTTGAAGTCAATCAACTGATAGAGCTTGCCGTCGCAGAAGCCCCCCGACGCGACATCGCGCTTTGGTGGCGACAAGCTGATCAAGAGAAACCTAGATTCTCAACGGTGAGAAATAGACTGCTCGAGTTTGCCAAAGGCTTGGATGTTCGGGCGAGCGAATTTGGGTTATTGATTTAAGATGGATTGATAGCGGGCAAACGAAAATCAAGCGATATCTGTTTTGCGTGAACACTAGAACAGGAAGGGAAAGACATGATTAGATTCGGCTACACCATTGCATACGTTGAAAGCGTTGATCATGCCCTGGCGTTCTACGAATCTGCTTTTGGGTTAAAGCGCAGGTTTATGACGCCAGAGGGCGACTACGGCGAGCTGGCCACGGGGGAGACAAAACTGGCCTTTGCTTCGGTGGCGCTAGGATACAGTAATCTGCCTAGAGGCTTTGTCAGTGCGGGGCAGTCAGATCAACCACTCGGAATCGAGATTGCGTTGGTATGTGATGATCTGGCAAAGACCCACCGTCTCGCGATCGAGCATGGGGCCTCGGAACTCAAAGCACCCCAAACAAAGCCTTGGGGGCAGCAGGTGTCTTATGTGCGCTGTCCTGCCGGTTTGCTGTTGGAGCTGTGTACGCCGATGGCCGAGTAGGGGTTATTCTAACGTCACCGAGATCACATATTGCCCTTTGGTGATTTTTGCTTGCGAGCCTGAGGGGCCGCTTAGTGTGAGTTTGGTGGTTTCGAGGTCAATTTGCTCGATATCTAAGGTTTGGCGACTGTCGTATTCGCTTAGAATGCCCCCATCGCTTTGGCCATTGATTGGCTCAAAGGATAGGTAAATGGTATCGCCGGACACCATGCTCAGCTCAGTGCTGGCGTTGATGTCGATGGGCGCACTTGGCAGTTCACGTGTGCTGAATTGCCAGCTCAGTGAATTTGCGGCACCGTTGATTTCGTAGTCCACACGCACGGCGTAAGTGCTATTCCAATCCAAGCGCTCGAGTGGAAACCATGCAAATTGTAGAGTGCTGAATTTTTGATTGGGGTCGGTGCTTTGGTCCATGGCACGTATCGGGGCCACTTCAGTATTGCCTTTTTTAAGGCTAAATCCTGTGACGACCACGCTGTGATCGCCAACGGCCTCTGGGTTGAATTCTAAAGAGATCGGCTGGCCAGATACGCTGTAATCGGGCAGTGGATCAGGGGATTCTTCATAGAAAACGGGCACGATGTCGCTGCCGTCAATTGGGGGCCAGATGATGATGTCGTCACTATTTTGTTGAAGTGCTAGCTTTGTTGACTCCCAATCGTCAACGGCGATTTTGACGAACGTGTCTTTGCAGATGTCTACATAGTAACGACCGCTTTCAAAGGTGCTCTCGGATTGGCAAAGCTGGTTTTGTGCGGCGTTTGCCATGTTGTATACGAAGGCAGTGGTCTCTGAAGTTTCAGCGTTGGCAAAGCCGATGAGATCGATGGTTGAGTCTAAAAATCCAAAGCGATGATAAATGGCTGACATTAGCCCGTCGATTGACTCCGCGTAGTTTTCGTTACCTTGGGAAATGTTCTCCGACACTATGCGGCTGAAAAAGCCTTCAAAAATCGTGCGCTCTGATGCGGTTTGTCCAGTAAAGCCAGCATTGCCTTCATTCTCGTCGTGTCCATGCGTCGGATAACTCAGGAGGTAATTTGCATGGTTTTCAGCTGCGGCAGCGAGCGCGTATTGGAAAGACAATGAAGGCAAGCCCGCTTGTGCGCGGAAATGATTGATTCTTTCGAGTGGAGTCGTCGGCGAAGTGTTGTTTTCGATATCTGTGTTTGCGTCGGTGGTACTTTGATCTGTGGCGTCAGGCTTTGATTGTTCGGTGCTGCCAATCGTGTCACCTGAGCTGTCAGTGCCGACTTCAGAATTTGTCTGGTTGCTGGCTGTCTTGCCGGAACCGCCACCACCGCAGCCGCCAATTGCGATGGCGAGAATGAGGCAAAATATGGGCTTGATAAATGGCGCGCTAGTGTCGGTCACAGACTTATCCCGAGTGTAATGCACCCGACCAAACTACCACATAAGCTGGCGGCTAAGCACCTATTTGCTCCGCTGTATCAGCCCGCCGAGTCGCTGACTAGAGTCGTGTAGTTGCGAGGACAGTAATTTTAGGTTTTTGGCGCTGTCAATACTCCTGCCTGCAAGTGTCTCTGTGCAATCTGTGGCTTTGTTGGCTTGTTTGGCTTGTTCGACGATGGCTGAAGCGCGATGGCTCTTGTTGAGTATGCCCTGGACCATCTCGGTCAGTGTGCTGCGGTTATTGACAACCTCTGCCATGGTTGTGGTCATTGTTTTTTCAGCTTGGTCGATGGACTGCACAATCGCGTCGGTTGCTTTGCCTGCTCGCGTGGATTTTTCGGAGATTAAATCGACGATGGCTTTGCTCCGCAGTGCTAAGGTGCGCACTTCGTTGGCGACCACTGCGAAGCCCATACCTTCTTGGCCGGCGCGCGCCGCCTCTATCGAGGCATTCAGCGCTAGCAGATTGGTTTGCGAGGCGAGGTCGCTGATCTCGTCAACCGCGATTTGAATCTCCTCGTTGGCGGTTTGAACATTGGCGGCAGACTCTGCCGCAGATTGCAAAGCACTCTGGCAGCGGTTGACCGAATTCACTGAGGACTCTGACGCGTTGCTTAGTTTTTCAAGTTCAGCAGCGCGGCTACGCAACCCCTCGGCGTAGTCATGTAGGGCATCGGAAAGTACATTGACTTGGCTTTCTATTTCGCCGGTGCTGCTCACAATTTGGGTGCCAAGTGATTCAACGGCCTGCGAGACATCCTTCAATTCGCTGGATTTGGTTTGTAGGCCTTGCTGCTCCTGTTCAATGTCCTTCATCACACTGGACAGCATCTGGTTGGCAGTGTCGAGAATCGTCTGTCGATCATCGAGTTCTTTGCGTTGACGCTCTGCAAGTCGGGTGGTGTGCAGCGATTGATCGCGCGTGAGCAGCAGCATGCCGCAAACCATTGGCATAAATAAAAGCTCGATTACCAAGCTTGCACTCAGTAGCGGTTCGTCGTGTGTGAAATGCCCATGCAGCGCTAAGTCGAACCCAATCACAAAGATAATCGACAAGTAGGTTACCCAGCCACGTAGCAGGTAACTTGCGGCATAGGGGATCAAGATCAAAAACAGTGTTAAGGGGCGTTCGAGATAAAAGCTGTGGTAGATAAAGTGGCTAATCGATACTGCAAAGATCAAGAACGATAAATGCAAAAACAGGTTTAGGTTGCGATGCGCTTTGAGTGCTAGCACATTGATAAACGAGATCGCGGTCGCGATTGCAATCCCCGTCGCTTGGGTTCCTACATCGAAGAAAACATTGACGCCGAGAATTGCCAATGTTGAAAGCACATGGGCAATCACCAAAATTATCCCCACGCACAATCGCTGATATTTCAAATTGCTCAGCCGGCCTAACCCAATCCATTTGGTTACAGTAGAGATTTTCAATTTTATGACTCAAAAGTGCCTTGGTCACTTTGCGGCACGGGTCACGGTTTCTTGATAGATCGGGCAGTACTTTATGATCGTGTCAGGCGTCTTCTGCTGAGCATCGGCTCACGCGCGTAACATCTGTTCCAAGTGTGTGATGTGCAGATCGGTCAGAGAAGGCCATCGGTTTTGTTCATTGAGACAAACCGTAAAGATACCCGCAGCGCGGCCCGCCCCCAAATCATGCGCATAGTCGCCGATAATCGCCATGTGATCGAGCTGACAGCCCCACTTAGACTGTAGCTGTAGCACACCATCGGGCGCAGGTTTGGCTTTGCAGTCTTCGCGGCCTAGGCAGTCGCTGGGATCAAAATAATCCTCAAGACCAGCGGCTTTGAGCGTAACGTCGATAAGCGCCTTGGCATTGCGTGTCAGGATCCCGAGTGTGTGGCCTTGCGTACGCAGCCGGTCGAGTAAGGCTCGAGCACCGTCGTTGGCGGACGCGATTTTGGCATGGGACAGCTCCCACTCATAAATACGCTCAAGTAGCTCGTCGCGGTTCGGCTGTTGATACACATAGCGCAGGGTATCCTCGCCGGGTGGCGTGCCGACGAGACGACGCATTTCTTCGTAGTCATGGGTGGTGCGTGTCAGGGTGCAGTCCATATCGAACACAATATACGTACAGCGCGCGGGTAGGCTCATGGAATACTTGATGATTTGGGCGTAGTTAGGGTAGCGGCTAAGGTGATGCTTTTACCAGCTTTCTAAACATCCAGCCAGCTGATCGATCCGCTGCTCTACGTAATAAGCCTTAGGTCTCGCGGCGTCTGGCATCGTGTAGGGCGTCGATTAATTGCTGCTCCAGTGCTTGTGCCAGAATGGATCGATCGCGGTAACGCGGAATCAAAATCGATAGTCCATAACTCACCTCAAACGGTAATGCACGAAACACGATCGGTGCATCGGCATTGAGAAGGCGGTAGCTCTCAGCACTGAGTTGATCGATAACGGTATAACCGAGTCCTTGGCTAACAAAGGCAAACGCTGCGATGGTGGTTTGCAGTTCGACAGATTGTTGTAATTGGCCGCCTTGCTGGATCAGTCGTGCCTGCAACTGTTGGGTGATGGTGTGCTCAGGAAACAGCCCGATATAGGGCTCTTGGCTCAATTGCTGAATGGTGGGTAGCTCTGCGGCGGCCAGTGGTGAGCTGCGATGGCAAGCCAATAAACATCGAAACTCCAAATCATTGGTGTAAAACAGCTCACTGGCTTCCTTGGGTGTTTCGGCGAGGCCGATATCGATTTGCTGCGATGATGCCCAACCCACAATGGTCTCCGAGGTCCGAGTCAAAAATGACAGCTTAATCCCTTCGCGCTGGCCCAGAAATTCCGCCAACAAACTTGGAATCAGCACTTGCGACGCAGAGGGCAGGCAGGCGAGTTTGATCTGCCCAAATTGTTGTCCCCGAAAACGCTGCAGGGTTTGGGTGGTTTCATCGAGCTCACGCAGAATTTTGCGACCTTTGTCAGCTAAATATCGTGCTTCCGCGGTGGGAATCAGTTTGCTGCCTTCCTTTTGGAAGAGTGCAAATCCGAGCTGGGCTTCGAGGGTTCGGATACTGGAGGAGATCGCTGGTTGGGTGCGATTGAGCTCGCGCGCCGCATCGCTCATGGTGCCGGTCTTCAGAATACTTAAAAATGCTCTTAGCTGTTGAATAGTGACATTAGTCATAAATAAAATTTTGAAATCTCAATATATTTCAAATTTGAATTTATAGCATGGATGCGACAGGATTTGGGGCGCATTAGGAGTGATGACGTGGAAAAGCTATTTAGATACAGCCTGACGTTATTGATCAGCGCATTGGCGCTGGGGCAGTTCGTGCAGGTAATCACCCGCTACGTCTTAGAGATTCCATTGATGGGGCTCGAGGAAGTGCTGGTCTATCCCACCATGTGGCTGTACATGCTCGGTGCGGTGAACGCCTCACGCGAGAACACACAAATCCGTGCCAACGTTCTGGATTTGTTTCTCAAAACCGAGCGTTCGCAACGCATTTTGGCGGTGATCTCGGATGTGATCAGCTTTGTGGTGGGCTGCTGGCTGCTTTATTGGGCGTGGGACTTCACTAAATACGTTATGCGCGTGGGCAAGGAAAGCCCAACCCTCTATTGGCCGACGCTCTATGCCGATTTGGCGTTGTTTGTGGGCATGGCGCTGGTGCTGGCCTACATTGCTTATCACGTCATTGTTCAAATTTCACAACTACGCTCGGAGCGCACACATGGTTGAAGTTGCACTATTGGCCATCGCGGTTCTCGTTATTTTGCTGACCTTGGGTGTGCCATTGCCGTTTTGCTTTGGCGCGGCGCTGATGGTGATGAATCTAATTGGCGATGTCACCATGAAGGGCAACATGCTGTGGGGCTTTGGCCAGCTGTCTAATCCTGTATTGCTGGCCATTCCGCTGTTTGTATTGGCCGGCACCATTATGAGCTCGAGCGGTATCGCCGAGAGTTTGCTTCGTTTGGTCAGTGTATTTGTCGGTCGTATTCGAGGTGGTTTAGGCGTGGTGGCAACCGTGAGCTGCGCCATTATTGGGGCCATTTCGGGCAGCGGCTTAACTGGGGTGGCGGCAATCGGTCCACTTCTGATTCCCGAGATGGAAAAGCGAGGCTATCCGCGGGCTTACGCCACGGCACTTGTTGCGAACTCCTCGATATTGGGGCTATTGATTCCTCCCAGTGTGACCATGATTGTATTTGGCTGGGTGACCGATACCTCCATCTTGGCCTGCTTCCTGTCGACGTTTGTGCCGGGCTTGCTGGTGATGCTGCTGTTCTCGGCAGTCAACCTGCACCAAGCACGTAAGTTTGATTTGGTGCTCGACGAACCGATGACGCTGCCAGAGTTTGGCCGCGAAGTCAGTAAACGCACCAAGCTGGCATTCCCTGCGCTGTTGATGCCAGTGATGATTTTGGGGGGGATTTACGGCGGCATTATGACGCCCACAGAGGCCGCCGCACTGGCCGTGGTGTATGCCATTCCCGTTGGGATTTGGATTTACAAGGGTCTAAATGTCACCACTATCACGCAAGCAGGCAAAGAGGCGGGCACAGCGGTGGGCTCGATCATGTTTATGATCTTGTTTAGCCTGATTTTGAGCCAGATGTTCGTAATGGAAAACATCCCCCAAGAGCTAGTCAAAAGCATTTTCTCGATCACCGAAGACAAAACCACACTGCTGATATTGATCAATCTGCTGCTGTTTTTGGTCGGTATGGTGGTCAACGATGTGACAGCGATTATTTTGATCGCACCATTGTTGATGCCTTTGATGCAGGCGCTTGAGATTAGTCCTATTCAATTTGCCGCCATCATGGGCGTCAATACGGCGATGGGCGGCGTGACGCCGCCTTATGCGTCCATTCTTTATTTCGCGTCGCGTATTGGCAACGTGAAGTTTGTCGATGTCGTGCGTCCTGCGATGACATTGTTGTTATTCGGCTATCTGCCGGTTGTTGTGCTCACCACCTTCTGGCCTGATTTGTCGCTATTTTTGCCGAGATTGTTCGGCTACAAAGTCTAACGAGAGGTTTACATGAACAAAGGAAGTATCTTCGGATTAACCGCTGCAATCGCGATGGCGATCTCAACGGCACAAGCGGTGGAGTTAAAAGTCAGTCACGTGCGTCCGCAAGGCGCCACAGTGGATGTGGACATTCGTGCGCTTGGGGCCGAAGTGGCCAAAGCCACAGGTGACGCCGTGACCTTCGAGGTGTACCCCGCTAGTGCATTGGGCGACTACACCGTGGTTCAAGAGCGTATCTCAGTTGGCGCCATTGATATGGCCGTGCAGCCTGCTAGCGCATCAGCGGATCGCCGCATGCAATTGGGTGTATTGCCGTTTTTGGCCAACAATTACGCAGAAGCCAAGGAAATGTTCGGTCCAGGCGGCAATGTGCGCAAGGCGATGGAAGAACTCTATGCCAAGCAGGACATCAAAGTACTCGCGGCATACCCCGTTTACTTTGGTGGTGTTGCATTGAATGTTGATGCAGAGCTGCCAGAGGACATCACCGCGCCGAAGGGCATCAAGATTCGCGTGCCTGGCATTAAGTCGTTCCAGCTGCTGGCGGATGGCTTGGGTTATATCGGGTCACCCATTCCTTTCTCAGAAGCGTTTACCGCGGTTCAGACCGGTGTGGTTGATGGTGTGGTTGGCTCAGGTGCAGAGGGATACTACGCCTCGTTCCGCGACGTGACCAAAACCTACATTCCTTACAACACGCACTTTGAAGTTTGGTACGTGATTGCCAATGCGGGCACGTTTGCAGATCTTGGTGCAGATCACCAGCAAGCGATGATCGATGCAGCATCGGCTTGGGAAAATGCGCGTTGGGCGGCTGCAGAAGCAGACCAAGCGGCGAATGAGCAAAAACTGGCTGATTATGGTGCCAAAATCCTCGCGGTGAGCGACGAGCAGCGCAAAGCACTCGCCGCTAAAATGCGTGCAGAAGCTTGGCCAGAAATCATCTCTGACATCGGCGAAGACTACGTCAAGAGCGTTTTGGGCGACATGTAAGCTCACCCAATGCTCGGCCAAGGCGCACACTGCGCCTTGGCATTCTCATCAAAATCAAAGGAAAGTTGCATGCAAGCGGATTTTGCGGTGATCGGTGGCGGCGTGGTTGGCCTGTCGATTGCCCACGGTTTGTTAAAACAAGGCAAAACAGTGGTCTGCATCGATGGCACCGATTCAGACTTCAGAGCCTCGCGCGGCAATTTTGGTTTGGTTTGGATTCAAAGCAAAGGCATCGGTCACGCCCCGTATGCCGCATGGACGCAAAAAGCGGTTCGTCGCTATCGAGGGTTTGTCGACCAATTGAAGGCAGACACTGGCATTGAGGTGTCTTATCAGCAAACTGGCGGCTATGAGTATTTTGTCGATGATGCTGCGCTGCAAGCGCGCGCGGCGTCGTTCGAACAACTCAAACAAGATTTGGGTGGCGATTATCCCTATGAGGTCTTCGATCGCGACCGCATCAAGCATGAGGAACCGGCCGTCGGGCCATTAGTTTGCGGGGCGACCTTTTATCCGGAGGATGGGCATATCAACCCGCTACAGTTGTTACACGCCTTGGCGCATGCCTGCGTGGACTTGGGCTTTGTGCATCTGACCGGCCGAAAAGTCGTGGGCGCAACACAAGGCGATGCGGGCTTTTCGCTCACCTTAGATAACCAACAAACGGTTCGCGCCGAGCGCGTCGTGGTGGCCGCAGGGCTTGGCGCCAAAGTGCTGGGGCCCATGTTTGGCTTTCGCGGGCTAGTGATGCCGCAGCGTGGCCAAGTGCTCGTGACCGAAAAACTCCCCAAGTTGGTCAATCGTCCCTCATTGACGGTGCGGCAAGTCAACGAAGGGGCCATCCAAATCGGTGATTCAAAAGAAGATGTGGGCTATGACGACAGCGAAACCGTGCCCACCACGGCGTCGATTGCCGCGCGGGCTATCAAGGTTATCCCCGCGCTCAAGTCGGCGAGGCTGGTACGTACCTGGGCAGCGCTTCGCGTGATGTCACCCGATGGCTTGCCCATTTATCAAAAATCGACGCAGTGTCCAGGGGCGGCTCTGGTGACCTGCCACAGCGGCATTTCCTTGGCCGCCGCACACTCGGAATTGCTAAGTGGCTGGCTGCTCGATCAACCCACCGCGCCAGATTTGGCGTATTTCTCGGAGGATCGATTTTGAACGAGTTTAGCTTTGATGGCCGTCAAATTGCCTTCGAGCCTGGCATGACCATCGCCAGTGCACTGCTCATCGCAGGGGTGAAATCACTGCGCACCACGCAGGTCAACGGTGTGCCGAGAGGGCCATTTTGCATGATGGGTAGCTGTTTTGATTGCTTGGTGATCGTCGACGGTGAGCCCAATCAGCAAGCCTGCCAAATCGAAGCGCAGCCGGGAATGCAGGTATTACCACAGCCGGCGCAAACCGAGCTGCTGGCGGGTGAGTTATGAGTCAGCACGTCTGTGTCATCGGCGCTGGGCCAGCTGGGATGGCGACGGCATCAACGTTATGCGAACAGGGGTTTGCAGTCACGTTGCTTGATGAGCAGCCCGCCGTCGGTGGGCAGATTTACCGCAATATAACGCGGGTATCTGCTTCCACCGCCCATGTGCTCGGCGCGGATTATCAAGCGGGGCAGACGCTTGTCGATCGGCTCAATACGCAACCAGAGCGCTTGCGTCATTTGTGTTCGACCGTGGTTTGGGGCGTTGACCCAGATGGCACCGTCAACTGGAAAGCCAATGGCCAAACCTGCACCGAGCAGTTTGATGCCCTGGTGCTGGCGACCGGTGCATTAGAGCGGCCGACGCCCATGCCCGGCTGGACGTTGCCCGGTGTGATGACGGCGGGCGCTGCACAAATTCACCTTAAAAATACCGGCAAGCCACTATGCAACACTGTGTTGGTTGGCAACGGACCATTGATGTATCTGGTGGCGTCGCAACTGGCGGCGTTGGGTGCACCGCCGCGGGCGCTGGTGGATACCAGTACCTTTGGCGATGAAGCCGCCGCTGCACACTATTTGCGCCCCACAGCGACCACACTGGGTTATTTTGTGAAGGGATTAAAACTCAAAGCGTTGCTGCGCCGACACGGTGTTGTGCATCTGCGTGGTGCAACTAATCTGCGCATTGAGCAGGCAGGCGAGCAGTTAACCTTGCACTACCAGCACCATGGCAAGGCTCAGCACATCGACAGCGATTATATGTTGCTGCATTTCGGGGTGGTGCCCAATATTCAGCTCAGCAAAGCACTCGGTGCAGATCATCACTGGTCGGCGCAAAATCAGTGCTTTGAACCGACGACTTCTGAAACCGGACGTCTAAGCGGACTGAAACACGTGTGGCAGGTCGGAGATGGTGCGGGCATTTTGGGGGCGGAGGCCGCCGCGATCAGCGGTGAAATTGCAGCGCTCGAGATTGCATCGGCCTTCAAAGGAAACTCCCCCAGCATCTCAGAACGCCTCCGACATTTGCAAGCCGCCAAAACGAAATTTCAGCCGATAAGACGATTTCTCGACCATGCATACGCGCCGCCACAAAGCGTGCTGTGCCCAAGCGACGACACCATCGTCTGTCGCTGCGAGGAAATCACGGCCGGACAGATCAAAACCGCCATTGCCGAAGGTGCACAAGGCCCCAATCAAGCCAAGGCCTTTACCCGCTGTGGCATGGGCAGCTGCCAGGGACGCTACTGCGGTCTTACCGTCAATCAGCTGTTTGCACAGGCACTCGGCCAATCGCCAGCGGAGGTCGGTTACTATCGCATTCGCACCCCCATTAAACCCATTACCCTCGGAGAGCTTGCCTCACATGACCCAGCTTAATATTCAGCGCATCGGCACCAACCAACGCATGAGCAAAATCGTGATACACAACGGCACTGCGTATTTGTGTGGCCAAGTGGGTAAACCTGAGGACGGCATCGAAGCTCAGGTGCGCGAAGCCTTGTCGAGGATTGATCAGCTATTAGAGAGCTGTGGCACCTCAAAAGAAAACTTGCTTCAGGTGATTGTCTGGTTGAAAAACATGGAAGATTTCGATGCCATGAATCAAATCTGGGAAAACTGGCTCCCCGAAGGCCACGCACCCGCGCGAGCCTGTGGCACCGCCGAATTGGCCAATCCGAATTTGTTGGTTGAATTTACCTGTATCGCGGCGGTGGGGTAGCCGCTGCACGTAGCCCAACGTGGAACCTGCACTCCGTTGCAGGGAAAGCTGAGTTCAGTGAAACCTAAGAGTTATTCTTAGAGGCGGAACTCGACATCCCACAAGCGCGAGGAGCTACGTTGAAGCGGAGTTAAACATCCCACGAAAGCGCTATCTAGCACGACCCCGTGGGACCGAACCGCGACTCCGCTCGCGGGAATGCTGAGCTCAGCGAAGCCTGAGAGCGATTCGTCGAGACGGAACTCGACATCCCACAAGAGCGAAAAGCTTCGTTGAAGCGGAGTTCAACATCCCACGAAAGCGCTATCTAGCACGACCCCGTGGGACCGCGACTCCGCTCGCGGGAATGCTGAGCTAAGCGAAGCCTAAGAGCGATTCGTCGAGACGGAACTCGACATCCCACAGGAGCGAGGAGCTTCGTTGAAACGGAGTTCAACATCCCACAAGCGCGAGGAGCTACGTTGAAGCGGAGTTAAACATCCCACGAAAGCGCTATCTAGCACGACCCTGTGGGACCGGACCGCGACTCCGTTCGCGGGAATGCTGAATTTGACTCGACGATCAATTCAGCTGCTGAGTTTGAATTCCCCTGCAGCTCTCAGTGAGCTGGAGCTTTGCCAAGTTATCGGCGATTAGCGATCGCTTGGTTGCTCGCAGAAAACTCGGTGTGGTGTCCATTAATTCTGCCAATTTGACGGCGGGCGTCACTTCCTAAGGGATCACAACGCTCAAAGGGCACAGGATCGCGGCCAAAATTACCGGCGCCATCAGCGAGTGTTTGCATCTACTAGCGTATTTGATCATCCGTGGTATTGGGAAGGCCAAGTAAAACAGGAAGTCCGCGTGTGGCGTAATGTGTGGCAAGAGCAAGAAACGGGTCGAGGACTTCGCTTTTAGGCAGTGTCAAGACGGAGCTGTCCTGGGTTGCTTCTGATAGCCAGCGTTTAACGACTTCGCGGTCTTTTAGTTCTAGCTGGTCAGCGCGAAGCCTGACCACTAGATGGTACGGGGCCGGCCTTCCGGTGATTTGACATGATGGCATAGGCCATGATGTCAAATGCGAAATCGTCACCGCAAAGAAAGGCGCGGCGAACGCAACGACACATTATCGGGGGCAAAAGTTGCTGGTAGTGAGTGGCGCGTTCTAGATTGACGATGTCTGCGCGTGGTCGGGTCATATGGGCAGTCTGCACGATACCTCAAGGCCTCACGCTGACAAAGCTGTTGGAAAGTAACCGTTTTGTTAAGGTGGGGCTGTCCCGGGTGGTTTCCCTCTTTATTAGTAGTTGCTTGCGCCTTTAAGGTGGCTGGCTGCAGCACAACGCATGCAATTTCAAGGCAGTTTCCAAGCGTCTGTCCAGTAGAACACAGGCAGTTTCCAAGCATTTCTCCAGTAGAACAGATGGCTCTTTGTTGTCATTATGGGTGTTCCACTTTGAGTATCGACCGATTTCTACGTACAGATATCTGGCTTGATTTGAACATTGCAAAGGCTACTTTAGCGCGCTAGGATGTCGTTAATGAAAGTTACTAACAAGTAATGCAGGATAGATGCCCTATCTTTTAGTGATGATTAACAAAGGATTGAAATTGTCTCGACTTTTACTGATCTATTGCTTTGTGGTTGCTACTGCAAATTCTCTTGCTGCGGAGCTTCGTTTAGCCTATGCATATTCGCCCAGAACGCTTGACCCACATGTCGAGACGACGGCGGCTGAGACGCACATTAGCCACCTTATTTTTGACTCGATCGCGCCGATAGATCCCTACGACAGAAGTAATCGGAAGGGCCTGGTTGATTCGGTTAATCGAATCGACGACTTCAATTGGGAATTCACGTTGCGCGACGATATAGTGTTTCACAACGGAGATCCTGTACGAGCGGTAGACGCCGTCTATTCGATCAAACGTGCAATGCGCGTCGGTAACAGCGGGCTATTTAAGGCATTGGCACAGACGATTACTCAGTTATCGGTGGTGTCCGATCACGTCTTCCGTGCCACGACCACTACCCGTGATGATTTATACGCCCAGCTAGCATTGATCAAAGTCATTCCGGCTTCTTTATTGCACCCCGATGATCCTGAGGCCTTTAGCCAAGGTAGTACCATTATTGGCTCTGGGCCGTTTAAGTTTGGGGCAATGAAAGATAACCAGCTGCAATTGCTGCGCAACGATCATTACCGGCGGCACCCTGCATATTGGCAAACTCTAGTTATCCAGTTTATTGCTGATGAAGAGGCGCGGATCGAAGCGTTGTTGGACGGGCGAGTTGATGTCGCTGAGCAACTAAGCTATTCATCTCAAGCTCGCCTGATCGACTCGGGCATCAGAACTTTCAGTCGGGCCACGAAAAATATCTATTTCTTAATGCTGGATACTTACTCTGAGCGAGCAATCAGTGCATTTGATGCATCAGGCAAACGGCTTGAGCGCAATCCATTTAAAGATATTCGAGTTCGCCAAGCCATTAACATTGTGCTGGATCGCCAAGCCATTGCACGTCAGTTTCCTGGCGGCGGAGGCACGCCTGCTGGGCAAATTTTTCGTCCGGACTGGTATGAGGCAAGCCCAAACCTTTCAGTGCCTATACGGGATGTGGAGCGTGCGCGTGAACTGATCCAGTTGGCTGGATATGGAGATGGCTTTGTGTTGGTGGTCCCTGATAATGGTACATGGACAAGTGGCATTAATCTTGAGCTAAAGCGCCAGTTGGCTGTACTGGGCATTGACGTTAAATTGAGCCACCTTGACCGAAAAAACTATATGCCCAAGCTTGGGGAGAATCATTACAGTTTGATGATCTTCGGCTGGGGGCCTACGAAGGGTTCGCCCGAATATACTTTTGACCCATTGTTTATCTCGAAGGATCAGGCCGGGTCTACGGGGTCTTATAACTACGGACGGTATCAAAATCCCCAACTCGAAACGCTTGTTAACAAGGCCAAGTTGACCAATGACAAAGCACAGCAACTTCAGCTCTATCGTTTGTCCAGTGAGGTTTTGATCAACGACTTGGGCACGATTCCGCTGTTTTATCCCAATACCATGTGGGGTTTCGATAAACGCCTGCGCTATGCGCTGCCGAAGACATCGTGGGAGACCAAGCCAGAGCTGTTTTTTCCGGTGGAATACTAGTCGTTTTGCGTAAGACATTCTTCAGCGTTAAATGGGCCATTTTTGGGAAGTTGGCTGTGATGTTTGTGGTTCTAATGCTCGTCGCCGCCACGGCTTCATACGTCTACACCCAGCGTTTTTTTGTCGCACAACGGCTCGATGCGCGCCTAGCGCTCAAGCAACACTTTTCGCAGCTAGTCAATAATTACGCTGATCGATTCTCGACCCAATCTGCCATGTTCGCCAATCATTTGAGTGTACTGATCTCCGAGCAAGCTGATGATGGCCGTGATGTGCGAAGGGTGCTTGAAAAGTACTGGGAGCTTGCCTTAAACAGTGAGCCCGATAAGTTAGTGTATTTCTATGCGCACTCAGGCGAGCTGCTAGCGAGCTTCGGCCAGCTGTCCTACGATGCTGATCAACACGAATTGCCTAGGGCGCTGCTCGAGAATTTTTTGCTCTCTCTTGAGTCAAAGCCTAGCTTCGACTGTGCGCCCGTTTGTCGAATTTATGATACGCATCCCATTTGGCTCAACGATCGATTGGCCGGGGTTGTGGTGGTTAGCTCGACATTGGATGCCGTGATTCGTGAATTGAAAGAGGCCACGGGCTTGGAAGTGGCCATTATAAGTGAGCTTAGCAATATTTCTGTACCAATTCGCGAAACGGTCCTTAGGCTTGCGCAAAGCGGTTATTATTTCAGCGCGGCAAGTGATGCGCTGCGCTTGAATAGTCTATTGGCTCAATTGGAGCTGCCCGGACCAGAAGCGCCAGTGCTTGTCTACGAGGACAACACGGCCTATGAGTTGATTTTTCATGATGCAGCATACCGATATGGTGCATTGCCGTTTGCGCTGCTAATCCTCGAGCCCGTGCAGGCTCAGATGGACACCATGGAGCGGTTTTGGACATCGCTGATATACACCTCTAGCACGCTGGTGTTTTTTTGCGCCATTGCTACCGTGTATTGGTTAAACGAACCCTTTTCGCGGCTGCGCAAGATCGCTTTAACCATCCCATTGTTGGCGGACAAAGCGTTTGCTGAGATTCGCAGTACGATTGGTCCAGTGGCCGCGGATCCATTCGATAACGAGCTGACGTTACTTCATCGATCCACCTTAGAGGTCTCGCACCGGCTTGAGCAGCTCGAATCCGAGGTTGCAAAAAGCACAGATACGCTTCGGTATCTTGCCCATCATGATCCGTTGACCCAACTGCTTAGTCGAGATCGCTTTCGTGAGTTGGTCAGCGAGCGGCTCAGCCTTCGAATGCCGGGTATATTCTGTTTCATCGACCTGCGTCATTTTAAGTTATTGAATGACACTTTTGGTCACCTCGCTGGCGACCAAGTGTTGCTTCATTTTGCCAAGTTACTGAAACAGCAGTTTGGCGAAGACGCCTTGATCACGCGTTTTGGTGGTGACGAATTCGCGATGCTTCTAGAGATGCCCTTGTCTGAGGTCAAAAAGCGGTTGACTGACGTCCAGTCGGCTGCAGGGGCGGGATTTTTCATAGCGGGCAACAGTGTGCACAGTGCCGGTTTTAGCGCCGGTTTGGTGCCATTTGATCTTTGGGAAGGAGGGTTTGAGCGGTTAGTTCACTGTGCGGACAGCGCAATGTTTGAAATCAAGCGAGAAGGTCAAGCGTTTCTTCGCGTGTACCAAGGCGATGAACAGATGTTGCCACTGTTACAGGCTACCGTAGACTGGAAACGCAGCATCGAGCGAGCCTTGAAGGAAGATAGATTTATCGTCAATTACCAGCCCATTAGATCGGTTGAAGACGGCACCATCGTGAGTTTTGAAGCCCTGTGTCGAATGGTCGCAGACGATGAGACCATTATCAGTCCGGCTCAGTTTATACCCTACGCCGAACAGAGCGGGGTCGCCAATAGCATCGACCGTTGGGTGGTCAGAGAAGTATGTCAGAATATCAATCGCATACATCACTCCTATCCTGGTGTGAAAATCAACATCAATCTGTCGGCCGCTAGTTTTAATGATCGCGATATCGCCGGTTTTTTGGGCAGCGTGTTTGAAGCGACCAAAGCGCCACCCGAGTGCATTGTATTTGAGATAACTGAAACCGCTGCAATAAGGGACTTAAACCTCAGCCGTCGGAGCGCTCAAGCGATTACCGAGCTAGGCAGCAAGCTTGCACTGGATGACTTTGGCTCGGGTCATGGTGCATTTGTCTACTTATCTGAGTTTCCAGTCGACCTAATCAAAATCGACCCATCATTCGTCACAGGTGCTTTCGACAATTCGGCCAAGCGTCGTATCTTGGCGTCAATACAACAGCTATGTTCAAGTCTGAGCAAAACAAGCGTTGCCGAGGGTGTTGAAGACGACAAGACACTAGCAATGGTCAAATCGATGGGTTTCGACATGGTTCAAGGCTACTACACTGGCAAACCAGGGACGATTGACGATCTGTTGGCGCTACGTTCTGCCGGTGACTGGTGATAGATGATGATGGAGCGATGTGCCGTTGAGTGAACTCAGGCGGCGAATGACTGCGGTTTTTCTTAAGATCGACTGAGATGCTTGACGGGAGGTCTACGTGGAGGCGAAGCCAGAATAAAAATGACCCGTGACATCGTCTTCCTTATTGGCCGTAACAGCAATTTGCTGGTTTTGGCAGGACATAAACCAAGAGAGGCTATGCAGTCTACCTCGAAGCGCTGGAATGACTGAGTTCTCGAGTTCGGAAGCGGCTTCAGCGTGTAATTCGCCGTTGAGATATTGGCGTAATTTTTCGTCACCAGTATAAACCGATAGCCAGCGTTCGATGACTTCGCGGTCTGTTAGTTCTAGCTGGTCAGCGCGAAGCCTGACCACTAGATGTTACGGGGCCGGCCTTCCGGTGATTTGACATGATGGCATAGGCCATGATGTCGTCGACGAATACATTTGAAATTGTGGCTAAACGTTCAAGTATTCAACGCTTTTTTCGGAGCAACGGTTGCTGATCGTAGTTGCGGCCCGTTGTGAAATCGTCACCGCAAAGAAAGGCGCGGCGAACGCATCGACACATGACCGGGGGCAACCGTTGCTGGTAATGAGTTGCATGTTCTAGATTGACAATGTCTGCGCGTGGT
>JABXHR010000147.1 GCA_013373515.1 Gammaproteobacteria bacterium | reverse complement strand
TGGCAGGGCGGCGAAGGCGTGATGATCGGATGACACCTCGGTGCTGGTGCCGCGTTTTCCGATGAGCTTTGAGTCGACTTCGATGGGATTTGTTGGATCTGCCACATCGAAAACACTGAGCTTGACGCCTTGCGTCAAAGCACCGCGAAAATCGCCCTCTGAATCTACGATCGCATCATACCCCACGCCGAGCAGGTAACGGTCGTTGATGATATGTAAATAATCCGAGAAGCCCGTAATCTCCAGTTCTCCCGATACCCGCATTGCAAGTGGGTCAGTCAAATCAAGCACATACAAAGGATCGGTGGCCCGGAACGTCACCACGTAACCGCGATCGCCCAACATGCGAATCGCGTATATCCGCTCGCCTTCTTTGCCTATGGGATCGGGATAGGTCGAGTTGGGTAGGCTACTGATACGCTGTAGCGAACCCATGACTTCGGTCAGCGCATGAATTGAGGCAGGTGAATCTGCACTGACACCGGTATACGTAACCATGCGTAAGACATCGTTGTGCTCGCTGAGGGCAAAGGGGCGCATTGAGGAGTAGTCGGGCAATTGGCCTGGGACAGCAGCGCTGCCGCGATAGCTAAGGTCACCTAGATTGAATTTATGAACGTCAGTCGTAATGTCGGCCGCCCAGTTGTCGGCAGCGCTGTAATTGAATTGTGTTGTCGCAAGGTAGGCCGACTCGGTGCTGGCGTAAAGCGTTTCTGCCTCGCCGATAAAGCAATTACTGCTGATTGTTGGCGTGTTGTCAAAGCTCACTTTAACTAGGCTGATTATCGTGGGGTATGCGCCGTTATAGCCCGTCGCGTAGCAACCCTCAGGGTTGAGGTAATTGCCCTGTACAACGCCGTTAATCGAGTAGGTTGGCAGCCAAGCGCCGAGCGGGGTATTGGCGATGATGGTTTTGTTGTAGGCCAGATCGGCTTCGCTGGTTGGGTAGTAGCGCAGATCTGGCAATACCGGGTTGTAGCTCATTGCCATGATCAGCTCGCCCTTGATCATGCGACTGCTCAAGAGCTGACCGTCAAAGCTCAGTTGGCTCTGCTCTGTCGGTTGATCCGGTTTGCCTAAGTCGTAATGGTTTATTTGGATGTCCGTGGGCTGCACCACGTAGCCGCCCACGGCGACATCGTCAAATATGATCTCTGGCATGCCCCAATGGTACATGCCAAATGCGGTCGCACCAGACAGCGCTGTTAGATGGCCGTTATTGATATATAGCCCTTCTAGCGGTTGTTCACCGATGACCAGCTGGCCTCGTTTGGCATGACGTGCGCCCTGAAGTTGGTAAATATCGATCGAGCCTTCGGATTGCCTCGCTAGGTATAGGTGATCTTGATGAACTTTGATGCGATCTGCTTCGTCAACGCCTGTTTCTTGGGTGTTGGTACCAGAGGTTTCTGTTCCTGTGGTAGCGGTATCTGCAAGAATGGCGTCATCCATTTCAAATAGTGGTGCGTTGTATGTGCGCGAGGCGTAGCTCTGAGTGTAGAGCGGCATCAGTTTTGCTGGAATGTCAGCCAGTGAAAGCTGAATGAGGTCGGGCCCACTAACCAGATCGAAAGGGTCGTTCAATGCGCCGTCATTTGTAGACGTACTCTCTGTGCACCCAAAAAGCAGGCAACTCAGAATCATCACGCGATATTTCATTAGCCACCGCTCCCTGCGAGTGAAACTTCTGTTAATTATGCCGCAAACCTGCGTTCACACGGGCCAAATATGTGATTTTTCACAAAGATCTAACCGAGTCGACCGATACCTAAATCATATGTAACTTTGGTAGCGGGTGACGTGAAAAACGACCTTCGTAAGTATAGTCTGGGTGTGGCAATTTACGCGATTGCTGTTGTGGCGCCGGGTTCGCCTTATCTGCCAGACGATGCTGAGTTTGCCACAGCACCCGTGGAGAACGTGTGGATCCAATCACCGCTTGACGATCGTCCAATTGCGTTTAATGCGCGCAAATATCGGGGGCAGTTGCGCGTTGAGGGTGATATTGTGGTGGGGCAACCGCGTTCGCAAAAGACCGATGATATGTTCGACGCTTTCTCGGTCATTGATTTGGGGATGCTTTGGCCCGATGGCGTGGTGCCGTACACGATTGATCCTGCATTTTCAGCCGCCCAGCAGCAGCTGATTGTTGATGCGATGGCCGAATGGCAGCAGAGCACTGGCGTTGAGTTTGTCGTGCGCAATACCGAGGCCAATTACGTTGAGATTATTGCCTCTACGGGGTGCTGGTCCTATGTGGGCATGGTGGGCGGCGCGCAGCAACTTGGCTTGGATAGCAGCTGCCACTACACGGCGGTATTGCATGAGTTGGGGCACGCACTGGGGCTATTTCATGAGCACACGCGCCCCGATCGCGATGAATACATCACCATGGAGTGGCAAAACATTCCTATGGTTTACCGAGATCAGTTCGAGGTATTGCCCGATCACATTGGGCAAACCATTGGTGACTATGACTTGGAATCGGTGATGCATTACTCGGTGGGTGATGTGTTTTATCCCTGGTTTACTGTCAATGCGCCAGTACCCGGTTTGGTGGTTGGCGAAACTGGAGCGCTGAGTGCCGGTGATATGCGGGCGATCAAGACGCTCTACGGAAATGACCTTTCGATGGTCAGCAATACAACCTCTATCGCAACCTCGCAAACACCGCAGACGTTTTCGCTCACGCTGTCGCTCGATGGTCGTCGCGACGAGTTGGCGAGCGACGTTGTGCTGGACATTGCCTATCACGGCGTACTCAAGCCGATGCTAGGTGGAACTAGTGCCTCCGACTGGCTGTGTCACGATGTGGTGCTCGGTGAGTCGATGCAATGTATCAAGCAATCCGCCTGGCAAAACGGCACCGTGCAGCAATTGAGTTTGACGGTGACGCCATTGGACGACAATGGTGGGGCGAAGTTGGACTTGGTACTGTCGGGTGGCGCCGATGAACCAACCCCAGAAGATAACCGCCTGCAGTTGGTGCGCTGGATTGCGCCCAGCCTAGAGTCAATCGCCGTGTTGCTCAACGATGGCGATGTGATCGACCCGGAGAATCTTGCGATTGCTGACTTTGTGTTAAGCAACCCCAGCGAGATCGATCTCGATTTGAGTTTGACGGTCAATGGCAAACCTGAGCCTTCAGCCGAATTTGTGCCAACGGAATCGGGCTACCGCTTGAAGTTGTCGCGTATCCCAGAGGCCGTCAGTTGCCCCGAGCATTCACCGTGTGTCGGCACAATTGCCGATTTGCAATTTGTAATCGAGCTTGTGTCGTCGGAGTTTGTACCGTTTTCCACGATCGAATCGTTTCAAGTGGACGGCTTGCACTTACCAACGCCCTACTGGGAGCCGCGCAAGTTAACCGATCGCCAATACGTGGTGGCGCGTTACTGGAACTTTGAGGCGGTTCAGGCGGCTGTAGCCGATGGCTCGTTGCGCATTCATCGTGTGTCGCTTCAAAGCAGTCAATTGAACCGTCAACCCATCAATACACTGGTTTCAGAGCAGGATTTGTACGCGCTGCTGGCCGATCCCGAGATCACCATCGAAACGGCGGATGCGATCCTCGTTAAACGCTACAATCTGGATTTGACACAATCTTCCCATCTGCCGCAGTTTGGTTTTGAGGTGTCAACCGAAGCACCTGTCATCGAGACTAACGAATCTACCACCGAGACTAGCGAATCTACCACCGAGACACCAGCGGTCACGACGCCCTCGGAGGGAGATGCGGGCGGTGCACCCACCGACGAAACAACGACCGCTGTTGAGCCGGTGACAACCACGTCAAAGCCTTCTGTGAGTACCGCTGCAGCGTCGCAATCGTCGATACCCGAGTCACAATGGAGCGGCGGTATCGATGCGATTGCAATTGGCTTGTTGGGGCTGGCGATTGCGCTGCGCAGGCGACTGCGCCCGTAGCTGCACCCGCGGTTGCACCCGCGCTATTTCGGTAAATAAGGTGCCCACCAGTCGCCTTTAGGCGGCGCGTCCAACTGAAACACTTCACCCATTAATGGTGTCACCATTGTGACGTTTCGGCGTTTCGCTTCGGCTTGCGCACGCAGTGCCGGTTCATACCAAGGGTGAAGTGCGAGGTCGAATTTTGACCAATGAATCGGGAAATAGCGTTTCGCTTTGAGATCAATCGCCGCTTGAACCGATTGCTCGGGCATCATATGAATCTCTGCCCATGCCTCGTTGTAGGCACCGTTTTCCATAAAGGCGATATCAAAGGGGCCCTCTTGCTCGCCGATCTTGGCAAAGCCGTCGAAGTAGCCCGAGTCTCCGCTAAAAAACACCGACGTTGAGGCGGACTTGACGACCCACGAGCTCCAGAGTGTTGAGTTGCGGTTGGTGAGCCCGCGTCCGCTGAAATGGCGGCTTGGGGTGGAGACGATTTCAAGTTCGCCGATGTTGACGCGCTCTTGCCAATCGAGCTCGATAATTTGGGTGTCCTTGATGCCCCAGCGCTGCAAATGGCCTTTGATACCAAGCGGTACGGCAAACTTCTCCACTTTGCCTGCAAGCTTGTCAATGGCGCGATGATCGAGATGGTCATAGTGGTCATGCGAAATAAGCACGAGGTCAATCGGCGGCAAATCTTCAATGGTGGTGGTTGCGGTGGTGGCAAATGGCCGTGCCGTGAATGCGATGGGCGAGGCATTGTGAAATACGGGGTCCGTCAGCACGACCTTGTCATCTAGGCGAAAAATCACCGTGGAATGTCCAAGCCACGCAAAGTCGCCGTTGTTAAATTCAACGCCTTTGAGGGTGATGGCGGGCAGAGGTTCGTTGGGATTCTTCCCGGCAGGCGGAGCCAGCAATGACAGTAAAGAGTCGAGCATGCTCTGGTCGCTTGGGGTGGAGAGTTCAGTTGGTACCTGGTTGACAAAAATATTGCCGTCGAAATTTGGGGAGGCGGCGATTTTTGCTTGAGACTGTGCATCGGGGCTACCGCCAAACGTGGGGGCCAATTTGATAAATGCAAAGATGGCCACACTCAGCAGTACGATGGTGATGATTAGATACTTCAGAATATTCAGCAGAATAAGCATGGTGGAAGGTTTGTTGCTGCGATGGGCAGAGGGTACGCGTAGTTGAGTTGGTATGTGGCGCAGATTGCGCCACATTTGGCAGCGTGGCTAGAACTGCACTTTGTTTACGGCGGCGACCAGTGCGCCGACGATGCGGTCAGCTTCTTCGGTGCTGAGGCAAAGCGGCGGCGCCATGCCGATAATGTCGCCTTCAGGCATAGCGCGCGCGATAACGCCTTCGGCCAATAGCGCTGCGGCAATATTGGGGCCCATTTTGGCGCTTGAGTCGTAAAACTCACGGTTGTCACGATCTTTGACAAATTCGACTGCACACAGCAAGCCTTCACCACGAATTTCGCCGACATTGGGGTGGTCGCCCAAGGCATCAACCAGCGCTTGCTTGAAATATGCACCGGTACTTCCCGCGTTGGCCACCAAGCCCAAGCGATCGACCAATTGTAAATTGGCAATGCCCGCAGCCGAGCCGATGGGGTGGGCCGAGTAGGTCCAGCCGTGACCGATGGGGCCGTTTTCGTCCGTGCCCTGCATCAGCACCTGCCAAACGCGGTCGGACACGATTGAGCCTGATAGCGGCGCATAGGCAGAGGT
>JABXHR010000144.1 GCA_013373515.1 Gammaproteobacteria bacterium | reverse complement strand
TTAAGCAGGCTGCAAATTTTGGTGGCTCTGTTTACACAACTACGGTGCTAGACAAGAGTAGGATGACTTTTGAAGATATTATAAAACGCTATAAAATGAAATTCTTAAACACAAGTGATGGTGTCTTAATAAAAGGATCGCTTCCTGTAGATGTTGATGATGTCTCTGTTGGCGATTTAGACGGTAGCGCAATTAATAATTTAGATTTTAGACTGGAAAAATCTTTTCGTAAAGATGTCGTAGATCTCGATGATAAAAATATAATTTTTGAAAGGCTGAATGTTGTGGAAGAATATTTGGCGGGTGCTAATAAATTATTGAATCGTACAGTAACCAGCGAATCTGATGTGCATACTTGTCTTCGCGATCTCCACTACTATACAAAAGGTTATTCAAAAAATAATATGTTTTTTTACATGCTTGTTAAGGGAACCGTGGAATATTTTTCGAGTATAGTTGCTTCAAATATTTATTATTGCGAAGATTCGCAGGTTCCCGAATTATATTCAGTCTATGTTAAAGTATTTGAACGATATATGTTTGAAATATCTGAGGATATGTTGAACAACTTGTTCGAATTTAGTACTTTCGACAGCTACTCCCAGATGGTTAATGATTAAAATACATATCCTCCGCTATATAATAAAACCACAGTATTTGACGTGACTAAAATTTTGGTTTTTCGGCAACCGCAACGATGGTGTCAGTGGCATCTAAACGTGTTAGTGATGCTTCATACGCCTCTACTAGTCTAGGCGTATCTAGGGTTGAAAGGTGTGATTTATGCCCCCCAGGTCTGCCGTTTTGTAACCAATTTAAGTGGTTTGAAAGGGGGTATCGCTGAAATCCTTCAACTATGATCTGACTAAATCCTGCGTCGCTTAAGGTTCTTCTTAAAGACTCACGGGTATGAAGTACTAGATGGTGACTCCACAATGTAAACTGTTTGAATGCTTCGTTTGGAATGGTAGTTAGCAATAGATCTCTAGCATGCGGCACTTCAACGATTATTTGCCCGCCAGGTTTCATTTTTTCTAGTAAAATAGAAAGCACTGATTTAGGTTCAGGTAAGTGCTCCAGTACGTGAAAAAGTGTTACAACATCGATCGACTCATTTGTAACATCAGATAAGTTATCGACACAATCAATACCACAACCTCTTAGCATTTGAATGCACTCAGTGCGAAGTTCAACGCCAGTAACACTCTTAGCTAAAGTGCTAGCGCTCTTTAAAAACTCACCCTGACCACAACCAAAGTCTAGCACTACTTTTCCGGCTATTAACTGTTTGAAGCTGGTTAAACGTCGTTCCGCATCTCTCTCTATCTCAAATGAGCTTTTGTCGGTGCCTTTACGGTACTCACTTGTTTTGTAGGTTTCGTCGCCAGCGTAGAATCCATCAATATATATAACCTCAGAAATTCGGTCTTTCCATACTCGTAAATCGTTTTTATCGCGGGTTCGTTCATTAAAAACTTCTCGGGTTTCAATTGAAGTCAAACCTAATGATTTCAGCGTTTCAAATATATTGTGATCTTTCTTCATTATCTAGCCTATCAAGGGCAAGTTACAGCTTTCTGTCTAGCATTTTTAGCGCCGATATAAAGCCATCTCCATTGTCTTTATGACCTTGCCATACTTCAGGAATGAAAGAGCAGTTTACATTTTCTTGATCAAGCGTATCGGCGAGTTTGTTGATATTTAACAGTCCTTTACCAAATGCAGCCCCCTCCCCATTATTACCCTCGGCATCAGAAATGTGTAAGTGCTCTATGAATGGAGCCAGTACTCTGATCTGATCATAGAAATCATATCCGTAGTAGTTTGAGGATAGTAGCGTGTGCGATACATCGAAACATACTTTTATATTTTCGGAATCCATATCAACCAAGAAGTCTCTTGTTTCTAACGCATCGACAAATAGATTATGGTAGCTCTGGCCTCCAAAGTGCCACGGGAAAGGAGGCATTGTTTGTATGCAAATTACAATGTTATCTAAGTATGGTAGTAACTTTTTTAAAGATTCCTTAACGGCGAGATATTTTTTCGCTTTCTCTTTGGAATTAATAAATCCACCCTGAGTCCAGCCGCCTGCGTTTATTATCAGTTTTACGGATTTGTTCTGAAAATATGACTTTATCTTATTACAAACTTTAATTGTTCGAATAACATCTTCTATCGATCGGTCTCTAACTGCTGGATTGTCTGACGCCAAGTCTAAAAGATTATCGCCATCAAATAACTCAGGGCAATGTACAACAACTTCCTGTCCGTATTTTTGGTTCGCGAATACAGTATTTGGGTTAATCCCTAGGTCTTTTGCGCTGAAATGAAATTCTACAAGCGGGCAGTTTATTCTTTTCATGAGTACATGGTAATCATGGTAGCGTACAGGTATACCGAATTTTCTTTTGAAACTAAAATTCAGTTGATTCTCTTTTAGGCTTTCGAAGTGCGAATTGCTTAATGCGATACCTTCTTCAACATTACTGCTGATTTTTTTTCCTATAAGTTTTTCTATCTCATAGGGTTTGAGCCCACCCCCTGGACTTCTTATGACCATGTCTTCTCGTTGTAATCGTTCTCCCACCTTTATAGATCGCGCGCTATAGATGCTCTTCCCTAAAGTGTGCTGGTTGAGCATTTCCCCCTGTGAGAGAGTACGTTGTGTAGGGCCCTTCAACGAAACTTCGAGCTCTCTTATCTGAGTTACCATTTGAGACAGCTCCTCGGGTAATAAGCTCACTTTATGGTCGACACCTTCTTGGTTACGGTCCAATGTAAAGTGCTTCTCTATCACTGTTGCGCCTAGCGCGACCGCAGCGAGGGCCACATGGTAACCTCTCTCATGTCCAGAATAGCCTACGCATTTTCCACCAAATGTTGCTAACCGTTCGATATATTTAAGGTTGATTTGCTCGTAGGGTGCTGGGTACGTGGAGTTACAATGCAATAGGCAGTATTCAATGTCTAGATAGTTTAGCCGCTGAGTCAACCTTAGTATTTCTGCCTCTTCAGACATGCCTGTGGAAATCAGTAGCGGTTTCCCTTGACTACATAAGTAGTCAATTAGTTCAAAATTTGTCATGTCGGCTGACGCTACCTTGAAAAGAGGTGTGTCATATTCGGAAAGTGCTTTTGCACTGTTTACATCCCATGGAGTGCAGAACGCAATTAAGTTTTTAGATTTTGCATAATCTAGGGCTATAAATATCTCTTTATTTGATAGTTGATACTTTTCCAGTAGATCCAGCGTATACTCGACGCCAAGGTCGAATGTAACCTGACTAGTTCTTTTCCCATAAACTTCATCCATGTTCCGAAGTTGGAATTTCACTGCGTCCACACCTGCATCAGCTGCCAAGTCGATCATTTTTTTTGCAGTTTCAAGAGAACCTTGATGGTTGTTACCAATTTCCGCAATGATAAAAACTGGGTGATTTTCACCAAGAAGTCTGTCCCCAATTTGTATGAATGAATCGTTTAAGACTTCATGAATTTTAATCAGATGCTGCTCTTTTGAAAGAACCGGTAAAAACTCAATGCCGCGATTCAGAAGGTCCTTTCTTTCTTTTTTTGAGAGACGTTTGCCCTGATCTAGCTTAATAAAATTTCTATTAGCCACATCGCTGATGCTAGTGCATGATATGTCGCATTCAGTTTGAACCAGCCACCGTCTGATGTCTCCATCAGTCACTACACCAATGATTCTCTGACTTTGGTCTACCACACAGAAGGAGTATATCTTCTGCTTATCGATAATTTCTAAAGTATCTTTAACGGAGATCCAGTTACCAATAATTCGATTGCTATTGATCATTTTCTTCTCGCATTAATGCTTCGAGGACAGTAAAGTCTGTTTCAGTATCTATTTCGTAGGATTCTACCTCATCAGATTTAACAAGCGCGATCTTTCCGAAAAGCCTATTTTTGTGTTTCTTGTACCCTTGGAGTTTAAATGAATATATAGATCCAGTTTCTTTGAACTTTACATCGGATTGCTTTATGTCTTGGCGCCTTGGCCTGTTAAATATGTCGTAAGTCGCTTTTGGATTTCCTAGTGCCGACTCCGACCAGAAAAATGCATGAGTTTCGACCACCGTAAGTGCCGAATCATGATCTTTCATAGAAGAAAGGATGTCTCTTAATGTTTTTTCTTTCCTTAACGGAGAAGTGGGTTGAAGGAGCGTTATCGATTTGTAGTCTTTTCGTTCTTTAGTACACCAATCAACGAATTCGTTTATCACTGATTCAGTAGATGCAGTATCTGTTGCATTTTCGCTAGATCTTAAATAAGGAATATCCGCACCATATGTTTTTGCGATCTCGGCAATTCGTTGGTCATCGGTTAGAACAAATATATCTTCGAACAGTTGAGAGTTAAGCGCAAAGAGAATTGAATGGGCGATTAGTGGTTGCCCTGCGATAGGTTTAATGTTTTTGCCTTCAATGCCTTTTGAGCCAGCTCTAGCCGGAATTATGCAAACATTCAATTTTCTAGCCTTGAAATTAACTGGTTGATGCTAGCTTTCTGAGGTGCAAAATGTTTAAGATTTCTTTGCTCAATCTCCTCAAGTGCGCTCTGTGCCTCAAATCGGTTGGACAATAAGATGCCGTTGAACTTCTTTGCCATTACTGAGGCTTTGGCTGATAAATGGGGAGCTAGAACAAGGGAATCCTGAGTTATTGCAGCTATTGCTCCGTGATACCTTCCAGCGATCGTTGCGACAGATTTTGCATACAATTTCAAAATATCAGCTATATTTATTCCGCCATTAAACGCATTAATAACGTTAACTTTTCGTCTATATTCGATAGATTTGAATCCGTCTAATATTAAACCCGTTGTTTTTAGGTCAAACAGCGTGTGAAGAATGAACGTCACGCTATAATCGTTTTCGATGAGGAGTAAGCAAAGCTCGTATACCGATTTTATGAATGGCTTATCTAGGTCCCAGCCTTCATTGCCGCGCCCCCCACTTGGGCAGATTACAATATTCCTTGTTTTCTCAACTTCAAGTTTTTTCGTTGCCAGTGCGAAATCAGGATAAACTGCCTGCGGTGTGATGATTTCTTTTTCGATAAGTTGTGTGGTTCCTGCATCTTCTCTAAAATTAATTAACATACCGGACTGGGAAGCTTTTTCAAGGTATTTCATTTGATCGAGAAGGATCCGTTCGTCAATTCCTTTCAACTGTCCTTCATATCCAATTGACAATAGAGATATTTTACCTGAGTAGTTGCTTAGGCATTTGTCGGTGAATTCGATTAGACTCTTAGAGTGATTGTCTTTATATACTGGATAAGGTGTCAGGAATCCCCCACCTCCTATAACGACTTGGTCATAAATTTGGCAAAGATCTTCGATATGCACACTGAGAAGGCCATTAAATCGGCCGTTTGTGTAGTAGTCACGGATTTCGATCTTTCTAATGCTGGTGCTCGGGTCATTTAAAAGCAGCTCGTGCTCGAATGCTTGGCTGCTTAACGTATCTCCAAAGTTACCGAAGTGTGACGCAATGTGCGCGACTCTCATCTTACTGCATGACCCTTTGATCCCGGCGAGTGTAAATTCTATGTATTGCGATAATACTTTGAGCCGTAACCAGTTTTGGAGGCTGCTCTAGTACGAGTTATAGCTTTTCGTTCGACTAATATCCAGCTTTCAACCCCGTATCCAGAAATCTGTAGTGTCGTTAGCTCACATATTCCCAGAAAGGTTCCTTTAAGTTGCAGAGTATGAGTGTCAATAGCAAGGTCAGTAGATCTTTACCTATAGCCAAAAAATTGACACTCCGCGTCCGTTGCGATAATGTTGACGAAAAATTGTCACTTCTGATGAGTGTTCGATGTCCACGCTACCTAACGAACTACTAATAATAGATGATGACCCAGAGCGGTTACGGACTTTAACCGCCTGCGCTGGGTTTATTGGTATTGATGTTCAGGGGTATGACTTCGTCTCTTGGCTGCAACAGGCGAAGAGTGCGAACCTATCGCGGGTTGCGTTGGTCTGTTTGGGTGAAAGCAATCTCCCGCTTGCCCTAAGCAAACTGCTGGCGCAGTTTAATCTTGATGGCCGTGATATCCCCAAAGTGTTGTTGGTGGATTGGCCGGAACTTAATAGTGCGCAGTACGCGAGCTCCCATGTTCTCGGGCAGTTACCTGAGCCATTTCAGATGGCAGACCTGCTTGATCGTTTGCATCAGGCGCAGCGTCTGTTAAGTGAACTGCTTACCAAACCGGTGATGGCTGACTTCGAGGGTTTTGTAGGTCGCTCAGCTCCGATTGAACAAATTCGGCAGTTGATGACTCAGGTTGCTCCGCGAGATATCTCAGTGATGATTACAGGTGAGTCAGGAACGGGTAAAGAGGTGGTTGCACGCTGCCTGCATAACTCCTCGCCACGTGCGCCGGGGCCGTTTGTTCCAGTTAACTGTGGTGCTATTCCACCCGATCTACTGGAGAGCGAACTGTTTGGGCATGAGAAGGGCGCTTTTACCGGGGCGATTGCGAGCCGCGCTGGGCGTTTCGAGATGGCGAACGGCGGTACGCTCTTCCTGGATGAGGTTGGCGATATGCCGCTGCCGATGCAGGTTAAGC
>JABXHR010000027.1 GCA_013373515.1 Gammaproteobacteria bacterium | reverse complement strand
TGACACCGATGGCGACGGCATCAACGACAAAGAAGACACCGCTCCATTAGAAGCCAACCCTGTGGAGCCAGATCAGACGCAAACTCAACCTAAAGCAAAGATCATTGTTGGGGTGTCAGGCGCTGCAATGTCTTGGTGGATGTTGTTGCTATTGGCGGCCATACTTCATCGCGCGCGCCCAACGCTCTACACACGCAAAAATCCCCCCCGCTAACTGGGTCTCCTTGCCCACTCTCCCCTGCGACACTCACGTCGCGGGGGCGTTCTTTAAACGATCATCTCAAGCCCAGACCTTGTCAGTGCGATTTGGCGAAATAATCCACCCAAAACACAGACAACAGCACCAGCGCGAATCCGATACCGCTAATCAATGCCGGCACACTGCTCAAGATCAGCCATTGCCAAAAGATCGTAAAGCACGGGATGAGGTAGCTTACTTGCGACACATATGCGGGGCTTGTGCGCTGCAACAATACAAAGCGCAAATACATCATTAAACAGGTTGGCAAAACCCCGAGGTACCATATCCAAGGCTGCGCCAGCACCGAGAAGAACGCTGGCGTTTGAGCCGCAGTGAACGGGACAAACCAAATCGCAGTCGATGCAAAAATGGCGGCATTCCCCCCAACTGGGCCCAGCGCGCCGAGCTTCTTCGTCAAAATTCCGGAAATGGCATAACACCCAGCTGAGGCCATAACCAACAAAGCCGGTAGCAGAGGCTGCCCCGCGCTCAGATCTGGCCACAACACCAGCACCACCCCAACGAAGCCCAACGCCAATCCCGGCAGCTGGATGGATCGCAAGCCATCGGCGCGATCGCCAAATATAGGATTGAGCACCAGTGTGAAAAACGGAACGGTTGAAATCAAAATCGCCGCATTGGCGGCACTGAGTTCACGTTGAGCCAGGCTGATCAGTGCAAACGGCAGCGCAATATTGAACAAACCAATCAACAAGCCTCGCCCCCAATCACGCGGGTCGCGCGGCAATGGTCGCATCATCGTCAGCGCTAGAACCAAAAAGCTTAACGCACCAATCAAGGTTCGCCCGCCTGCAATGGCCAAAGGCGGCACCCCTTGTTGCAACAAAGCCGCAATGGCAATAAAGCTGCTCCCCCAAACGGCGGCAGCGGTGATTAACAGCAAAAAGTTGGAATTCATTGCGTGATTGTGCGCTCAAACCGATGCGACTTCTAGCAACGACTTTCAGCGAATACCTCAGCCTGCGCCCTCGATTCGGCAAATTGCGCCAGCATGGCGGTTTGACTTCCCTTTTGGGGCTGAAATATGTTCAAGTGCACGGGCCAATTAAGAGAATCACACATGAGCCAACACCAACAGCAGCCGCCAAACGACCTCACCGAATCGGTACTGCGCACTGTACAGGTACTTGCCCTACTACTGATTTTTATCTGCATTGGCTGGCTGATGGTGGTGGGTCGCAGCGTGTTAGTGCCATTTGTCGGTGCGCTGACGCTTTGGTTTCTCGTCTCAAGGCTCGCGCTACAGCTACAACGCATTCCCAAAATCGGTGCGAGGATGCCCCGCTGGTTGAGCTTGGCATTGTCGACCTTCATTTTGCTGCGCACCACGGTGGCCATCGTTGTCTGGAGCGCAGATAGCCTCGACGATATGGTCGAACGCCTGCCGATGTACCAGGCGAATCTAGATCGACTACTGTTTGATTTATCAATGCTCATCGGATTCGATGACCCGCCAACCTTAGACTCGATTCTCGATCGCATTGACGTCGAAGAAATCGGCACCTATGCCGCAATGTCACTCGGAGGCAGCTTGGCGAGCTTCTCGATGGTGCTGCTATTTTTGGTGTTTATATTTGTGGATCAAACCAATTTCAGTCAAAAACTGTCGGTAATGTTCGGTCAAACCGAGCGCCGCAAACGCCTTGAGCATACGCTCGACACCATCAATCACAAGATTGGTAGCTATTTGTCGATCAAAGCACTCACTGGCCTTATCTCCGCAGTGCTGGCCTATATCGTGATGTACTTTGTCGATCTCGATTTCGCCCCGGTCTGGGCGGTGTTCATTTTCTTGCTACACCTCGTCCCGTCGGTGGGCACTGCATTGGGCATTGCCATCCCTGTGCTGGTGTCTGCGTTGCAATTTGGGTTTTCCTTCCAACCACTGATCATTCTGGCAGGGGTCGGCGGTGTGAAATTTATCGTCGGCAACTTTATCGAACCGGCCATGATGGGGCACTCGATGAATCTCAGCCCCACGGTGATTATTCTCTCAATGGTGGTGTTTGGCAGTATGTGGGGAATTGTCGGCATGATTCTCTCGGTGCCGATGCTGGTGATTGTTGTCACCACACTTGGCGCGTTTAAATCGACCCGCTCAATTGCCACATGGCTGACTGAAGACGGGCATATTTAGCCCGCGAACTGCCGCTGCAAATCTGCTATTAGAGCCCCATTGTTGGCCTTTTGTCCCGATTGCCACTGCGCCAATATTGCCTGTCGATCTGCTTCGGTTTTGTTCGCGCTGTTTTTGACATTGACCACAAAGGTTTCAATCTCGAGTTCAAAGCCGACAATCGCTTTACGCATCATCGCCAAGTACTCCGCCGGCGCATCGTCCAACGCCCATTTCCCCTGCACTAGCGCTTCGAAGTGCTCAGTTTGCCTTGCCAAAATACACTGAGTTTGGTCATCGTCAACCAAGCGCAGCACCGCTCGTCCAGTGACAGCTAGGTAATTCCAAGTGGGCACCACCTTGCCTGACTGCGCTTTTTCGGCGTAGACCGATGGGCTAACGTAACGCTCATCAACCTGTACGCAAAAACGAAGTGGTGCATTTGTGTTTGCCGCAAGCGGGTTTGTCCGCAGCAGATGTCCTGAAAATTGGTGCGCTGCTGTTTGCACCAACGGCGCAAATACGGGAGGGCAACTTAAGTCATCGGCTATAAGGCACGCCAGCGGGGCTGCTGCCATCAAAGTATCACGGCGCATCAGATCATCAGTGCGATGCATTTTCGGAGGGTAGTTCATCTATTAACTCGGCCTTGTGCGACAACCCAATGGCCTATTTTAAATAGTGCCAACAAGCGATTGCGGTATCGTAACGATTTAAACTGTAGATGTCATATGTCGCGTCGCCCACTAGATCAAACCGGCATGCTGCTAATGGTCGTGCTCGCCACCATTTGGGCCTTTGGTCAAGCCCACCTAAAGTGGGTGGCCGACACCATCGCGCCCACATTGCAGATCGGCCTGCGAGGGTTTATCGGCAGCGCATTGATATTGGGACTGCTTGCTTGGCGTGGGCAGTTGAGCTCAATTTCCCACTTCTGGCGAGCTGGACTGATGGCGGGCGGGTTGTTTGCGCTTGAGTTCTATTTGGTCGGCGAGAGCCTCCGGTATACCAATGCCTCGCATATGTCGGTTTTTTTATATACCGCCCCCTTGTTTGTCGCGCTGGGCAGTCACTTTGTCTTACAAGCTGAAAGACTTAACCGTCGGCAATGGATTGGCATCGCGCTGGCATTTTTTGGACTGGCCTTTAGCTTTCTCGGCGGTGATAACCAAACCCTCGACCGCCGGATGCTATTTGGTGATGCTTTGGCCTTGCTTGCCGGCGCGGCTTGGGGAGCAACTACGCTCGTCATACGAAAATCAACACTCGCAGAAGCACCAGCCATGTTGACGCTGTTTTATCAGCTGTCGGTCAGCGCAGTGGTGATTACCGCCATGGCAATCAGCAGCGGGCAGACCGCGTTGGTGATGGGGAGCGCATTGGTGGTGAGCTTACTGTTTCAAGGGGTGATATTGTCGTTTTTGAGCTTCTGGGTGTGGTTCAGCATGCTCAAACGCTACTACGCGGCGCAGCTTGGGAGCTTTTCGTTTTTGACGCCAATACTGGGCGTGATATTCGGCACTTGGCTACTCGACGAGCAGTTAGAGCCGCAGTTTATGATTGGGGGCTGCGCCGTGATCGCGGGCATCGCCGTGGTCAATCTTAGGAGTACTGGGACAAAACCTCGTTGATCTCATCGATTTGCTCATTCCGAGGGACTTGCCGTGTTAACGCTGTGTCCAAAGACTCTACCGGCTCGGCAAATAAATAGCCTTGCATCCATTTGACCTTGTGCTCGAATAACCAAGTCAGCTGTTCAATATTCTCAACACAATCAAACACCACAGTAATGCTCAATTGCTGACATAACTCAATCAGCTGTTTGGCGACGACAGCAAAACGCTTGTCGGTGATGGATTGGTTAATCAACGACGCACTGATTTTGAGCACATCCACATTGAACTGAGCCAAATCGCTAATGTTCGCGGTTTGTTGCCCAAAACTATCGATGGCCAAGCGAAAACCAGCGGCTTTGATGCGCATCATCGCGTTGTGGGTGGCATCGTCCCCAGACGCCAAGTCTGCCGCGTTAACCTCCAAGCAAATACGCTGCGGTGGGACGTTTTTCGCCGCCGCGATGCGCGCTAATCTTTCGATATATGTTTTCTCCACCAATAGATGCGGCGCCACGTTGACCGACACAAATTGCTGATGTTGATCGAGACGAGCGCTAAATTCCGTCAGCACAGATTCAAAAATTCGGATTGATGCGCTCTCGCCGAATCGATCACTCTCTAGAAGGTGCAAAAACGACGCCGGACGTAAAATAGTACCGTCGGAACGTTTCCAACGAACCAAGCTCTCAACACCTAGCGCAGCGTGAGTATCGAGCGAGGTGATGGGCTGCCAATGCATGACCAGTTCGCCGTTATTTAGCGCATCGTCGAAGCTACGCGCAAGTTGATGCTTCGCTTGGGATTCGTGCAAGAATTGCTGGGTGAATGTCACCAATGACAGCTCTGAATTGCGCTTGGCTTCATACATCGCCAGATCCGCATGCCGCACCAGGTCATCCACCGTTTCACCATGTTGAGGATAAAACGCGCAGCCGATAGAGGCCGACACACCAAAGCGGATGGTATTGGCGTGGTTGACCTGTTGCAACAAATCTTGAATAGTGTCGGCCAATTGCGATGGGATGTTCTCAAGAGGGTCATCGATCAGCGCGATAAATTCATCGCCACCCCAGCGATAAGTATGAATACACGGATTATTGATACTAAGTAATGCGTGCGCCACCCGACGCAAAACATCATCGCCTGCACTGTGCCCCTCCGCATCGTTGATCATTTTAAATTTGTTCAGATCGAACAGCATCACCGCGAAGTAACGCTCGCCAATTCGTCGCTTAACATCGTGCTCAAACTGCGCACGATTGGGCATTTGCGTCAGTGCGTCGGTATAAATGATCTTATCGACAGTATTTCGGAGCGATTTGTTGGACATGACGTAGTTATCAAGCATTTGTTCTAGCCTAGGCATGTCAGTGCTATTTGCGGAAGGCTCGCCCAGCGCCTTGTTAAGCGTGCCCGCCAATGCTTGTGCAACCAGGGCGATTCGACTGTCGCCGCTGTTTGACGACAAGAGATCGACTTGAACATTGACCCGTTTGGTCAACAGATCGCCGGAATTAGCTGCGAGTATTCGATCGCGGTAAAGCCGAAGGTGGGTGAGTGATTTGGCGAAATGCTCGGTTCGCGCCAACATTGAGATAGACTTTTTGTAGTAACGCTTGGCCCTATGTAGGTCGCCTTTGCGAAAGTAAGTCGATCCGACATTTAAATAGGCCGAAGCTAGGTATACAAACTCTATCCCTAAGTGCTTTCGACTAATCTGCAGCGCCTGCAGCAGTGACTCGAAGGCTCGATCCAGCAAATTCGCAAGGTTAAAGTTACTCCCTGCATTGGAATGAGCGAGCACGGCGAAACTGTACAGCCCCACCCCCTTGGCCTTCTTTGCCATCGCAATGTAAGTTTCTGCAGTTTCTGGAAATTTTGCAAAATCATCGTCCACCACAGTGACCGACAGTAACCGCGCACGGAATTGCCAGATATCAGATTTATCATCGCCATAGCTGGCCCCCTTAATGAGGTTGGTCGCTTCGTCTAGATTGCGTTTGCTGAAGGCGTAATAGGCAGACGCCACAGAAATTGGCCCATGACAACTCTGATCACAATAGATTTCCTGAACATATTTGAGGTTATTTAGCGCAAGCTGCCCAGCTGCATCATCGTTGATACGAATTTCGGCATGGGCCAAATACAAAGCGGCTTTGACACACCACTTTGGGTCGTCTGCAGCATCTGCAAGTGTGGTTAACGCACAGAATGCGGTGGAGCGGCTTTTCGCAAACAGTCCGAGTTGATCAAAGGCCCGTGCAATCAATGTCAGCGTCACAGGATTGGCGATCGCTGCAAATGTGGCCTCATCTGCATGTTTGATGATTGCGAGGGCGGTCGCATCATCAAAATGATCGAGACAAAGCATTGCCAATGCAGCCTCTCGATCGAAGACTTGTTGCCTCAGGTCCATTCCTTTGTCCCTGTGTTGACGAGTATTTTTCTACGGCAAAGTATAACGGATGGGGCGCTTGTATAACGCCCGCATCATCAAAAAACCTCAATGATCTTAGCAAAGACGGGGATTTGGTTTACCGTTAACCAATAGCAAATACCGAAAATTCATATTTTGAAAGTATTTTTTCGGCCGAACCAAGAACCAGTTGGCCCTGTATTTTAGGTAATGGCAACGGCTGCTCTCCAAGATTGATGACCACCGCAATATCACCGCCCTCCCCCGTACGCAGGAAATGCAAAGCGTCCCCTGAAGCGCAATCCTTCCACTCAAAGCCACCGTTGCCGAGCGCAGGATGTGCTTTTCTCACGGCGAGCAGCTGTTGATAAAACGCCAACAGGCTGTCTGATTGTACAAGTTGCACGTCCACCGCGCGCTCACGATGGGTGTCACGCACCGGCAACCAAGGCGACTCACTGCCAAAACCCGCATCTGCAGCACTGCTCGACCAAGGCATCGGTGTTCTACAGCCATCACGGCCACGCGGCTCTGGCCAGAAGGTAATGCCCGGTGGGTCAACCAGTTCATGAAAAGCAAGCTTGGCCTCGGGCAATCCCAGCTCCTCGCCTTGGTAGATACACGGTGTGCCAAGCATGGTGAGCAACAGCACCGCATAACATTGCAACGCTTGTTGCGTGGCAATGTCTTCGCCAGGCTCGGCCCAGCGCGTGGCCAAGCGATGACAATCGTGATTGCCAAGGCTCCAACTGGGCCAGCTGTCACTGCCCACAAACGGCGCAAGCGCCTGGCGCACAAACGCTGCGTCCTTGTCCTTGCCCAAAAAGCCAAAGCTGTAAGCAGTATGCAAGCGATCATTGCCCGCCGTGTACTCTTTCATTCGGCCAAACTGATCGTCATCGCCAATCTCGCCGAGCAAGGCAATATTGTGCGGTTCACACAATGCACGCAGTCGCTCCATAAACCGGATATTCTCAGGCTGCGATTTATCGTGCAGATGCAATTGGTGGTCATAAGGTACATACGAACGCTCATGCACCGGTTTTTTGAGGCTGTCTGGGTGCGGCGGGTTGTCTTTTAGGCTCGGGTTGTGCGCATAAAAGTTCGCGGTATCCAGCCTAAATCCATCCACACCACGATCAATCCAGAACTGCACTGTTTGCAGCATCATGTCTTGCACGTCCGGATTGTGAAAATTGAGATCGGGCTGTTCCACCAAAAAATTGTGCATATAGTACTGACGACGGCGTGAGTCCCACTGCCACGACGTGCCACCAAATACGCTTTGCCAATTATTGGGCACCGAGCCATCATCTTTCGGATCGGCCCACACATACCAATCGGCTTTTGGGTTATCGCGGTTTTGGCGACTCTCTTCAAACCAAGGGTGTTGATCTGAGGTGTGGCTCAGCACCTGATCAATCATAATTCGCAGCCCAAGCCCATGCGCGCGCGCCACCATGGCATCAAAGTCATCCAGCGTACCGAAGATCGGGTCGACATCGCAGTAGTCCGAGACATCGTAGCCATAGTCTTTCATCGGGCTTTTGAAAAACGGTGATAACCACACGGTATCCACCCCTAGCTCGGCAATGTAAGGCAGACGCTGCGTGATACCTGGGATATCACCGATGCCATCGCCATTGGCGTCCATGTAGCTTCTTGGGTACACCTGATAAATCACGGCAGAGCGCCACCAGTCACCTTGGCGCAGCGAATTAGATTGAGTCATTCAGTTCTCGGCGGGTCGTTTCAGCAGCTGGATTGTCCGCGCTAGCCCGCGCAGATGCAATGATTGCAGACAAGTTAACGCGTAGCGCCCCGCTTTACAGGGTCCGACGCGCGCGAGCGAGCGCCCGACACCAGGCCACAACTCAATTGCACGCAGCGGAGCAGCGTCTTATAGTCCGCCTATGATGAACCTTCGCAGCACATCGCTTCTCGGCGCTGAAATAGACGCACACCTAAAAGCACTAGGCCAATTGAGAATCAGCGTTTTTCGTGAATGGCCCTACCTCTATGATGGCTCGATGGACTACGAGATTGACTATCTCAAGACATACACCCAATGCAATGACAGCTTCTGCCAAATGGTGTACGACGGCCAGCAAGCCATCGCAGCCACAACAGCGCTTCCGATGCAGGCCGAAACCATCGAATTTCAACAGCCGCTGATCGACGCTGGTGAATCTGTCGAAGATTGGTTTTACTTTGGCGAATCCATTTGCCTGCCGCAATATCGAGGCCATGGCATAGGCGTTGGCTTTTTTGAGGCGCGATTGCAACATGCCCGAGCGCTTGGCTATCGAAAGTTCTGTTTTTGCAGCGTCATTCGGCCTGAGGATCACCCGCACAAACCTGCCGACTATCAACCACTTGATACCTTCTGGCACAAGCGAGGCTTTCGCCCTCAACCCATCTGGCTGGCCAGTTACCGGTGGCAAGATATCGATCAAAGTACCGAAACCGAAAAACAACTGAGATTCTGGACACGATGCGAATAGCCGCCGCCCAATACCCCGTCGATTTTCATCACAGCTGGGATGAGTTTCAACGCAAGCTAACACATTGGTATGCTACTGCTGATGCGGATGTATTGGTGTTTCCAGAGTATGCCGCCATGGAACTCACCTCGCTGCTACCCCCGTCGACTGCTGCTGACCTACACGCCTCCATCGAGGGATTGCAAGCACTGCTGCCCGACTACCTAGCACTACATCAGTCACTGGCGAGTCAGCACGGCGTTTACAGCCTAGTCGGCTCCTATCCGCTCAAACAAGATCAGCGCTATCTCAACCAATGCCAGCTGCTTTCACCGGACGGCAGTGTGCTCACCCAAAACAAATGCATCATGACGCGCTTCGAGCGAGAACAATGGAATATTGGCGGCGACTCAACGCTTGTCACCGCTGAGATTGAAGGCGTCCGTGTTGGCGTGCTGATTTGTTATGACAGCGAGTTTCCTCACCTTGGGCGTCTGTTAGCCGAAGCGGGTGTCGAGGTGCTGCTGGTGCCCAGCTGCACCGACACCCACGCAGGCTATCATCGCGTGCGCACTGGCTGCTTGGCACGCGCCTTGGAAAATCAGTTGATCGTGGTGCAATCGCCGCTCGTCGGCGACGCCGCTTGGTCGCCTGCCATCGACGAAAATCGTGGTGCAGCTGGCATCTACGGCCCCAGTGATCGGGGCTTTCCATCCAATGGGGTAATTGCCGAAGGGACGCTAGATCAAGCACAGTGGGTATATGCTGATATCGACCCCGTCAGCATCAAATCTGTGCGTAAAGAAGGGCAAGTATTGAACTACGAGCATTGGCCAGAACAGTTTTCAGTGCACGTAACCCAATACCCGAACAACCCGTCAATGGGCTAACGCACCTTGGCAAACATGGCCATGTCTGCGAGTTTGCCGTCTGGCATTCGCTCAGACTGCTTCAAAACCCCCTCAAGCGCATAGCCTGCGCGCTCGGCAATAGCCAGACTTTTCGGATTGTGCGTAGCGACCCGAATTTGCAGCCTTTTGGCACCCCGATTATCAAATGCGTAGCGCTCCAACAGCGCCACCGCCTCAGCCATAAATCCCCGCCCTGTGTAAGCACTCCCCAGCCAATACCCAATTTCAAAAGCGGGCACGTCCTTTTTAACAATAAACAATCCAATCACGCCCAATAGCTCGTGGGTATCCACACTCAAAATAAAAAAGCGCAGCTCTCGTTGAAAAGACTCGAAGTTTTGAATGGCTTCGCGCATATTCTCGATGGATTTAGCGTCATCAAGTGCTTGATCGACCCATGGCAGAAATTGACGCAATTCTTGCTGACTGGCCTCCACCAGTGACCGCACTGCGGGCTGTAAATCCATCGTTGGCGGTACAAGCTCTATTCGATCACCGACTAGCATTCCCTGTCTCACAAACCAATGATTGCCAAGCCTGCTGAAAATCACCCCAAAAAGCAATGCACTGCAGCCATGAGACACATTGCCTACTGCCCTGAACTAGGCCCCTAGATTGATTTACCCTACCTGCCACACAAAATTTGAACCACACTGCAAAATACGCATTCGGGTGAAGACGGCTTCTGCATATTGGTATTTAATTGGCTTTGAAAATTGTTCTGCCTGAGACGCACAGAAAGACGATCGAAGCACCCGCGGTGCCAGTCGACAGACCAACAACTTAAGAGGCTAAACATGAAACTTATCCATATCATCAGCGCAGTTGCGCTCAGCTTGTCCGGCCAAACTTTGGCTTATGACGCCGATTCCACAGATTCATTTTTTCAGTACTTCGAATATGCATTCAATGCCAATGAGGCATATCAAACCACCCCACAGTCGCAGATCTATACCACTGCAACACCACCATCGATCAACACCGCCGCTGAGGGGCTGCGAGTGATTGAGTTTGTGGAGTATGAATCTAGCAATACTGGCGCACCTGCGGGCTACACGCGAATCAATTTGGCCAACGTTGAAAATGGCCTCAATGCAGCCGTGTTCTACAACAACCAAGAGGCCATCTTGGCGTTCCGTGGCTCTGAACTCGGTCTCAAAGACTGGATCACCAACGGCGAGCAAGCAAAGGGCAAGGCACCGACACAATATAAAGATGCAGTCAAAATCGCCAAGCAATTTAAACGCGCATTTCCCAACCATAAACTGCTCATGACCGGACATAGTCTCGGCGGTGGCTTGGCCACGACTGCAACACTATTCACTGGTATTGAGTCGATCACCTACAACTCCGCCGGTGTCGCCGATGTGGTTCTCAATTGGGTCAAACGCAAGCTGCGTCAAAATGGCTTGCCAGCCAATCTTTGGAAAACCCACGCCAACAGAGTGCTGAACTTCAACTTTGAAGGCGATTTCGTCTCGGACACAGACGGCCAGCAAGACGCAGATGCCCTCGGTATCAGCACCTTCCAGTACGGTCGCATTCACTACCTCAGCGATGATCGCTTTAACCCATTGGATCGTGAGACTTGGGATACACCACTGCGTCGCCACTACACCGTGGTACTCAAAGAAGAGCTGAAATTCTTGTCGCAGCCGATGTATCGCCAATTCAGCGATCGCAACATGCTTGGCAATCCCTTTGTCGCCGATGCCACAAAGACCTTCGAAACCATCTGCTTCACCTCGAACGACTTTGCGACCCGCGACTGTACTGAAGACGGTTTCGACGTTTTCCTTTGGGAAATTGATTACTTCTTGGACAGCATTCCTTCAATTGTTGCCGATCTGTTTATCCCAATGGAATAAACACCTCACCCGCTCGCCCCAATACCGGGGCGAGTGCCAAGTAGGCCTTTAGCTGCATAGCAGATTCACTTAAAACACGGCATACTAACGCGCCATATCCACCTATGATTCAGCTATGCCACTATTGCTTAAACTCACCCTGCTTTTGATTCTCTCCGCCACCATCGCCGCAAACCTCTAAAAACCACCAAACAAAAGCGCTTAGAATCTGGCGCGAGCATGGTTAGAATAGGGCGTTTTGAAAGACTCACCACGGGTTTGAGGGTGCACCCAAGCGCGCACTGATATAAAACTCCCCTTAGGTGATGCTAAGCCAGACATCAATTCACAGCGCACAGCCGCTTAACCTGCGAGATGAACCATGCCGCAATATCGCTCCAGAACCAGTACTCATGGCCGCAACATGGCCGGTGCCCGCGCCCTTTGGCGTGCCACCGGTATGAAAGACGGTGACTTTGGCAAACCCATTATTGCCATTGCCAACAGCTTCACCCAGTTTGTACCTGGACATGTGCACCTCAAAGACCTCGGCCAGCTGGTGGCCGAAGAAGTCGAAAAAGCAGGCGGCGTGGCCAAAGAGTTCAACACCATCGCCGTAGATGACGGCATCGCCATGGGCCACTCTGGCATGCTCTATTCGTTGCCCTCACGCGAGATTATTGCCGACGCGGTCGAATATATGGTCAACGCGCACTGCGCCGACGCCATCGTCTGTATCTCTAACTGCGACAAAATTACCCCGGGCATGCTCAACGCCGCCATGCGCTTGAACGTCCCAGTCATCTTCGTCTCTGGTGGCCCGATGGAAGCCGGTAAAGTCATGTGGGATGGCGATCAGCGCAAGGTCGATTTGATCGACGCCATGATTGAAGCGGCCAACCCCAATAACAGTGACGACGCCGTTGACGCCATGGAGCGCAGTGCCTGCCCAACCTGTGGCTCCTGCTCTGGCATGTTTACCGCAAACTCGATGAACTGCCTGACCGAAGCCTTGGGATTATCGCTACCGGGCAACGGCAGTACGCTGGCCACCCACGCCGATCGCGAAGGTCTTTTCCGCGAAGCCGGTCGCCGGATTGTCGACATCGCGCGCCGCTACTACGAGCAGGACGATGAATCTGTATTGCCGCGCAACGTCGCCAACTTCAACGCCTTTGAAAACGCCATGAGCCTCGATATCGCCATGGGCGGTTCGACCAATACCATTTTGCACTTGCTGGCTGCCTCACAAGAAGGCGAAGTCGGCTTTGAAGTGAGCGATATCGATCGCCTTTCACGCCGTGTGCCTAACCTGTGCAAAGTGGCCCCCGCCACCCAGAAATACCATATGGAAGACGTTCATCGCGCCGGTGGCGTGATGGGAATTTTGGCCGAGCTCAATCGTGGCGGTCTATTGCACACCGACTGCAGCACCGTTCATGCCCCCACCATTGGCGATGCCATTGCAGAGTGGGATCTGGCAGGCAGCCCCTCTGAGCGCGCCGTCAAGCTATTCAGCGCAGCCCCAGGTGGCGTGCCGACCCAAGTGGCATTCTCCCAAGATCGCCGCTGGCCCGAGCTAGACACCGACCGCAGCGAAGGCTGCATCCGCGATATCGAGCACGCCTACTCCAAAGACGGCGGCTTGGCGGTCCTTTACGGCAACATCGCCGAAGAAGGCTGTGTGGTCAAAACCGCAGGGGTCGATGACAGCATTCTCAAATTCAGTGGTCGCGCCCGCATCTTTGAAAGCCAAGACGATGCCGTCAAAGCCATCTTAGGACGCGAAATCGTCGAAGGCGATGTGGTGCTGATCCGCTACGAAGGCCCCAAAGGCGGCCCCGGCATGCAAGAGATGCTCTACCCCACCAGCTACCTCAAATCGATGGGCCTCGGCAAAGCCTGCGCGCTCCTAACCGACGGACGCTTCTCTGGCGGCACCTCAGGCCTATCGATCGGCCACGTCTCGCCCGAAGCCGCTGAAGGCGGCAATATCGGCCTGGTCGAAGAGGGCGATACCATCGAAATCGATATCCCCAATCGCAGCATCAACGTGGCCATCAGCGATGACGAAATGGCCATCCGCCGCGCCGCCATGGACGCCAAAGGCAAAGACGCCTGGAAGCCGCTGAATCGTGATCGAGTGGTCAGCGCAGCGCTCAAAGCCTACGCCGCACTCACCACGTCTGCATCACGAGGCGCGGTTAGGGATGTGGATCAGTTGTAATTTAGCTCTCAATGAAAGGCGACAATAGCGTCGCCTTTCGGGTTTTACCCGCAAGTGACACCCGTTCCAACGACAGCCAATTCGATCATTGTCGAAGACAAAACGATAACTTCGCTTCACTGCAGTGTTCAAGCACGTAAGTTGCTGCAGCGCATCGTGGCCACACCTTAGCCACAAGGTTGTAGCACGCCTAATGAAACGGATTATCGATCACCAACCGATCATCTATCCGCTGCCCAGATTGCATATCTTCGGAATATAGAATGTTGCAGTCGGCCAAAACCGCCGCCGCAACGATTAATGCGTCATAAAAGGAAAATCGGTAGCGTTGCACCACTGCGCGCGCCAAAAGATGCGTTTCAACGCTGAGATCTTCAACCTGCAACACACTTAAGATTGTCTGCAGCACGTCCCCAATTTCGTCGTAAGACATATTGAGTTTTCTTTGGGCAACCGAAGTAAACTCGTTTAGCACCTGAACGCTGATCACGCCCCCTCGTACCAATAATGTTTCGGCCTGATCAGCTTGGCGAGGGTCGTCAGACAACAAATACAAAAGCACATTGGTGTCAAAAAACGCCCTCTGATCCTTCACTCTGGGCGCTCATTCGCATCAAGACGATCGAACTTAAAATCACTAGGCATTCTGCCACGGTACTTCCGCAGCCTTGCGAGTAACACCTTCGATCCCGGTTTCTTCGCAATCTCAAACCGACGTTCTTCCACCACATTGATCTCTATATCGTCCCCTTCTTTGAGGCCTAATACTTTAATCACGGATGCAGGCAACCTGACCGCAAGACTATTACCCCATTTTGCAACTTGCATAGCGTCACCCAGCAACGTTTTAATATACAATTTTCAATGTATATCTACACTCGGCAGTTGTCTAGGGCAATACCCTTCAGGGCACTCGCACCGCGGCCCCTAGCTGTAAGGGATACAGACCAACGGCAAGCCTAGGGCGGGCAATCGCTCGCCCAGTTGTTGGTGAAGTGCGATATGCTGCATAGCCTTTGATCTAAGCGAATAGGAGATCGTTTGCTCACCACCCTATACCTCATGCGCCACGCCCAAACCCAATGGAACATCGAACACCGCGCCCAAGGCCAAGCCGATTCGCCACTCACTCCGTTAGGCGAGCAACAAGCCATTGCCGCTGGCGAGTATATGCGGTCGATTGCGATTGATCAGGTGGTGTGCAGTCCGCTTGGGCGCACTCGGCGCACGCTAGAACTGGCGCTGGCCGGGCGCGAGATTGCGACCGACTTTGATGAGGCGTGGATGGAGATTGATTTTGGACACTGGGAAGGCAAAACCTTTGATGAAATAGGCCAAGACGACCCTGATTGCCGCGCCTATTTCGATGCGCCTCATACCTTTGACGTGCCCGGTATTGAGTCGCCGAACGATTGTCGGGCACGCATGGTGGCGGCGTTTCAAAGCACGGTGCTGGCGCATGCGCACCAGACCGTCTGGGTGGTCAGCCACGGGGCGGCGCTGCGACAACTGGTCACATACCTGCAAGGCTTAAGCGTCGCGCAATCGTGGGATGTGAGCGTAATTGCCAATTGTCAGATTATCAAAGTGAATGTGCATGACGGTGGCTATGCGCTAGATACCGTATTTGTCCCCGACTAGCTAGACCGGTCTGGATTTGACGCAATTAGGTAGGTTTAACACTTGCCGTGCCGGCGGATACTAGGCATCCTTGGCGCTTTGACAGTTTAAGGATTAATTCATGCCATTGTCTCGCCTCAGCGATGCCAGTCTTGTTAAGAACCAAGCGTTAATCAACGGCCAATGGGTCGATGCCGACAGTGGCGAAACCTTTAACGTCACCAACCCTGCCAATGGCGAAGTGCTTACCCAAGTTGCACGCTGCGGTGCCGCCGAAACTCAGCGCGCGATTGAAGCCGCCGACACCGCCCTGCCGATGTGGCGCAGCAAGACCGTCAAAGAACGCGCTGCACTATTGCGCCGCTG
>JABXHR010000146.1 GCA_013373515.1 Gammaproteobacteria bacterium | reverse complement strand
TCATTGGTGGCAAACCGAAACTGGCTGGTCGATTTGTGCCAATTGCCGCGGCATTGAGCTTCTGCCAATTGTGCCGGGGTCACCCACCCTGCCCGCGCCCGGCTATGATGTCAAAGTGCTCGACGAGTCTGGCAACCCAGTTGAGGCTGGTGAAATTGGTGCGCTGGCCGTTACATTGCCGCTGCCCCCGGGCACTTTCCCCACGCTTTGGAATGCGGAAGACCGCTACGTCAGTAGCTATTTCGCCAACTATCCCGGTTACTATGAAACTGGCGACGCGGGCTACATCGACGAGAACGGCTACGTCTTTGTTATGTCACGCACAGATGACGTCATTAATGTCGCCGGACATCGCCTGTCGACTGGTGCGATGGAGGAAGTCCTCAGTTCACATCCCGATGTGGCAGAGTGCGCGGTGCTCGGCGTTGCAGATCAGCTAAAAGGCCAGCTTCCACTTGGCTTAGTGGTGCTTAGCTCTGGATCGAATCGCAATGCTGAAGACATTTGTGCAGAATGCATAAAATTGGTTCGCGATCAAATCGGACCCGTGGCTGCATTTAAGTTGGTCACAGTGGTGGATCGCCTTCCCAAAACTCGCTCTGGCAAAATTTTGCGCGGCACCATTCGGTCAATTGCCGACAGCACCCCTTGGAACATGCCAGCAACCATCGACGACCCGGCGATTCTGGACGAAATCACCGTTGCATTGCAGCAAATGGGCTACGCCAACGGCTAGTTGCAAGCCACTATCTGCCCGCCAGTCACACTGACTGCGGGCGAGCAATTTGTTTTTGGGCGCTGAGTTCACAAACTCATTAAACTACGTCGATGACACTTCCAAATCCCCATCGCATCAAACTCGAATTTAAACGCTTAACCCTTCACGGGCTGCCGCTAGTCGGCGCCCAAGTGCTGGGTTTTTCGGCGGCGATTGTCGATTCATTCGTGGCGGGAAAACTCGGGCCTACCGAGTTGGCCGCAGGTGGTACGGGTGGCGCACTGCTATTTATTTTTCAGGTGATTAGCTTCGGCATGGTGGCGGGACTCGCGCCTTGGTTGGGCCAGCTGTTAGGCCAACGCAGACCTGAGGCGGCGACAGCTCTGCTGGTTCAGGGTCATTGGTTTGCGCTATTGCTCGGCGCAGTTGCATTAAGTGGCCACCTATTGATGATCGGCTTTGTCGATCAAATGGGGTTTGAGCCAGCAGTCACGTACGAAGTGAAGCGATATCTATGGGCCGCCAGTCTAGCGATCCCATTTTCGGCGATGTTGTCTGCGACCAAAGCGTGGTTTGAGGTTAGTGCCAATGGCATGATTGTGGTCTATGTCCAACTCATTGGCATCGCTGTCAATTTGTTCGGCAATTTTGGCCTTGGGCTAGGCATGTTTGGCTTGCCCAAAATGGGCATGGCAGGCATCGGGTTAACCACAGCACTGGTACATGCCGCCATGGCGATCAGCATTTTGTGGTTTATGATTCGCGGCGGCAAGAAAATACGGCCCAAAGCACTATCCATTGCCGCTCCACAATTGATAACCATGCTACAAATTGGCCGCCGCTCACTGCCGATTTTTACCAATATCATGTTCGAGACCAGCATGTTTATCGCGACCGCGCTGCTAATCGCCCGAGTCAGCACCATTGATGCGGCTGCACACACCATTGCCGCCAATGTGTCTGCGCTCTGCTTTATGATTCCGCTGGGTCTGTCTCAGGCTGTGGTTGCGCGAGTAGCACTCGCGCATGGCAGACAAATTTACTCACTTTTGATACGGCGTATTCAGGTGTCAATACTGGCGGCACTTGTGGTGGCAACGGCCACTTGTTTGCTGATCGCATTGGCGCGGTATGAAATGGCGTCTATATTTACTGACTCAGAAGAGGTACGTGAATTGGCCGCGATATTGTTGATATTTGCAGCGCTATTCCAGCTCTCTGATAGCGTGCAAGTGACGCTAAATGCCATCCTCAGAGCGCTAAATGACACCACTGTCCCGATGCTCATCAGCGGTTTTGGCTACTGGGCCATTGGCGTCGCACTCGGTGCGCTGCTCGACAAAACCTATCAAATGGGGGCGCAAGGGTACTGGATCGGTTTGCTTTCAGGCCTTACCATGGCGGCAGTTTTGTTAACCGTCCGATTGGTATTTACCCTAAGGCAAACTCGAAAAAATTATGAAATCCCTGGTTAGAGCGCTGATTATCATGCTTGGCAGCTTCTTTTCACACCAAGCGACCGCCTCGCCGCTGATGTCACCGGGCGACCGCGTTGCGCTGGTTGCGCCAGCCAGCGCAGCCACGGGCCCTGCACTCGATCACGCCATCGCGAACCTCAAAGCGCTCGGCTTGGAACCGGTGACCGATTACCTGCCAACTGGCAGTTATGGCTATCTGGCCGCAGCAGATGAGGCACGCGCCAAAATGATCATCGATGCAGCGCAAGATGAGAGCGTCGCAGCGCTGTGGGCCATCCGCGGCGGCTACGGCAGCATGCGTATTTTAGAGTCGTTGACGCAAGCGACACCCAAATTCCTGATTGGCTACTCTGATATCACCGCACCGCTGAATTTTCTTGTGAATCACGGCTGGACTGCGATTCATGGACCAGTGGCCGGAGAGCGCTGGGATGCGGCGTCAACCGAGTCAATCCGCAGACTACTATTCGAACAGGGCGACCCAACAGGATTTAGCACCACAGCAGGAAAAACATTGGTCCAAGGCAGTGCCACAGGTCAGATTGTCGGCGGCAACTTAACCCTGATCACCTCGATGATTGGCACCGACTTTGAGCTGGATATCAACGGCAAAGTGTTGGTGCTCGAGGAAGTCAGCGAGCGGCCGCGCCGAATCGACCGCATGTTGCTGCAGCTGCACCAACACTATGACCTAAACAGTGCCGCAGCCATTGTTCTCGGCCATTTTACCGACTGTGAGCCTAAATCGGGAGACCCGGATTTCTCGCTTGAAGAGACCTTGGACCTCGCGTTCAAACCCGTCAAAATCCCTGTCGCGTCAGGATTTGCCATCGGCCATGATCTGCCCAATCTCGCGTTTAGAATCGGCCACCATGCCGAAATCGACTTCAATGAGCAGTTTCGCAGCATTCGATTTACCCAAAGCAATTGACTTATAATCGCCCGACTCAAAACGCCACTACTCAATGAAAATTTCAGCCGCTGACTACCGGACACTTCCCAACAAACGCATTACCTTGGCTGGTATGTCTGGCGTGGGCAAGACAACGCTGGCGCGAAAGCTTCCCGTGGATCAGTGGTTTCATTTCTCTGGCGATTACCGAATCGGTACGCACTATCTGGGCGAAGAGATCCAAGATCAAGCCAAGCTAGAGGCAATGAAACTGCCTTACTTCGCCAAATTGCTGCGCTCAGACTCTCTCTATATCGGGCTAAATTTGACCATCGATAATCTTGCGCCTTTGTCGGATTACCTTGGTAAAATCGGCAACCCAGATGTTGGCGGCTTACCGCTGGCGGAGTTTATTCGTCGCCAAGAATTACACCACGACGCCGAAGTACGCGCCATCGCCGACGTCCCGCGGTTTATCGACAAAGCGCAAAACATCTATGGCTACCCTCATTTCTTGTGTGACATCGGTGGATCACTATGCGAGCTGCAAACAGAAAAACCCATCCAGACCTTGGCGCAGCACTCGATTATTTTGTACATCAAAGCCTCTGAGCAAGATGAACAAACACTGATAGAACGCGCCCAACGCTATCCAAAACCGCTCTACTACCCCACTGCATTCTTAGAAAAACACCTCGCTATTTTTATGCAAGAGCGCGGTCTCGACTATGTCGCGCAGATTGACCCAGATCAGTTTGTGTCGTGGGTTTTCGACAAACTATTCAGATCGCGGTTGCCAAAATATCAACGTATTGCCGACACCTATGGCTACACCGTCACCGCCGCCGAGTTGCTAGAGGTTCGCGATGCTCAAGATTTCGATGACCTAATTTGCTTGGCACTGGAGCGTTAAATGCCACTGATTCAAGACAGAGCACTGCCTACCTTCGATCGTCTTCGTGCCGAGGGCCAGCAAGTCATCCGCGTCGAGCGGGCCCATCACCAAGATATTCGTGAGTTGCATATTGGCCTCTACAACATGATGCCCGACACTGCGCTGCAAGCCACAGAGCGCCAATTCTATCGGCTCATCGGCGCAAGTAATCAAGTGGTACAACTGCACATTCACCCCTTCGCGCCTAAGAAAATGCCGCGAGGAAAAGACGCGCAGGCACATATTGATGCGTTTTACACGTCGATTGAAGACATCCACCGCGACGGGCTCGATGGCTTGATCATCAGTGGCGCCAACCCTGTTCAAGATGACCTTACCAAAGAGCCCTTCTGGCCTGAGCTCTGCGAGCTATTTGAATGGTCCTATGCAAACGTCACCTCAACACTCTGTTCGTGCCTATCAAGTCACGCGCATTTTCTGTACAAACACGGCATCAAGCGCAGCAAACTACCGCAAAAGTGCTGGGGTGTTTACGAGCATCGCGTATCAGAAGACCTACATCCATTGACCCGTGGCATCAACACCCAATTCAAGGCCGCACACTCACGCTGGAATGAGACAAAAGCAAGCGCGATGGCAGATGCTGGTTTACCTGTGTTGGTCAACAGCGAAGATGTTGGCTTTTTCCTAGCCACCTCTGCTGATGGCATTCGCTACGTGTATTTGCAAGGGCATCCTGAGTACGATACCCAGTCTCTACTGAAGGAATACAAACGTGAAATTCAACGCTGGGCAGATGGCCTGCAAGCAGAGCCACCGTTTGTCGAAAACTATTTCACCGCCCAAGCACAAGCCATTTTGCGCGAATACGTCGCAAAAATGGGATCTATGCCCGCAAGCGCACTGAAGGCAAACTTCCCAGAAACCCTACTCAGTAGCACGCTTGAGAACACTTGGCGCGATACCAGCCGCGCGCTGATCAACAACTGGATTGGTACGCTCTATCAACTCACCCATGTCGAACGCGCCAAGCCGTTTATGGACGGTGTCGATCCCGAAAACCCATTGGAATCTCTGAAATCTTTGGGTTAAGAGGGAAGAACAAAAGCCGTTTGCGCCTGAACGTTACATTGCGCACCACACCTAACACCCAAAACACGCATTGAGCGCAATGGTGTCCTCTCGACGAAATGGGCGGTTGATGTCAGCTTTACGCCAACCAGAGATTAATTGACCAAGACGACTAGTCGCCCATTTAGGCCGCTGTCGTCTTTGACAACATCGCCGCGGCAATAGTTCGTTTGATGGCGGCCTGATCTTCAGCGCCAGTGGCAACGAATTGCAACGCCACTTGGCATTGGCTGCCTTCGAGGGCTTCGTGATTTGGGGGCTGGGTGTAGACCACTTCACCGACTGCCACAAAGATTGAATTACTTTGCGTGTGAAGCGCCCTTACCAACACGTGTTCACCGGGCGATACCAATACCAAAGAGTCGGCTCGAAGCCCAGTCGATGATAAGTTCACGATCTGAACATATTTCGGGTCAACGATTGCACCCGCGACACTTGGCCCAATGGCTTGAAGGCGGTTTTCAACGGTATATAGATATTTGGCGATATCGGGGTTACGACTTTCAAGGATCTTGAGCGCTTCGCGCGCTTTTTGCGTTTCACGCAGGTATTGCATCAAGCCAGTCAACTTCGCCCGAAAGCCACCCAAGCCACCTTCAAATAATTCGCGCTTTCCATGAGGAATGCGCTCGATCAACAGCGAAAGCTCGACATCTTCGCGCCGATCTGTTCTGCGATCTCCAATGGCCACTGACGACTCCGTTGTGCATTTACCTAGGTATAGACGTTAACGGCAACGATATGGCTGGCTTTATTACACCACTTCTCAATCCGTGGCAATTCGCGCAAAAATGAAGACGATACTCAGTTTCTCATTGCTAGTATCGCTAAAAATTTGGCCATTTAACGACAGTTTTTGCCATGTTTTTTAGTATCCTACATAGTTTGAAGTTAACAAGGTGGTAGACACGTGGAACGCGAATCGATGGAATTTGACGTTGTAATTGTCGGCGCGGGACCAGCGGGACTTGCAACGTCTATTCGCCTTATGCAACTGGCCCAAGAATCCGGCCACGAAATTTCAGTTGTCGTCTTAGAAAAAGGCGCTGAAGTGGGTGCCCACACATTGTCGGGCGCAGTGCTTGAGCCCACAGCGCTCAACGAGCTGATCCCCGATTGGAAAGATAAAGGCGCACCACTAAACACCGCCGTCTCGCGTGATGAAGTGCATATGCTGACCAATGCCACCAGCACGCTGAAAATGCCCAATCTCGTCATCCCCAAACCCATGCACAACGATGGCAACTACATTGTTTCTCTGGGCAATGTCGTGCGCTGGCTGGGCGAGCAAGCCATGGAAATGGGTGTCGAGATCTTCCCGGGCTTTGCAGCCGCGGAGATTCTCTACAACGAAGACGGTAGCATCAAGGGTGTCGCAACAGGTGACATGGGCGTTGGTTCCGATGGCCAGCCCAAAGCCAGCCATGAGCCAGGGATGGAACTACATGCAAAATACACCATTTTCGCTGAAGGTTGCCGTGGACACCTAGGTAAAGAGCTTATTGCCAAATTTGGCCTCGACAAAGACGTCGATGCGCAGCATTACGGCATCGGCATCAAAGAAGTTTGGGAAATCCCAGCCGATCAATACGAAGATGGCTTGGTGGTACACGGCACGGGCTGGCCGCTGTCAGAGAATGCCGCCACCGGTGGTTTTTTCTTGTATCACTTTGACGGCAATAAGGTGTCTTACGGTCTGATCACCGACCTTAATTACAAAAACCCATACCTAAGCCCATTTGATGAAATGCAGCGCCTCAAGACCCACCCAGTCATCAAGAAGCATCTCGATGGTGGCAAGCGCTTGAGCTATGGCGCTCGTGCTGTCGTCAAAGGCGGTCTCAACTCGCTGCCCACCATGACTATGCCCGGTGGTTTATTGGTAGGCTGCGATGCCGGCACCCTCAACTTTGCCAAGATCAAAGGCTCGCACACCGCGATGAAGTCTGGCATGGTCGCGGCAGAGACGGTATTTGAAGCGGTGAAAAATGGCGATGAAGGCGGTAACAATCTCGCGCAATACACCGAAAACTTTAAGCAAACATGGGCTTATGCAGAGCTGCATGCGTCGCGCAATTTCGGTGCGGCCATCCACAGCCTCGGTCCCTGGCTTGGCGGCGCATACAACTTTGTCGACCAGAATATCTTCGGTGGCAAACTGCCGTTCAATTTCCGCGACAAAACCCCCGACTATGCGCAGCTTGAAGAAGCCAGCAAGCATCAGCCCATCAACTACCCAAAACCTGATGGCACATTGACATTCGACAAACTGTCGTCGGTGTTTATGTCGAACACCAACCACGAAGAAGATCAGCCTTGCCACTTGCAGCTGAAGGACGCCTCAATACCGCTATCGGTCAACTTGCCGAAATTTGCCGAGCCCGCGCAGCGTTACTGCCCCGCCGGTGTGTATGAAGTTGTGGAAGAGAACGGCGAGAAGCGCTTCCAGATCAACGCGCAAAACTGCGTTCACTGTAAGACGTGTGACATCAAAGACCCTAGCCAGAATATCAACTGGGTCGTTCCTGAGGGCGGCGGCGGCCCCGCTTACGTCGACATGTAAAACCAAAAAGGCTCGGAATCACCGAGCCTTTTTCGTATCAGCGATTGAACGCCAATTAAGCGCCATCGGCACCTTGGATAAAGATTTCAACACGACGATTCATCGCACGGCCGTCGGCGGTGTCGTTGTTGGCGCGAGGCTCAGACTCACCACGGCCTGCAGCTTGGAGACGACCATAAGCCACACCACGGCCACTGAGATAGTTGGCCACAGATGAGGCGCGACGCTCAGACAGGGCTTGATTGTATTGATCGCTACCCACCGAGTCGGTATGACCGATGACCAGTACGCCAAAATCAGGATAAGACGCCAGTACTTCAGCAACCTTGTTTAGGCTCGGCTGAAATGCTGCTTTCACTTCAGCAGAATCGGTATCAAAGGATACTTCGCTGTTCAGCGTCAATTTGAGCGTATTTTCAGCAACACGCTGAACTTCGATCTCGCGACGCTGTTGTTCGGCTGCCAGACGCTCACGCATTTCACGCTCTTGGTCGTCCAACTTTTTGCCAATCACACCGCCTGCAGTCGCACCAGCGATGGCACCGAGAACACGGTTGCGGTCACGATTTTTGCTGCTGCCAGTGTTGTTGCCAACCACTGCACCAGAGATCGCGCCAATAATAGCACCTTTGGCGGCATTAGCATTTTCGCCAGTGAGGACTTCAGAGGTGCTCGCGCAGCCTGCTGCACCAACAGCAACGGCTGCAGCAATTGCGGTCATTTTAAGCGTTTTTAGAGAGTTCATTGTGTGCTCCTTGGACAATTGGCACTAATGGTAGTCTAAACGAGCTGACACATAACTGACTTTTCACGCCTTTACCCAAACAAAAAAAGCTGGCCTAAGCCAGCTTTTCAAACGGGATGTATTAAGCCGCCAATTCTCTAAAATGCAGCTTCATCTCGAGCACTCTCGGCAAGAAGCCAATGCCTTCACAAACCCAGCGAATGCCACCATCGACGGTATCGATTTTCATCACATCGGCTTCACTCAGCATTGTGTTGGTGTAGCCAATATTTGGGTCATCCAATGACAACAGCGTATTGAAGCGTGACGCGTGGTCGGTGCCCGCAAAACCAACCTTATCACCGTTTTTCAAACCTGCCTTTGTTAGCTCGCCATCTACAATCAAAAACAATCCAACTTCCATTCCAGGCTTTAACCCACGGATTTTGGACGCATGCGTGCCGCCGTTGCGCATATCACTACGCATCACCTGTCCGACCATCGGTACACCGTTCTCATCGGCGACAAAAATACCCAACACCGCCTGCTCTGGCAGCTCTACACGATCAAATTCCGTGGTCAAAGAAATCCCAATCGCCTGTTCAGACAATTTAAAGTAGGCGTCGGAAAAACGACTGGTTGGTTTCGCTGGCTCTGGTGCTGTTTCCTCGGGCGGTGGAACATCGAAATCATCGCCATCGTCATTGTTAATCGCGGCCTCGAGTTCTGCTAGTGCCTGCTCCGCGGCATTCAAATCCTCTGAGTCTGAGGGTGCATCCACCGCCTGCGGGGCAACAAAATCATCACCGTTGTCTTCAGCCATCGCTGCCAGCAGGGCTTGCTCAGCAAGCTCCGCCTCTGACGGTCCTTCCGCTGCGTGTTCGACGTCCTTTGCTGGAGCCACCTGTGCAGAGTCTTCCAGTGCAGGTAACTCAATTTCCGGATCGTCGATCAATGCCTCAATATCTTGCGCGAGCATATCGCCCTCGCCCGATTCTGATGCTGTGGTTTGAAGCGAATCCTCCACGAACTCCTCAACCGGCAACTCATCAGCGACTGCCTGTTCCGCCAACGCGTCTTCAGCTGCTAATTGCGCTTGCTCTGCTTCTGCCTGTTCTGCTTCTGCTTGTTCTGCTGCTGCTTGCTCTACCGCTGCTTGTTCGGCTGCGGCTTGTTCCGCCGCTGCTTGCTCAGCTGCGGCTTGTTCTGCTGCTGCCTGTTCC
>JABXHR010000129.1 GCA_013373515.1 Gammaproteobacteria bacterium | reverse complement strand
CTATGGCATGACGCCCTTTGCAATGCGCTATGGTGGACATCAATTTGGCCAATGGGCGGGGCAACTTGGAGATGGCCGCGCGATAAATCTAGGGCGATTTAATGGCGGTGCCGTTTCGCAGTGGTTTCAATTAAAGGGTGCTGGGTTGACTGCCTATTCGCGCACGGCAGACGGTATGGCGGTGCTGCGCTCGTCAATTCGTGAGTACATTTGCTCGGAGGCGATGCACGGTTTGGGGGTTCCTACGACGCGGGCAATCAGTTTGGCCGTGACGGGTGATCGAGTCATACGCGATAAATTCTATAACGGCAATGCCCTTCCAGAGCCGGGTGCAGTCGTTTGCCGCGTATCGCCTAGCTTCTTGCGCTTTGGGTCAATTGAGATTTTTGTGGCGTTTGGTGAGCCTGAGCAAGCGCGTGAGTTGCTCGACTACCTAATTCAGTATCACTACCCGTCGCTTACACAGGCGGCAAGTCCTGCTACCGAATTGTTCGAGCAATTGTGTGCAGGCACGGCGTATTTAGTGGCTAAATGGCAATCGCTCGGTTTTGTGCATGGGGTGATGAATACCGACAACATGTCGTTGATTGGCGAAACCATCGATTACGGGCCATTTGGCTGGATAGATTGGCCAGATGATGACTTCACGCCCAATACCAGCGATCGCGCTGGGCGTTATGCCTATGGTCAACAGGCGGCTGTCGCGCGTTGGAATTTGATGTGCTTGGCCAGTGCATTGGTGCATTTGGGGGGTGATCGCGATCGCTTAATCGCGGCACTCGAAGGGTTTGAAGGCCAGTTTCAAGCCGCTTATGAACAGGAAATGTCGCGAAAGCTAGGTTTGGCGGTGGCTAATAGCTCTCAGGTGTCGGCGTTTGATGCCCTGTGTCGTGAGCACAAGCTGGACTGGACGCGGACTTTGGCTTTGCTGGAGTATCGCACTGATCACGAGGATCTCTCCTCGCAGATTGCTTCTTGCAGCTACGCGTCAACACCTAGTACAGAGGCGGCGATTGCGGCGTTTGTCGATCAATGGCGTGCCGCTTCTCCGAGTTTTGAGCAGGCAACGAACCCTGTCTTTATTCCGCGCAATTACGTGATACAGCAAGCCATTGACCCTGCTGAGCAGGGCGATTATGCCGTATTGCGGGAGCTTGCGGAGGCCGTTGTGGCCCCGACCGCAATATCGCTCGATCACCCTTGGGCCGCCATTGTGCCAAAAGACGACAATGCGGTGCGTTGCAACCAATTGAGTTGCTCAAGTTAGGCGCGAGCAAATGGCTGTATTCCGATGACTGGCCCAACATTATAGGGCGCGTGCTCGTAGCTTTCAGCGAGCCCTTCACTGATCCACTGCTTGAAGGCATTGAGGCCAAACAGTCGCTGTTGCCAAGTCGCAAATCGCTCGCATACCGGCAGTTCAAAGCCGGAAGCACGCACGGCAACGGGTGCAAAATAGGCATCGATCGCACTGAACTCACCGCACAAAAATGGATCTAGCTCAAACTGTTGCCAAATGGCGTTGATGCGTTGCAAATCCGCGAGTACACCAGCTGAAGTTGCGATTTTTTTGATGGCTCTGATGTCCATTGGGCACTCGCTGCGCAGCGCTGCAAAACCCGAGTGCATTTCTGCCATGGCGCAGCGGGCGAGATTGCGTCGCGCTGCGTCTTTCGGTAGCACGCCTTCAAAGTGCTCGGCTAGATATTCAACGATCGCAAGGCTATCCCAGACCAAGGTTTGACCGTCGATCAACAGGGGGACTTTTGCGGGCACGTTAAGGTGGGAGAATTTGTCCGCAAATGTGCCATCAAATAGGTTGTGAGCCTCAATATCTACGGGTAACCCAAGGTGCTTAACAATTAGCCAAGGTCGCATCGACCAAGAGGAGTAGCGTTGATTGCCGATGATCAGTTTCATGGTGCTTTCCAAGTGATATTGGTATTGATCGTAGAGTGGCTTATGGTTAAAAGATATCTAATAATTTTTGCTAAAAGCACAACAAATTTTGAACGAAAAACTGATTGCCTTTGTTGCCGTGGCAAGACTTGGGACAGTGAACGCCGCGGCTGCTCAGTTGCATTTAACGCCAGCTGCCATCAGTGCTCGCCTGAGTAGGCTGGCAGAGCAGCTTTCTTTACCATTATTTGAGACCGTTGGTCGCAAATTGAGACTGACCGCCAATGGGGAAGCGTTATTGCCTTACGCCGAGCAGGTGCTCAAGGCAGAGGACGTGTTTGTCACGCAGGCCCATCGTCTGCTTCAGTCACCGGTTCATAAGCTCAAATTTAGTGCGCCAAATTCGATATTTACCTACTGGTTCCCGCCCGCGCTGATGAAGCTGACTGCCGCGATGGACAACGTCGAGCTGCAATATTCGCCCATGTCATCGAGTGCAATGCTCAATTCGCTCGCCCAAGATGAAATTGATCTCGCGGTCTGGGTGGGCAGACAGCCGAGTCATAGGTTGGCACATCAAAAGATTGGTGACGCCCAAATGGTGCTGTTCGCCAAATCCGGGATTGAGTTACCGGAGACACTAGATGACTTGGCACGATATCAACTGGTCACCACCGAGCATGAGTGCAACTACTGCAAGACGATATTTGAACAATTGGCGCAAGCGTCAGTGTCGGTTGGCTCCAGTCTGCATTTTGAGAATGTCGATGTGGTAAAGCAGTGTGTCTTGCAGGGGATGGGACTTGGTTGGTTGCCTAGGTTTAGCATTGAGGCAGAGCTTGCCGAAGGTCGATTAACTTCGATTGAGTTGCCTGGGGTTCAATTTGAGTTTGGGATCTACTATGTCTGGAACCCAGCCAGAGCACATCCGGCTCGAGACTGGTTGTTGAGTGAAGCCGAGGGCGACAACTGAGGCGGTATGTTTGATGGCGCGCCCGAAGGGATTCGAACCCCTGACCTTTGCCTCCGGAGGGCAACGCTCTATCCAGCTG
>JABXHR010000069.1 GCA_013373515.1 Gammaproteobacteria bacterium | reverse complement strand
TAGTCGTTAAAATCGTGCGCAGGCGTGATTTTGACGCAGCCTGAGCCAAACTCCTGATCGACGTATTCGTCGCCGACCACAATAATTTCGCGGCCCACCAGAGGCAGAGTAATGGTTTGGCCAATCAGGTGCTTGTAGCGCTCGTCCTCTGGGTGCACGGCCACAGCGGTATCACCGAGCATGGTCTCGGGGCGCGTGGTGGCCACCACAATGCTGCCACCGTCTTTGAGCGGGTAGCGAAGATGCCAAATTTTGCCCGACTCTTCTTCGTTGATGACCTCAAGATCAGACAGCGCGGTGTTGAGAATGGGGTCCCAGTTGACCAAGCGCGTGCCTTTGTAGATCAAACCATCGTCGTACAGTTGCACGAAGATTTTTTGTACTGCATCCGACAACCCTTCGTCCATGGTGAAGCGCTCGCGCGACCAATCGCAGGAGGCGCCCAGACGGCGCAATTGGCGGGTAATTGTGCCGCCAGATTCGGCTTTCCATTCCCAGACTTTTTCGAGGAATTTTTCGCGGCCAACATCGTGGCGCGTCAAACCTTGGGCTTCGAGCTGGCGCTCAACGACCATCTGCGTGGCGATTCCCGCGTGATCGGTGCCTGGCTGCCATAAGGTTTGTTTGCCCTTCATACGGTTGTGGCGAATGAGAACGTCTTGGATCGACATGGTCAGGGCGTGACCCATGTGCAGCGTGCCAGTGACATTGGGTGGCGGAATCATAATGGTGAAAGGATCACCGTTACCGCTAGGTTTGAAATGTCCGGCGTCTTCCCACTGTTGGTAGAGGGAGGCTTCAATGCTACTTGGGTCGAAGGTTTTTTCCATTGCGGATCGGCCTGATGCTGTCGTTAAAATCAAACCGAGCATTGTAGCGGATTTGGCGTTGGATTTGCCGATTAAACAGGTAATCGTCTAGGCGGGGTAAATCGGGCAGTGGCGGGGCAATGTGACGATTGGCAATGCGCTGCTTTTGCGCAGCGCTATTGCATGATCATGCTGGTGATAAAGAAGCCTTTAACACCGTCTTTTTCGCCTTTTTCTTTAAGGGTGGTGCGGATGATTGACGCGATATCTTCGCGAAGGTCCTCGCGTTGGCGAGCTGTCCGAAGATCGTCTGGAAACATATCGGAGAGGTACATGATCACGTTGTGGCGCACGGCGGGCATGTAGCGTTCCATTGACATTTTGGTGTCATCGTCACGCACCAAGGTCTGTGCTTCCATCTGCAAGAATGTGCCGTCGCCCAAATTGACGGTAAAGTGCGGCAACATACTGACGAATATTGGCAGCTCATCCTTTGGGATTTCTCCCTCGGCTCTGGCGTTAGACAGGGCCAGCGCTAGGCACATGATTAGCAAATGTAAGGTTTTCATCCGGCATCCTTGGGATTGCTTGCCAGCATGGTTAGCACTGTCTTGAGTTCGCGTTTCATGGCGTTGGTGTGCTTTTGCACAATGCGTTCCACCACAAAATCGATTTCCGTCGCCGTCAGTGTTCCCCGGGCAATTGCGTCGGCCAAGTTATCGGCAGCGGGGCGTTGCGGCTTTACTTTTTGTGCGCGGTCTTCTGTATCCATGTCGTCATCCTTGCGCTGTTGACGGTAGATCGATGGGGGTGGCTCTGGCGTGCGAAAAGCACTGATATTGGCCTGGGTCTTGGCGCGCAGATTGTTTTGGTCCAAGCCTTTGCGGACCACTTTATTCAGAATGGGAAGCGGATTGTTTGCTGTGCTCATGATTGAAATTTGCCACCGTCAATGTGTAGCCACGTGCCTTGTATAGTTGATACTTCTCACGTCCTGAATCAACATCTGTGCCAATAATCTCCCAAATCTCTTCAAACTGCCCAAACTGCCTGGGCGTGGTTGGGCAGAGGTTAATCAGTAACTCGTAATCGCCATGGGCTGGCGTTTGGCCTTCAACGATATAGTTTAGTGGTAGATCCGCAAAGTAGGGGGCCAGCTTTTGTTCGATCGAAAGATCTTTGCAGTGGATGATGGCGCGCTTGCGTGAGTGAAGATGCTTTTGAAGCTTTTGCAAAATGAACTTGGGCAGGCTGTCCTGCCCAAGGTTAAAAAATTGGATACGCGTCATTGCTGAGCGGCGTTCGCCAGTACTTGAAGTACCAATCTCAGCGGGCGGCCAGTGGCGAGCTTTTGCCCGCCCATGGCGGTACCTGCGATATCTAGGTGCGCCCAAGGCGTATCGTTCTCAATAAACCGCTGCAAAAAGCAACCGGCAGTGATGGTGCCGGCCGGTGCGCCACCGATATTGGCCACGTCGGCGAGCTTGGATTTGAGTTGCTCATCGTATTCTTCAGATAAGGGCAATTGCCACGCTGGATCATATGCGGTCAAACCCGCTTCGATGATGTCGTCGATCAGGGGTTGGTGATTGCCCATAACCGCTGTATTGATATGGCCCAGCGCGGTAATACAGGCACCAGTTAAGGTGGCCATGTCGATGATTTGGCTTGGATTGAATTCGCGCTGCACGTAAGTCAATGCGTCGCACAGAATCAAACGGCCTTCGGCGTCGGTATTGAGCACCTCGACCGTTTTGCCGCTCATCGATGTTAGTACGTCGCCCGGTTTGATGGCATTGCCATCGGGCATATTCTCGGCAGAGGGCACCACTGCGACAATGTTAAGAGCGAGCTTTGCGGTGGCAGCCGCTTCGATGGCACCAAACACCGTCGCCGCACCGAGCATGTCATAGGTCATCATCTCCATATTGGCCGATGGCTTGATACTGATGCCGCCAGTGTCGAATGTTACGCCCTTGCCCACCAGTGCAATGGGTGCTGTATCGGATCCTGCGCCTTGGTATTGCATCACAATCAGCGCCGGTGGCGTGCGGCTGCCTTGACCGACGCCAAGCAGGCACCCCATGCCCAAAGCTGACATTTGTTCAACGTCTAAGGCGTGACTGTGCACATTCGCGTGTTTGTCAGCCAAGGCATGCGCTTGTTCGACCAAGTAGCTGGGCGTGCAAACATTCGGTGGCGTGTTGCCAAGGTTCTTGGTCAGTGTGCCGCCTGCGAGCAGGCCGTCTGCAAGCGATAGCGTTGCGCTTAAATCGTCATCGCTCAAAAAACTGACATCGGTGAGCTTTGATGGAGTTTTATCGCCGCTGCGATAGTGATCAAACTGATATTGACGGTCGGCGATGGTGTTGCAAAGGGCTAACAGCTGACCGTGTACAAGCGCATGCGCGGGCAGGCTGATGGCGGCGTTGACACTGCCAAAGGATTTTAGAGCACCGGACATTGCATCGATTGGACCGAGCACTGCAGCACGTGTTTCTGCTTTTGGCATAAACACCAATATGAGCTTGCTAAACTCGTCATCTACAAGGTGCAGGCTATGACATTGGCCTTTTTCAGCTTTGATTTCGCCACGCTCGATTAGGGTCTGCAGCAGTTTTTGCGAGTGATCACTCAATCGGCTGCACGCTTCGCCTAAACTCTCCATGGAGTCGTAGCCGACAACCAATGTATCCATTTCGTTGGTGGATGAATCGAGCGCGAGCACCTGAAAACGCATAAAATGTCCTATTCATAATTCTTTGTTAGCCATAGTGTACCGAAGTTCGAACGCGCTGCCATTGCAGAAACTTAGTCTCAGAGGAGCTTGCATTTGATTTTGCTCCGCTTTGTCGCGCGTGAATTGTTGACCTCTTGGTTGGTCATTAGCCTAGTGCTCGGCTTCATTATGCTGGGCTCGTCACTTACCGAAACCCTTTACCAAATTGCCCAGGGCGCCATTCCGAAAGAAGGCGCAGCAGTCGTATTAGGGGTAGAGATGCTGAGCCTGTGGCGGGTGGTGATGCCGTTGAGTAGTGCACTGGCCACCGCCACAACACTCACTCGACTCTATGCCTCTTCAGAAATGGCCGGTATGCTCGCCAGTGGTTATGGCGGTTTCAAGCTGGCATGGCCATTGGCCGTCGCATTTGCGCCAGTGGCACTCATAGGCGTTTACATCAGTTTGGTGGGGCTGCCGACCCTGGCAAAATCAAAGCTGGCACTAATGAGTGCAGCCGGTCCTGCCACGGTGGTCGGCAAAATACAGGCTCAAACGCTGCAACCGCTTGGCAGCGGGGTGTTGGTTTATGCCGAAGAAGTCAGTGACAATGGCATGTCGGAGCTATTCGTATTCCAAAAAGATCGCAACCAAGGCACGACGATTGAGGTGGCAAAGCGCGCTTCGGTCGAGGCGGTGGCCGATGGGGTGCAGTTGGTGCTTGAAGACGGCATGGTTATGGCATTGGATGGACGGTCAATCAATACCATTGAGTACGCAGAGCATCGTGGTCTGCTCAAACAGTGGGTATCTATGAAGGGGCAGAAGCTCGATGAGTTCACTGTGTTTGAGCTGGATGATAGCCCCGAGCATCGATTGGCTTTTCACTCGCGAATCTCTTTGCCTTTGGCCGGGTTGCTGTTGCCGTTTTTCATTTATTCTGTGGTGGTGATTCGGCCTCGTGAGAGTTCGATAAAGCCTGCGCTTTGGGCAGTGTTGGGCTATTTTGCGATTGGCAACGTTGCGGTGGCATTGATGGAGCAACCGATTGCGCTGGATTATCCGATGGTGGTCTATACACCCTTTGTTGGAGTGTTTTTACTGTCATTGCTGTTGCTTTGGCGCAAGGAGGGGCGGGTTTGATTTTTACGCGTCTGCTGTTGAAAAATTTCTTTATTGGCGTTTTGTCCGCCACGTCTGTATTTTTCGTGCTGATTTTAGCATCGCAGACTTTCCGTTTTCTCGTCAAAGACGGCGAGAAAACCTTCGCTGATGTACTGAGTTATCTCTATTTTATGCCCTCGAATATGGTCGATGTCTTCGAGCCCGCGATGATCATTGGCGCGGTGATCGGCATCTCCCGATTGATTCCCACCGGCGAGCTGACTGCGATGCGGGCATTGGGTTATGGGCGCGGTGCAATTTCGGCTGCAATCGTGCTCGGGTCGGTCATTTTGGTGCTGTCCTATACAGCAGTGATGCAGTGGGTCATCGAGCCGACCGAGTTACAGGCGCGTGAGTATCGAGGCGACAGTTCACCAGGCGGGCGTTTGGTTCGCGGCAATCAGTGGCTCAAGATCAAAGACTCTTGGGTTCGCTTGGGCAAGGTCAATACTGCAAGCGTATTTTCCGAGGTAGAAATTTTCACCCTTTCAGCTGATCGAAATCGTATAGCGGCTTATTTGGCGGCGCAAAAAGCCACGGTAGAAGACGGTGTGTGGCAGCTATCTAATGTGACGCGTTTTACGCCAGAGCTCGGTGAGGAGCAGCATGCAAACTTGGATTGGCAAGGGTCATTTGACCGCAACTCATTGACTGAAATTTCAGTGCCCGTGAATCGACAGAGTTTCACCACCCTCTATACCAGTTGGGCAGCGGCCAAAATCGCTGGGCAAAATGTGCTCGGCTTGGAGCACGAGGCCATCTCGCGTTTGGCTCAGCCGATCGGCGCGGTATGTTTAATGATGTGGTTGGTGTCAGTGTTGTTCGTGTCTACACGTGACGGTGGCGAAAGTAAACGCAAGATCGCGTCGATTGTGGTGGGGCTGCTGTTTTGGATCTTTGCGCAGCTCACGTTTCAATTTGCCCAAACGCTGTCGTTGACGCCCATCGCCGCATTTGGCGCGATTCTGTTTGGCGCTAACCTGATAGGGTGGGTCGCCAACTATTGGCTGACCCGATAAAGTTCGCTGCCCGTGAGCTGCTCGTAGAAGGGCTGGCGATTAGGCTTGAAAAAGGCCACCAGAATCGGGATGCCCGCTAGCGCCAAGCAAACGGTGCCAAGCACCAATCGAGCGATGGCTTGACCCCAATTCAGCGTGACATCGGCATTGTTTTTCAGCACTTTGATTTTCCATGCACGCATACCAATGGTTTGCCCAGAACGAATCCAACTTCCCACGAAATAAAGCCCAACGACTATAATGTAGGCCAGTGCGTTAACAGCTTTGCCGACAGGGCTTTGCAGGATGTCGCCATGATTAATTGTGATGGCCAGCGCACTCACAGAGATGACCAACGCAATGACAATTAAAGAGTCATAAATCAACGACGCTACTCTATATAGGGGATTGGGATTACTGGTCTTCATGAGTTGATTCTTTCGTCAGATGTGCGCTCGGAAGGCTAAACTTGGTTAACCGCTATCAGGGAGAGCATTTTAACCGCGAATTTGCTGGGTTGAAATTCTAGTTTGATTCATCAATGAATTACATAAGTCAAAAAATTACAATTGCCATCGTTTTAAGTGGATTAGTGGGGTGCTCCTCTGTCAATGAACAGGATAGCCGACCTTATGTTGGGGTTGGGCTTGTGCAAAGCGAGCTGCAACCTCGGGTGATCGGGGGCGAGGCCGATTATGAGGGCCGCAGTCAGGGGGCAGAAGTCACTGTCGGTGTGCCACTTGGCAAACGTGTGTCACTAGAAGCCACTCTGGCTGATTTGGGTGAGGTTGATTTTGGCCAAGACCGCAGTTTGGCCTACCACAGCGCGGATGTTGGGTTGGCTGTTGAAGTACCGTTGACCAAATCGCTATCCGTCTATGGCAAGGCTGCGCTTGGCTACCTTGATACGGAGGCCAAGGGGCTTGCTGCAAACGATTTATATAGTCTGCACCGGTCTGTCAGTGCCGGAGTGCAAGCCTCGGGTGACAACTGGGCGGCTCGAGTGGGTTACAGCTCTTGGGATGAAGATGCTAAGGGATTGACTGTGTCTTTGTTGCATCGCATTGGCAAAAACACTCGCTCTCAAGCGAATGCTGGCGTCGCCATGCAGCCTCAGTACGAACCGACGGTGCAGCAGGCGCAGCCTGTGGAAATGCTGCCAAATGCGCCGAGCTATCTCTATTTTGCGCCGCTATCGGGTGCGCTGAGTATCGATGAAAACCGACAGCTATTGAGTTGGGCCTCTTCTGCTAAAGGGAGCCACGTAGAAATTACGGGCTTTGCAGATAGCACCACCGATGGCGAACGTGCGGCCATGTATGCGGATCTGCGTGCGCAAACGGTTGCGTCAGCGTTGCGCAGTCGATTTTCGAATTTGACTGTATCGGTCAAGCCATCACAGGTGGTGCCAGCGGGTGAGCCTTGGTCTGCGCAGCAGCTGATCAATCGCCGCGTTGAAATTCGATGGACAAACTAGTCTAAGCGCACCAAGCGCTCAAATGCGTAGTAAGGCGCTAGATCGCCCTCTTCATAACCGGTGGACTCGCCATCGATATATACCAATCCATCCGCTGAACTGAGAATACTCGTCAAATGTGAGTCCTGCGCACCTGTTGGACTCAGTCCAGCGCCTGTTCGCGTGGCGCGCTGAAATTCGGCGCGTCCAATGGCGTGTTTGAAGTTCGTGCTGCAGGGCAGGTAGTCTGGAGAAGGCAGGCCTATTGGCTTACCGTTCAAGCCTTTGATTGCTGGAATGACGGCAAGAATACACATCACGTAGGCGGATACTGGGTTGCCGGGTAGACCAATGCTTAGGCCATTGGGAAGTTTGCCGATGGTCAGCGGCTTGCCGGGTTTAACCTTCATCTTGTGCTGCAGCACTTCTCCAAGCGACTCTAATGCAGGGCGAATAAAGTCACGGCTACCCACTGAGACACCGCCACTGGTTAGGATTATGTCGCAGCGACGGTTGGCATCCTCAAATAGTGCTACGGTATCGGCCAGAGAGTCGCTAATCACACCGTAATCGACGACCTTGACGCCAAGGCTTTTCATTAGGTTGATCAGCATTGGACGGTTGGCATCGAGCGTGGTGCCATTTTTGATTTCATCGCCGGTGGAGGCAATGCCGATACATGGCCGGCGGTAGACTGCGACGATCTCTACACCAGCCGCCGCTAATAGCCCAACACTTCGCGCGTCAAGCACTTGGCCTGCTTTTGCCAAGACTTCTCCCTTGGCGACATCAGATCCACGACGGCGTATGTAGTGATCTTGGCCAAACTGGCCCACAGTCACAGTTTGATTCGACTCGCTGCAAATCTCTTGGACGACCACGCGCGCAGAGCCCGCGGGCACGATGGCACCGGTGGTGATATACACACATTGCCCCGGCTGTAATATCGATTGATAGGGGGCGCCTGCAACCGACTCGCCAACTAGCGAATGCGAGGGCGCGTCGGGTGTCGCCAACGCGTAGCCGTCCATTGCCGAGACGTCATGGCGCGGAACATCAACTTGCGCCACCACATCGTCAGTCAGGCGCCGACCGGACGCTTCGAGAAGGGTGACGAATTCGCCGTCTAGCGGCGAGATCAATGACGCCAGCAGGGCGTAGGTGTCTTGCAGCGAAGCGGCGTTTGGGTCTAGGTCGTTAAAGGATTTTTGCATTTTTCTATTATCAACCATACTTGAGCGGATGAGCGACCAAAAAATCAGTGACGCCAATTTAGATGTAATTGATTCATTTCTGGATCAAGTGTTTGCCGAAGATGGACTGTCTCGAGCGACGCTTGAGGCCTACCGTTTGGATCTTAAAAAACTCGCCGCTTGGGTCGGC
>JABXHR010000215.1 GCA_013373515.1 Gammaproteobacteria bacterium | reverse complement strand
TTGGTGCTGGTCGATGAGGCCTCATCCTCCTCAGCAGTGGCTTTGACTTCGGCGTGTTTACGCATCCGTGCCCAGAGGTATTCAACGGTTTCCAATATTTCATCTGGAACCGCCTCAGAGGGCATCTCCACGCCATCATCAGCCGAGCTATGCTTGAGGCGCTGACGCGCAATCGGCAACAACCTAGCAATGTCGAGCACACGCCCCCGCCCCAGGTCCTCACGCACATCCTGAACAGTGGGATCAAGAATCCCCTTGTGTTTCAAAGATTTTAGTGAGAATACAACCTGTTCAACGGTAATTTTATCGACTGCCACCTATCCCTCCGAGAGCTATTCCGTGCTAGTCTAGCGCATTAAATTCTACAACCAATAAGGTGAAATATGCGTTTACCAATTGCGCTGACTGCGATTGCACTTTCAGTCAACGTTGCAATGGCCGAAGGTGAGAGCACATCTGAAGTCGACGTAACCTCCATGAGCTATGGCATGGGTGTATTAATCAAAGAACGCCTACTTACCGGTTTTGACGACATTGATCTCGATGCACTTGTCGAAGGATTACGTGATGCCAGTGACGGCAAACCACTGAAAGTCGACGCCATGACGGCAGCGCAGTTGATGCAAACCTATCAAACCAATAAGCAAGCTGAAGCGGCCGAAACCCAAGCAGCGGAAGGCCAAGCATATTTGGCGCAAAACGCAGAAAAAGACGGCATCAAAGTGACAGACAGCGGTTTGCAGTACGAAGTCATCACTGAGGGCACCGGCGCTCAACCCGCGGCCACTGACCAAGTTACCGTGCATTACAAAGGCACATTGATCAACGGCGATGAGTTCGACTCTTCTTACAGCCGTGGCGAGCCGACTTCATTTGCACTCAACCAAGTCATTCCTGGCTGGACCGAAGGCCTGCAATTGATGAAAGAGGGTGCCAAATACCGATTCACCATTCCGTCAGATCTCGCCTACGGCGCCAATGGTGCGGGCCCAATGATCGGCCCGAATGAAACCCTGATCTTTGAAGTTGAGCTCATCAAAGTCGGCCAATGATCGATCTACGCTCTGACACGGTCACCAGACCCACAGAGGCCATGCGCAAAGTGATGGCTACTGCAGAGGTTGGTGATGACATTTATGGCGATGATCCTTCGATTAACCGTTTAGAGGCATGGGCTGCGGAGCGACACGGCTTCGAAGCCGCCCTATTTGCCACCTCCGGTACACAAACCAACCTGCTCGGGTTAATTGCCCAGTGCCAGCGTGGCGATGAGTACATCGTTGGTCTTGAAGCGCACACCTACAAATATGAAGGTGGTGGCGCGGCGGTGCTGGGCAGTATCCAGCCTCAACCCATTCCTATGAACGCCTTTGGTGGCTTGGATGCCGATGCAGTCGAAGCGGTGATCAAGCCAGAAGATCCGCATTTTGCGCGCTCTAAACTGGTCACGGTCGAAAACACCCAGCACGGTCGTGTGCTTCCACAAACGCAGATTGACGACCTAAGAGCACTCTGTCAGCGACGTGGTTTGATATTTCATCTCGACGGTGCGCGGGCGTACAACGCGGCAGTCAAATTAGACATCGACATCGCAGATTTGCTGCAACCCTTTGATAGCGCCTCGATTTGTTTATCCAAGGGCCTTGGCGCACCAGTTGGGTCATTGCTGCTTGGCAGCGCTGCCATGATTAAAGAAGCCCGCAAGTGGCGAAAAATGCTCGGCGGCGGCTGGCGACAAGGTGGCATTCTGGCGGCAGCGGCACATCACGCGCTGGAGCACCATGTCGAATTATTGCAGCAAGACCACGAACATGCGGTGCTACTGGCGAGCCTACTAGACGAATCCGCGGCTCTGCGAATCAATCAAGGTTGGCTACAGACCAATATGGTGTGGTGCGAACTAAGCGACGTTGACACCGACAAGCTGACTGCCCTGGCCAAAGAGGCGGGGCTGCTTATTTCGCCGCGTGGCAATTCAATGCGGTTGGTGACGCATCTCAATCTCACCCGCAGCGACATTGAGCGCTCAGCCCAGATCATTAACCAGTCGATGCATGCACTCGCCTCGTGAAAGACGACCTATTTAGCGATCCATTGCCCAAAGTATCGCCGTTTCAGTTTGACAAACGGGTCGCTGACGTCTTTCCAGACATGATTCAACGCTCTGTGCCAGGCTACAGCACCGTGGTTGAGATGACGGGCTTATTGGCCGCCAAGTTTGCTCAAGGCGACTTGGTCTATGAATTGGGTTGCTCGCGCGGTGCGTGCGTCTATGCCATGGGACGCCATCTCAATGCAGACAGCAAAATAATCGGCTTAGACAATTCCGAAGCAATGCTAAGCCGATTGCGGTCAGATGTGACACGCTGGAATTTGGCGGTTCCCATTGAGCTAACGCTCGCTGATATGACCGACTACGACTACCAATCTTCGGGATTTATCTCGCTAAATTGGACTTTGCAGTTCATCGCCATAGAGAAGCGCGCAAGTCTGCTAAAAAAGCTGTATGCATCGCTCAAACCCGGCTGCGCATTGGTGGTCTCAGAAAAGTTATTTAATGAAGACCCTTTGCAACAAGCACTTCAGACCGAGCTGCATCATGACTTCAAACGTAGCCAAGGCTACACAGAGCTGGAAATCGCGCAAAAGCGTGATGCGATCGAAAATGTCTTGATCCCAGAGACCGAAGAGGCGCACATTGAACGCTTCCATCAAGCGGGCTTCAACAGCGTGGAAATATGGTTTCGTTGCTTTAATTTTGCATCATTTATCGCGTTAAAATAACATGGCTACGCTGATCGATTTTGAGCAACTGGCGCGCACGCTTCCCCAATGGGAAACGTTTTTCAAGCACCATTTATCGCTGGCTGACGCCGATTACTGGACGAGCCGAAACCGTGATTTCAACCGTTGGTACACGGCTCTGACCGAGATTGCCAATCTCCCAAATTCCTCACTGTCAGTGCACAGCGATCGTGTCGAAATTGAGGGCACAGCCGCTGTCGAAGAACCACTGCGCGCACTGATGCCTTGGCGAAAGGGTCCCTATTTCATCAATGGTGTACACGTCGACACAGAATGGCGATCAGATTGGAAGTGGGACCGACTTCTTCCCCATATCGATGTCATCGGCAAATCGGTCCTTGATGTCGGCTGCGGAAACGGGTACCACATGTGGCGTGCGCTGCAAGCCGGTGCTTCATGGTGTCTCGGTGTCGATCCGAGCCCGCTTTTTTTATGCCAGTTTGCAGCCATCAAGGCGCTTATCGACAATCCGCCAAATCTCCACTTACTCCCGATCGGCGCAGAAGCACTCCCCGATATCGCGGCATTCGACATCGCATTATCGATGGGCGTGATCTACCATCGCCGAGATCCAATCGCACACATTCATGACGTAACCGGCACTCTAAAGCCCGGCGGCACAATGGTGTTGGAGAGCATCGTGATTCAGGATGATTTCGCGACCTCATTAATCCCAGAATCACGCTATGCCAGAATGCGCAATGTGTGGTGCATTCCATCGCCACTTCAAATGATCGCATGGATGCGTGAGGCGGGGCTGCAAGACTGCCAAGTGGTTGATGTCGGCAAAACAACGCTAGACGAGCAGCGCACAACCCGTTGGATGCCCTACGAATCGCTAGACAAACATTTAGATCCAAACGACCATAGTAAAACTGTCGAGGGCTACCCCGCGCCCTACCGCGCCATATGTATCGGAACCAAGCCATGATTGAAAATGGAACACAAAAAGAAATCGATGGCTGCCAGAGGGTGTATTTTCATGGCCACTGGATTCTTTTCTACAAGCCGCCCGAGGAAAACTGGGCCAATCACAAGATCCTAATTGATCACCTGACTCGACGCGCATTTCATAACACCGAACGCGGGATCAACACACCTGGCGAGAAACTCGAAATGGCCAGAGCGGCTTACGAGAACGAAAACGATCCAGGTCGAAAGCGTGTTAACGCGGCCATGCTGGCTGGTGCATTATTCAATCGCGCCAGTGACATATTTAACAGTATCGTAAGCCTTGCTGAGCGCGGGGTCACAGTGACACGCGAGAACGACCTAATGAAACGCTGCAGCGCCTGCTTTTTCGAAGCATTAGAGCTAGGCAAGCAAGTCAAACATTACTCTGGCGAAGAGGGCATTGATGAAGTTTGGGGCGAGCCCTTTAGAGCGTTCACCCTAAGTATTGAGGATTTCTACCGCCAGCGGTATATCAAAATGGCCGCCGCCATGAACGACATTGATCTTATTGTCGATGCCATTCAAGCCACTCTCGGCAGTAATAAAGAATACCAACCGGTCAACCCATTGCTCGAAGAATTCAAATACTGGGCGAAGCGCGAAATGGAGACCATGAAAAGTGACCCTCGCTACTTTGAAATTTGGCCCGGATACGCAAGCACATTAGAGCAACTTGTCGACTATGACCCCGGCTGCAATAGTGATCGCGATGAACTGTTTTGCCTCCGATCGAAAGGCTTGCTCAAGCGAGGGGTTGATTTAATCAACTGGATCGCCGCAGCAAGAGTCCAAATGCCCAAGAGCCGCGATGCTTATCTACAAGCACTAAACGACTTTAACAATCAGCCATGACATCAGAGCCAGGGCTGGTTGTATCGGCGGACGGCAGTCACACGCTGCGCTGCCCGATCAGCGGCGAAACCTATCACAACCACAATGGGGCAGCCCGAGAAAGTGACTGGGTATTCATCACAACACCGGACTTACGCGCCCGATTGGCGAGCAGCCAAGTATTCAAAATTCTAGAAATAGGCTTTGGTACAGGTCTCAATGCCCGCCTAATTGGCGCAGTGGCGAGAAAGCACACCGTGGAATTGATCTATGACAGCTTCGAGCCTCACCCAATTAGCAACGCTTTATTTTTGCAGCTTAATCACGAGCAGTGGGCACACGACACCGCTCACAAATCAGCGTTCTCTCAACTATTAAGACCTTCCAATCAGACTGAAGTCCGAATCAAAAACACAAAGTACACTCTCTTACAAACTGCATTTACGAAAAATACCCACCTCATCAACCATTACGATCACATCGTAATGGATGCCTTCTCACCTGCGAACGCGCCCAGCCTTTGGGAAGAACACACGCTGCAAAACTTATATAACCACCTGATTTTCGGAGGCACACTGTCAACCTACTGTGTTGCCGGCGAAATACGACGCCGTTTGAGCAAGGTTGGTTTCCAAGTTGAAAAGCATCCCGGCCCACCCGGAAAACGGGAAATATTGCTTGCAAGAAAGCCTTCCAAAACCTGAACAAATCACTTAAAAAAAATTCAATAACTTCTTGGTTTTTTTATTTTTTTGGTCTAAACCTAAAGTGACACTTTAAGAATGTCATCAAAGGTGGTGCATTGTGGGAACAAAACGCAACCTTCTCCAAAGATGACTTCGCAACATTAGTTGAGTTGATAGAAGGGATAAGCCCGTGAAACAGACCAAATTTTTAGACAAAACCAACAAGCACCCAGCTTGGTCGCTGAACGCGACAACGACAGCACTCGCAATGGCGGGACTATTCTTTTCGTCTCAGGCATTGGCAGAAGTCGTCGCAAAGGATGATAGTGCCTCAGTGACTTCAGGAGGCACTGTCTTAATCGATGTTTTAGCCAACGACGAATATCCAAGCAAATCGGACGGCACACCACTGGTAGAACTCGAAATTGCAACCCCATCAACCGGCGGGTTGGCAACTGCAGACAATGATAAGTTTCGCATCAAATTTGTCGCGCCTCAAGTCGACCAAAATGAAACCCGTGCATTGAACTTCACTTACACATTGAAACAAAACAAAATCGAATTCGATGATATTGTTGAATCAGATAGCGACGCTCAGCCGACCACGCAGGTTACTTTGGGCTCGAAGTCTTCATTCCCCACGCAGGACGGTGACGTTGTCAACCAATCGGGCGCGACTCAGCGGAAGGCTTGGGTAAATAATGCAAACACAGAATACACAGCCGTCGTCGTCAACCCAGACATCGACAGTTTGCCTGAATGCGATAAGGCAGAATACAAAATCACAACCGAATTCACCGTCGCCAAAGCCTCTGGTGACGAGGAATCCTACATTGGGGTTCGTCTAGGAACTGTGAACGATACTTTTACTGTTGATGGCCTCACTAAGTTTGATAACTCCGACCTAGTGAATACCTCCAAGGGAGGCGCGGCAAAGACAGTCACATTCACCGACTATTACAGTGGTTCTCTTGCGGACTTAAGAGTTGGACTCTTTGTCCTCAACGCAATTGAGACAGATCAAAATAATTACCCTTCAAAATTCGTCTATGCACCGGTCAGCTTGAAAATCACTGGCACTCCAAGAACTGAAGCATGTGACGCGATTTCATCTTCTGCCACAGTCAGCTTGAAGGTCGGTAATGATTTTGATGGTAACGGCGTGATTGATGACGATGACAATGACGATGATGGTGACGGAATACTTGACGATGTCGAGGGCGACGGTGACGCAGACAATGACGGTTTCCCAAACAAGCGCGACTTAGACAGTGATAACGATGGAATTCCTGACAACGTAGAAGCTCAGGATCTTACCAACCCTGTCGATACCGACGGTGACGGCGCCCCAGACTATTTAGATGATGACAGTGACAATGACGGGATCAACGATACGCTGGAGGCATTTCATCAGCCGACTCCACCAGCCACTGCACCAACCAGACTAAATCAGCTCGCAGATACTGATAACGATGACATCTATGATCACTTAGACTTGGACTCAGACAACGACGGCATCCAAGACGTGGTCGAGCAGAAAATGGCTGATACTAACGGCGACGGCATGGTTGATAACCAGTTCGCTGACAGCAATACGCTTGAAGATACTGACCAAGACGGTACACCGAATGTGTGGGATCTCGACTCAGATAACGACACGATTCCAGACATCATTGAAGGCAACTGTGCCTTTGAAACAGCGAGCTGCACTATCGCCGGTATTGATGTTCTCAACACCACAACTGGCAGCTACACCGCACAGATTAGCAACCCTCCTCAAGGCTGGGCCACTGCATTCCGCACATCTAGCACTGCAGTGCCTGATACGGATGGAGACGGTGACGATAACTTCTTAGATGTCGATTCTGATGCGGATGGCGGTTATGACATTGCTGAATCAGGTTACCCGCAATTTGATGAGAACCGAGATGGATTGCTCGATAGCCCACAAGGCACACCGATTCAAACTTGGTCTCGCCCATCGGCCACACGCAGTGTGCCAGGCGGCGCATCAACTGTCGGCCCATTTGGCGACATTGATGGTGACGGCAAGCCTGATTGGGCAGATGCGGACGATGTTGCTTTCAGCGACGCGGTGGACGGCAGCGGTCTACAGAATGATGATACTTCACCGAAAATCATCACCGGTATCGACGGCAATGGCGGCGGTGCCACAGGCCACCTCTGGGCAACCCTCCTTGGCTTGCTAGTTGCGGTGCGCAGAGTGCGCAAATCTAAAGGCGCCTAATCGGCCCAATCACGCCCAACCCTCTCGGTTGGGCGTTTCGAGTTAAGTGCATATGAAAAAAACACTGACAATAATCAGCGCTACTCTTCTCACCGGCACCGTGTTTGCCGACACAGCTGCCATTCGCCTTCACAAAGGCACTTACCTTGGCTTTGGTCTAGGACGCGGCGAAACGACAACAACCGAATCCAGCGACATTAGCTTTAAAGACAGTTCGGCAGAATTCTTTGCAGGTTATCGATTCAGCGATCGTCTCGCAGCGGAAGCAAGATTTAGAACACTGGGCGAGTACGAGACCGAGGACGGCACACAACACAGCGTTAACGCGTTAGGCGCCGATGCGTTGCTATACTTGCCACCAATCCGGTACAACCCTAAAAATGGGGCGCGTATTGACACCTATATTCGTGCAGGCATTGCCCAAAGCAATCGGCGAGTGAACGATAAACCAACGGTGTCACCTGTTGATTTAACGGGTGGATTCGGCGCCGAGCTAACTGTGCCTGGCGGTTACGGAGTCCGCGGTGAGCTCAGCTCACTTGGACTCGAAAACCCGAATGCCAGCTTGGGTATTATTTGGCACCTAGATGCCGCCAACCCGCCGAAGGTTAGCAACTTATACAATCCAGAGCTCTACCCCAGCGCAACACCGAGCAGCGCAGATTTATTGGATCAAAGCGATTATCCCGATCGTCAGCGGCTCAATGCGCAAAAAATGGTATCCGGCGTCAAACAGGGCTTACCGCGACTAGGCACACCAGCCGCGCAGACACCGAAAATGCCCGCAGCAGCGGTAACGCCTGCAGCGCCAAAGATGAGCGCACCGGTACAGCCACTTCCTCCAGTGACACCATTACTAACACCGACACTGGAAAGTAATCATCAGGCGACAAACAGCTATACAGCGCCACCTGTGCCAGCGGTGATCCCGTCGAACACTGAAACACTGAATCAAGGATATTTTCCACTTCCAGATTACGGTCCCATTGAAGTTCAAGCCACCGCTCGAAACATTGGCCGTGATTTTGATTACGATGGCGTCAGCGACTCAGTCGATCATTGCCCACAAAGTATTGCAAAGCTGGTCAACCAACGTGGTTGTGCCTATGAGGGAAGACTTAGTCGTATTCAATTTTCAGGTGGCCGGCTTACCTCTGATGCGGAGCAAGTCATGCGTGCGATCGCTCGAGAGCTGGCCGCAGAGCCAGGGCGTGCAGTACGTGTAACCGTCGCCGCAGCGGACGAACAAACCAGCTACGTGCGCGGGCAGACGATCAAATCGACTTTGCGCGGCCTAGGAATTCCCGAACCCCTAATTACCATCAATACCTTGACGCGCCAAAATGATCGTGTGGGATTTGTAACAGTGGAGTATCTCTGACCCTCAGCTAGCCCAGTGCAGATGCCTTCTTCAAAGCTCGGGTTGCAGCGACTTTAAATAGTCGACCACATTCTGGCGCGCCCCCGCCTCCATTGCATCGCGAATCACGGGGGTTTGGTAGATCGAGCTGCGATCAAGCAAGGCGCTCATAAACTTAAACTGCCGTCGACTGAACTCTTTATCACTCAGTGATGAGAACTCTTTTCGAACTTTTGTCGAGTTTTGGCGAAACACGTCAGATCTAACCGCTAACGGCATTAAATCCAAATCCGCCATCACCGCTGCATCGGTATGCGTTTGCGCGGCGATGTGTCGTGTTGCGTCGATCAAGATCACCACTTCTTTCGAGATCACGGCAGGTATCCCCAGCAACAACGCATGTTCTGCATACAAGCTCGCAGACCGTGCCTCATTGTCGTCGGCACGCTCGTCATAGATTGCATCATGGTAAAAAATGGCAAGGCTCACCGCTTGCGGCGCTTTGATCACAAAGGAAAACCGATCAAAATACTCAAACAAGGATTCAATGTGTTGCCAGTTATGAAACTGACGACTGGGCGCCGAGTACAACGAATCCAGCACAGCGAAGCAGCGCGATTTCACCGCTTCACTGGTTGAACTACACCCCGACAACAGCGACATATAGCGCGCCTGCATCGTCGTCGCTTGGTGCTTTGTTTGTTCTGTAAATCGATCGCTGTTCACGGCGCTACTGAAGGATAAGGTCCAAAATGCAAAATGAGTCTCCCACATTTTTCTATAATTGGCATCTTTGAATGTCCGCATTCGCTGCCTTTAGCCCACAATTGCCAAAAAATGCGAAGGCGCACGACGCTCCTCTGAGACGATGTTCACATACCATTGCCAATGATCACTAATCTTAAAAATCACAACACCTTAGGCGTGGATTCTATCTGCGATGGACTACACAGTTTTAGTTCTGTCGAAACGCTCGAGACGCTAATTGATACCCTCAATCGCCCAATCTCTGAGTTCAAAGTCATTGGCGGTGGATCGAATGTCATATTGGCGCCGCGAATCGAGAAAGTTTTTTTGCAAAGCTCAGATCAATCAATACGTCTGATAGACGAGCACTCAGATAAGGTATGGATTGAAGTGGGTGCTGGCGTTAACTGGCATCAATTTGTACTGCACTGCGCCCAACAACATTGGCATGGCCTTGAAAACCTTGCGCTAATTCCAGGCAGTGTAGGCGCATCGCCGGTGCAGAATATCGGTGCATACGGCGTAGAAGTATGTGAAAAAATTCATTCGGTAAATATCTATGACATGTCGAAGCGATGCCAGCAAACACTGCCTGCTGATGCCTGCCAATTTAGTTACCGCAACAGTATTTTTAAGACACCCGCTGCGCGCAACTGGGTCATCACATCAGTCATATTTGAACTCGATAGACAGTTCTCGCCCGTTTTACGCTACGGGCCCTTATGCCAACTCGATACATCTACCCTCGATGCCAATATGTTGATTGATCAGGTCGTCGACATTCGAAGTGCAAAGCTGCCTGACCCTCGAGTGCTCGGTAATGTTGGCAGCTTTTTTCATAACCCAATCGTGTCGACCAGCCAATGCATCGAGCTTCAAAGCAAGCACCCCACCTTGCCGCACTATCGCGTCGATGATCAGCATGACAAATTGGCGGCAGGGTGGCTGATTGATCAAGCGGGCTGGCGTGGCTATCGAGAGAACGGCGTTGGTGTTCATTCGGAGCAGGCACTTGTTTTGGTTAACTATGACGCTACAAGCTGTGATGCAATTCTCGCTTTATCTCAGCGGATTGTGGCCGACATACAAGAGAAGTACGGCATTTTGCTCCACCGTGAGCCAGAGTATGTCGCCTAATCTGGCCTGAAATATGCTTATTGAGGGCAAAGTATGAATAACTTGGGCTATGCTGCTTCAAATATCGATTGTCTTCGCATTTATGATTGTCTCGACCATGGTGGGCTACGTGGTCGGATGGTTGTGGCATGGCGACAAGACTAATCATCGCCCCGACGAACTAACGCTCGCTGTCCAGAACGCAGAGCACAAACTGAACAGCCTCGAAGCTGAGCTCAAGCAACGCGATGAATTGCTCGCGAGTAAATTAGATCAGCTTGCAAAGGCCGAAGCCAATACTGCGATCCTACGCCAGCAACTCGCCTCCGTACAGACCACAGATCTCGATGTCATCGATGATGATATTCTGAAGAAAGTCACCGATGAAATACCGATTGGCAAACCCACTGCTCTCGATCAATGCAGCGACGATTCCGACCTAAGCGACCTTTTCGCTTCCGACTTTGGGGTTGATCTAGGTGCAGAGAAACCTGTGGCAGCACCAACCGCTAGTCCCTCACCAGCGAGCGACGAACCGGTGATGAGCTTGCACGAAGCCTTCTTTGCCGACTTTGATCAATCTGGTAACGTTCAAACACCCGCGCCAGTAGCGCCAAAGGACGACGATCAACCAGAAATTTCACTTCGTGACGCCTTTTTCAATGATTTCGACGAGAACGGTAACATCAATATCGGCGCCGCCTCTACTGCACAAACACAGTCAACGCTGGAACCTGAGCCTGAGGGCATGTCACTTGCTGACGCTTTCTTCAATGATTTTGATCAAGATGGCAATGTGGAGACCACCGCTGAACCGCCAACCCCGCCATTGTCATTAGACCCAGAACCTGAGGACACCACTGAAGCCGAGCTATCGTTAACGGATTCTTTCTTTTCAGAATCAGCCATCGAGGAAGAGACGCCGCCAACAGACATTGAAACCATCAAAACCGTCTCGGACTCAAGTGAAGACGTAGCGTCTGGCAATAGCACCGAGATGTCGCTGGCCGATGCATTTTTCACCGACTTCACCACCGATGGGCAAGTGCTGGACGGATCAGCGGACAACCGCCAAGAGGCCATGACGACACATGTCGCCACGGACAGTGGCACCCAAAAACCCAAAGAAACCGAGAAAAACGACGCTGAGGCCCTGAAGGCCGCCTTTTTCGATGACTTCACACTTGAAGACATGTAATTGAACTAAGCCAAACATTTTTTTGCTACCCACTTCACATTTGTGACTCAAAACTGTGTCCCGTGTCACGTTGTCATTTTATTGTCACCCTCTAGTACAACGACAATAAGACGACACTATGCGCATCTCTCACTATTCCTTTGCGAACAACGCGTACCGCAGAGAGCTATTTCCAGACCTAAGCGGCGTGGAAGGGCTCAGACCAACCTCAAAGCGCTGGAAAGATCCATCAGACCTTAAGCCCATATTTGGACAACGTCCGCCAACGGGTCCAGTTGAACCGACCGGCCCCGTCGGACCAACTGGCCCGATTGAGCCCACAGGCCCTATCGGGCCGACCGGTCCCATTGAACCCACTGGCCCAACAGAGCCAACCGGTCCAATTGAACCGACAGGCCCTATTGAGCCCACTGGTCCGGTTGAACCCACTGGTCCGGTTGAA
>JABXHR010000209.1 GCA_013373515.1 Gammaproteobacteria bacterium | reverse complement strand
TTTGAGTCCATCACGCGCTCGCCGAGTTCTTTGCGGGCATCGAGTGTGCCAGATTGGCGAAGGAGTTGATCTACGAGTGTGGTTTTGCCATGATCGACGTGAGCAATGATGGCGATGTTTCTAAGGCGACTGATATTGTCAGACATATTGGATCCAAAAATAAATAGCCCCGAACGGGTCGGGGCTTAAAAAATTAACTCCCCATTATAACGAAATATTTCTTGACGATTGGTGTTGTTTGTCCATTTTGCGTGGCAAGCGTTACACTTTCGCGACAAATCGACCGGAGAATGCATGATGAGCAACCCACAGTGGCCCCCATTTTCAGAGGCGTTTAATCAATGGCTGTCCTCGGCACAAGTCAATTTCAAAGCCTTCGGTGACGATGCTGAGGCCGCGAAACAAGCTTTTTTCGCCAAAGTGGCTGAGGAAATGGATTTGGTGACGCGCGAAGAGTTTGACACTCAAGCACAGCTGCTGGAGCGGGCGCTGGAGCGATTGACTCAGCTCGAGCAGACACTGAAATCCGAATAATACAAGGATTTTTCTGCACGTGCCGCAGTGTCGTCCCGGCAAACTTGCAAACTATTCACAATATTCGAATCCAACTTTTAATAAACGACAGGGTCTGACGCTACCTGAGTAAGACTTACTCGGGATCCCTTTGTGTCAGAGCCTGTCGGCAATGCCTCAACAAAACATCGCTCCATTCGCCAACTTGTATTGGCGAGCGGGATATTGGCGATCGCTTCAATCATCGCTGTTGTCGGCATCTCTAGCTTCTTTGTGCTGCAAATGCTCGACGCTAATCGTCAAGTTGAGCTCTTGTCGATCACGGATGCATCAATCAAGAAACTAGCCCGTCAAACCGAAGTCACGTTCTCGCAGCCTGCGCTGGATCGCGATGCGTTTGGTGCCCTAAAGCTGTCGCTGGAGACGCTGGCAGCACTTGAAGTGTTGCCAGAAGACCAGCCTACCTATGATGCGGTCAGGCAGGACAGTGCAGATTTAATTCAGGTTGCAGAGCAACGCCTCTTGGCCAATCGTGCTGTGGATGAAGTGGTCGCTAGGCAGGACGTTCTTCGCATAAGGGCGCACGAGGCAGTTCAACGGGCGGAAAAGGCCGCGAAGGTGATCGCAGAGTTGCAAGCGGTGACCTTTGGTCGAGCGCGATTCTCACTGGCGCAGTTTGTGGTCGACGGAGCCGACGTAGATCCTGAAGCATATGCGCCCGCGCTCAGTAGCGATTTTAGCCAGTTTGGCACGTATGCCTTTATGTTGCGTGGCCATTTGGAACGTTTGTCCGCGTCGCAAGACGCACTGGTGAATGCATCGCCAGAATTGGCGTACGTGCTCAAGGATGTCGATCGAAATGTCAAACGCCTGCGTCGACTCTTGAATAAAACAGAAATTGCAAAATTGTTTGGCGACCGTGCGGCACAAGTGTCCGAGCAGCTCCAAACCTTGGAGCAGGATAATCAGTTTTTGATGACCAATATCTTGGGTAAAAAGGACCAAGGTGCCAAGCTATTACAGTCTCAATATGACGAGGTCGCCAGCCAACAAGCTGCCATCGAGAAGCAATTTGCCAGGGCGCGGGACGGATTTGAAGTGGCCTTGTTTGTTTGGTCGGATGCCATATCAGAACGCTATCAGAAAGCGCTTGGCGATGCGGCAGACAGTACCATGCGCTTTCAGTTGCAAGCGAGTGGGGCTGCACTGTTCTTGGTGTTGCTCACGGTGGGTTTTGTACTTTGGCTGCTTAAGTTGGTGTCAAACATCGACAAGCTCCGCAAGGCATCGGAACAAATTTCTGCTGGGGAACGCGATCTGACTCAACGTTTGCCCCAGACGACATTGACCGAGTTGGAAGCCTTTGGCCGTAGCTTCAACCACTTTGTCGGGCAAATACATGCCCTGATTGTGGATGCGCGTCGTCAGACCGACGATTTGGACCAAATTTCCAGCGATTTGAGTGGCCTTGCCAATATTGCGCTCGAGGATGTGCAGGCGGATCGTAAGCAAGTGCTGACGTTGTCCTCTTCAGTTCAGAGCTCTGTGAGCTTGGTAGATCGAATTGCGCGCAGCGCGGATGGTGCGGCAGACAAGGTCGACGAGGCGGCATTGTCCTTGAAGTCGGGTATAGATCAATCGCGTGGGGTGCTTGGGGTGGCTGACGGGCTCAATCGTCAGCTTAACAATGCCGCCGATCAGATGGCGCAGTTGATTAGGCTTGCCGAGGAAGTGATTGAGGGCATCAACCAAGTCGAGCAAATTTCAGAGCAAACCCGTTTGCTTGCGCTCAATGCATCCATTGAAGCGGCAAGAGCAGGGGAGCACGGGCGTGGCTTTGGCGTGGTCGCGGGTGAAGTTCGCAGTTTGGCGATCCGAAGTAGTGAATTTACCGATCAAATTCGTTCGGTGATTGAAAATTTCTCTGCATCAATTCACGGCGCAGAGAGCGCATTGGCTAAAAGCAAGGAACTATCCGATCAATCGAAATCGCAAGCGAGTGCAACCTTGGAAGCCTTTGCCGACATTGAAACGATGGTGACCGAAATAGCCAGCGATAGCCAAGCAATATCTGGCTCCGCATTGAGCACGCGCGATGAAATGCAATCCGCATTGCGTCAGGTGGAGGAACTCAGCGCGTCGATCAGTCGCAGTGAAACGGCCGCCCGCAAAACGGCAGAAAATGGTTCGCACGTCAGTGCGCTCGCCGCGTCACTCACCCAAACTCTCTCAAAGTTCACCACATAGTCAGATAGTTTCTTACCAACTTGTCACCTCTGCCAATCGCATTGTCTTGCAGTCTAGAGCTGTGAACAACGAGAGTGAACGAGATTGGGACTGAGCCGCATATATTGCCGCGTGGTCGTTGGGGTCGCGGCGTTACCCGTCGACGTAGAAGTGCATTTGGCCGGTGGGCTGCCGATGTTGCAGCTCGTTGGGCTGCCGGCGACGGCGGTCAAGGAGTCACGCGATCGCGTCCGTGCGGCGTTGGTCAATGCCCGTTTTGATTTTCCAGTAAGCCGCGTCACCGTTAATTTAGCGCCTGCCGACTTGCCAAAGGACGGTGGACGATTCGATTTGGCGATCGCCGTTGGGATCTTGGTGGCTCAAGGAGTGATCCCTCAAGAGGCGGTGGAGGGCTATGAGCTGGTAGCGGAATTGTCGCTGTCAGGGGAGTTGCGGGCAGTCTCTGGAATTATTCCAACGGTGATCGCCACGGCGACCGCTAATCGACGGTTAATTTGTGCGCCTCAAAACGCGAGCGAAGCGCAGCGCATACGTCCAGACGCATCACTATCTGCAATGACGCTTGCTCAAGTGGTTGCGTTCTTGCTCGGTCGAGATCATCTATCGGATTGCCATGAACTGGAGGCCCCAGCGCCGCCACGATATCCAGACTTTTGTGATGTTAAAGGGCAAGCCTTTGCCCGCCGCGCATTAGAGGTAGCGGCCAGCGGCAGTCACAATTTGTTGATGGTTGGCTCGCCCGGCACGGGCAAAAGCATGCTCGCATCGCGTCTGCCTAGCATTTTGCCGACCATGACTGCGTCGGAAATTGAATCGGTGGCCAGCATTGCCTCGCTGCTGGGCGCACCGATTGATCATGCGATTGCGGGGATTCGCCCGTTCAGAACACCGCATCACAGCGCATCAGCCGCTTCGCTGGTGGGTGGAGGCAGCATTCCCAAGCCGGGCGAGGTCACGCAGGCGCATTGTGGGGTGCTGTTTTTAGATGAATTGCCGGAATTTCAACGCAGCGTGCTGGAGATGCTGCGCGAACCTCTGGAGACGGGGGAAATATGGGTGACGAGGGTGCAGTCTCAGGTCAATTATCCCGCAAAGTTTCAGTTGGTCGCGGCGATGAATCCATGCCCTTGTGGATATCACGGCGACCCCGAAATCCATTGCCGATGTGACATTGGACGGCTCAATCGCTATCAATCAAAAATTTCTGGTCCCCTGCTCGATCGAATTGATATCCGAATACAGGTGCCTCGGCTCAAACCGTCTGAGCTTAAGCAGGCGGCGCTTGGTGACAGCAGTGCTCAAATACGTCAGCGAGTCGCAGCCGCACGTCGGCGACAAATCCAGCGTCAGGGATGTGCAAACGCCCAACTCAGTGCGCAGCAGGTCGATCGGATGGCGCTCCTGTCGGCAGAGGCGGAGAAAATGCTGATTTATGCCGCAGAGAAACAACATCTTTCGATGCGCGCCTTCGAACGCATCAAAAGGGTGTCAATTTCGATTGCCGATTTGGCGGGGAGTGATCAGGTTGAAACGGCGCAGATGGCCGAAGCGATTGGGTATTGGATCGCCCTTAACCCGTCATAACCTTTAGCGTGGCATTGGCCTCAATCAGAGATGGTTGCGCCAAGTCGGCCACCGTCAATTTGCTGAGCGTGTTGGTGATCACCTGGTTCACCGACGTCCATTTGCTCTGCATCTGGCATTGGTCGAGGATATCGCAGCTGGCGTCTTCATCGCAGCACTCTGTCAGGCTCACTGGTCCCTCAATTGCGGTAATGACATTCAATAAGCTGATCGATCTGAGGGAGTTGGCCAGTTGGTAGCCGCCATGTGCGCCGCGGTGCGAATGCACAAGTTGTGCACTGACTAGCAAATTCATGACTTTTCGGACAGTGGCAGTTGTCAGTGCCGTTTGCTGTGCGATAGCGTCGACACTCTGTCTGTCGCACTCGGATTGGCCAAGTGTGTGCAAAATTAATACGGCGTAGTCTGTGAGCTTACTGATTTTTAACACTGGCGTTTCGATCGCTAACATTGAAATTCAAGCAATATCATCAGAATTTCGAGGTGGTAGGTCAAGCCATGACTAATTTATCGGTCAGAAAACGCCTCGGATGGTTGACTGTTTTTTTGTTTTTGGTCTCGGCTTCGCTGTGTGCAGGTCTCTTGATGGTGGTGTTGCAGCCCCATGGCAGCAAGACTGACCGTTCCGAGCAAAAGTTGCTGTTTACGTCATTGCAAAACACCCTAATTGCGGTGGTCAATACGCAAGACGAGTCGCTGATTGAATCGACGCTGAGCAGCTTGTCTCAGCTGCCGCAAATAAGCGGACTATCGCTAAGCAGTCGCAATATTCAATTTCAGGTTGGGCAACCGGTATCCGGTGAACCAGTGCAGCTGATCGTCAAATCTAATGAGCAGATTGAATTTGTGTTGCTGGTCTATTTGGCTAATGCTGAAGGGCTTGTTGAGTCGCACAATTGGCTGGCAGCGTTTTTGGTATTCCTGATTGCCTTTGCAGCGGCCGCCTCTGGACTCTATCTCGGCATTGAACAGTGGCTGATTTCGCCGCTGGATCGTTTGTCGGGGCGTTTTTCATTTGCTGACATTGATCGTGAGATTGAGTCCGATGATGAAGATGTCGCCGAAGTGGCCGAGGTTTATCGTAACCTCAATCGACGAAGCCGCATAATCGCTGCCAAGGAAGGTCAGCTAGAGGCTGCAAATCTTAGGGGGCAGAGCTATTTTCAGCACTCGCCAAGCGCACTGATGCGAGCCGATAGTGACAATATTGTGGTTCAAGCCAATCGTCAGTTGCTAGCTTATCTCGATTTCAGTGATAGCGAAGTCGAAGGCGTGTCGCTCGGTCAGCTGCTGAAATTTAAGTCGCCGGATTATGATCTTCTTCGATTGAATGATGGGCAAAAGGTGTTTGCCCATGCATTGCGCCGTAATGGCGATGCCGTGCCTGTACTGGTCACGCAGCTGACGTTGCCTACCAAAATTTTCCCTGTCGGTCAAAAGTACCTTTGCCTAGAAGATCAGCGTCTATTGATGGATCTGCGCAAGAAGCTTATTCGACTGGCCTATCTTGATGATCGAACGGGTCTTAAGAACTTGCGGGCACTGATCCGTGACTTTGAGCAAATTGAGCCCAATTCGCGCATTGGTGTGGGGTTGATTCGGGTGGGTGCCAAATTGCCAACATGGATCAGCCGAAGTTTTTTGGCGGGCAATGTCGGCGAGATACATCAAAATGCCGCCAGGGTAGTGAATGATTTTGCATTGCTGCGTGGCCTTCAAGTCTATAGCGTTGACGATCTGACGTTCGAGGTTCTGGCCAAGGACAATTTCGATATCGTGCAGCTGCATCGATTGGCCGAAGAGCTGTGTTATTTGATGTCAGAGTCGAGATTGATACCAAGCTATCAGGCTAAATTGGACGCTTTCGCAGGTGTTGCGCGTTACGACGCCTTGGGAATGAGTGGCGAGGAGTTTCGCCGCAGAGTTTCGATGGCGCTGGAGTACGGCCTAGAAAGAGGTCGCTCAGCGGTCACGCTATTTACCGAGATGATGTTGGAAGAGGACGATAAAAAACTCTTGGTCGAGAAGACGTTGAACAGTTTGATGGAAGCCCAGTCCTATCATTTGGTTTTGCATCAGGTAAATCATGCAAACAACGCAAAGCGGTTTGCCTATCGCGCTGAAATTGAGTTTGAGTTGGAAGGTCGATACCCCGTCAAGCAAGAGACGTTACGCAGACTGGCGAGCTCAAGCGGGCTTGACGTTGTGTTGCAACGCAAACTGGTTCAACAGCTTCGCCAAAATAGCGCAGCATTTCTGGCTGAAATGGATTGTTGTCGAACGTTACTCCTGCCGCTCAGCGCTGCTGCACTGGTCGACGTGAATGTACTGAGTCATTTGGAAACTTTGGCCATCGAGAACGACGCGTTGAAAGTGTTAATCCTAATCGGACACCAGGACTTTGCCGACCTGCAAGCGCATCACAGCGATGAGCTGGATGAGCTTCGCAGAGTGGGTTATCGGATCGTGATTGATCAGGTGGGAGAGTGCGGGCAATTGCTATCGAGTTTGGCCTCTACGCGCTACGATTACATCCGTCTCAGCGAGCGCATGCTGGCTGGTAGCACGGGCGCTGGCGTCGAGCAGAACCTGTTAAAAGGCATGGTGCAAATGTTGTCTGCGCTTGGGAAACCCATCTTCTTCTCCGGCGTGAATAATGCGCGACAAGTGGCCGAGCTGCAGGCTGTTGGGGTCGACTATTTGGACGGCAATTATTTTGGTAGCGGCTTCAAATCGGCCTCGCTCAAACTCAAAACTCACCCAGCCAAAATCGAATCTATACCAATTTGGTATTGATTGAGTAAAACCAGCTCGGTAACATATGCCAATGCATACAAACCGAGGCGAATATGTCTGAGCTTGCACTGACACCCGGTCGCCCGCCAGTGGATGAGGCGGTCGAAGCGACTCTTACCAAAGAATATGAGGCTGGATTTTACACCGACATTGAGACTGAGCAGTTTGAGCCCGGTATTAATGAGGATGTGATCCGTCGTCTATCTGCTAAGAAAAATGAACCTGAGTGGATGCTCGATTGGCGTTTGAAAGCTTTTGAGGTTTGGCAGAACATGGAAGCGCCAGATTGGGCGCATTTAGAGATTCCGGAGATCGATTTTCAGGCGATTTCCTATTATTCGGCACCTAAGTCAATGGAAAACGCACCCAAGAGTTTGGATGAGGTCGATCCAGAGCTGGTGCGTACCTACGAGAAGCTCGGCATTCCATTGCATGAGCAGCTTGCATTGGCCGGTGTTGCGGTAGATGCGGTGTTCGACTCTGTCTCGGTGCACACCACTTTCAAAGACAAGCTTGCCGAAGCAGGGGTAATTTTCTGCTCAATTTCTGAGGCTTTGCATGAATACCCAGAGCTGGTCAAAGAGCATATCGGCAAAGTTGTTCCGGTAAACGATAACTATTTTGCTGCCTTGAACTCTGCGGTGTTCTCCGACGGGAGCTTTGTCTACATCCCGAAAGGCGTGAAGTGCCCGATGGAATTGTCGACCTATTTCCGCATC
>JABXHR010000256.1 GCA_013373515.1 Gammaproteobacteria bacterium | reverse complement strand
TATGACCACAGCTATTTCTTTATCTCCAGCTTTATGGACGATCACCTGCGCTGGCACGCGGTGCGTTTAGGCTGAAGTACTTGCTGACCTGTGCACACGGTATAGGTCGGCTCATTTTGGAAACTCTGGCGCTTTGATGCGAGTCGGGTTAGTGAAGATTAGGGCTTTGAGCAGTGGCTATCGCAGCCATTGCTTATGAGAACTTCCGGAACAATTTTGTCTGATCGAATGCAGTCTCGAGCGCATCAGTGCGATCTTTTACCGTATCCCACATCAACTCTTGCACTGCAGCAATTGTGCACTCGACCAGCATCAGCAGGGGTAGGCAAGAGTCCCAAGCAGACGGCACCACAATATTGCCGGTAAAGATGTGCGATGCGATTCTGTGGATGGGTGAACGCCAAAGATCGGTAAGCAAGACAATCTCAACGCCTCTCTCATGGCACATTTGCGCCATTTGCAGGGTGTTGTTTTCATAGCGGCGAACGTCAAAAGCGACCAATACGTCATTTGTGCTCACATCGAGCAAATCATGCGGCCAGGAGCCTCCGCTGGAAAGCAGTCTCACTTGGGGGCGTATCATCTGCAGGTGAAGATATAGGTAATGTGCAATTGTTGCGGTAATACGTCCACCGGCGATATAAATCGTACGCGTTGGATCGCTAAGCAGCTTGCAGAGCTTGTCAAAGTCATCTGGATTGATTTCTTCCAAACTGCTTTTTTGATTTTCCAGTGCCTGACGAGAGTATCTGTTCAATATATGCTCATCGGGAAAGTCATTGCGCCAGATGTCGTGTTTTGCGATGGGGTCTGAAATCATTTCCTTCAGTTCTGTCCGCAGTGTCGCCTGAAACTGCGGAAACCCTTCAAACCCTGTTTTCTGCAATAAGCGCGCGACAGTCGTTGTCGATACCCCTGCCTTGCTGGCCAACTCGGTGATGCTACTTAGGCCTGCGATTGGGTAATCATCCATCAAAGCTTTTAGCAATTGTCGCTCGCTTGGCGTCATTGCGTCTTGGTGTGCCAAGAGCTTTGTTGAAACTGTCATGTCAGGCTGTTCTCTCGTCGGTAAATGAGGCGTGGGAAAAAATTAGACATATGAAATCTTGTTGTCAAATATTTTTCGGAAAATTGTTGACACCTTATTTCATTTGGTCAAATATTTAACCATGAATTCGATGTCAACAAAACAATTTCATGGTGATGCAGACTACGGCGAGGTGGTTAATGTTGTTATGCCGTCGTCTCGCCCAAGCATCGTAATCGTTTGTGAACACGCGTCAAATCGGATTCCTGAGCAATTATGCAACTTGGGCTTGGACGAGGCGGCTAGGCTGAGTCATGCAGCATGGGATCCGGGTGCTTTTGGCGTGGCATCGGTCATGCGCGACCAATTGTCGGCAGTCTTGGTCGGTAGCGGTGTCTCTCGATTGGTCTATGACTGCAATCGCCCACCCGAGGCGCTGAGTGCGATTCCTACAAAAAGTGAAATCTACGATATTCCTGGCAATGTCGATTTAACGGCGGTTGCCCGTCAAGCAAGGATTGATCGGGTCTATCGCCCATTTGAATCCGCGTTGAGTAATGTCATCCACGGTCATCGCGATACGCTCCGTTTGATGGTCACCGTGCATAGTTTTACGCCGGTTTATTACGGGGCTCAACGCGATGTGGAGATCGGTGTCTTGCATGGCGAAGATCCGAAATTTGCGGAGTTGATGATGCAGGCAATCCCAGCTTCGAACGTCTTTGATGTCCGGTTGAATGAGCCATATTCCGCCCAAGATGGAGTTGCGCATACCCTTGATTTGCACGGTGCGCGCAATGATTTGGCCAATGTAATGATTGAAATTAGAAATGACCTTATTCAAACGCCAGAAACCCAAAGTGTCATGGGAAATTACCTTTGTGATTGGATAAGCCAGGCGATTGGCAGTGATAGTGAGGATCGCGCATGAGTGCTTTATTGGCCTTTGCGCGGATCGTCGATGGATTCAATCGGTGGGTGGGTTTGATTGTCATGTACGGAATCTTCGTATTGATGGCGATTTTGCTGTGGTCGTCGATCTCTAAGGCCTTTTTTGTCCCTTCGCTTTGGACGCTTGAGGTCGCGCAATTCGCAATGGTTGCCTATTACATGCTGGGCGGGCCCTATTCGATTTTGGCAGGTTCAAACGTCAGGATGGATTTGTTTTATGGCAACTGGTCGCTGCGTCGCAAAGCGTTTATCGATGTCATTACCGTGTTCTTTTTGATTTTTTATTTGGTGGTTTTACTGCAGGGTGCGTTGTCATCTACCGCGTATTCGCTGGGGTATTGGGGAGATGAACCGATTCATTTTTTCCTTGGCCTGGTGAGAGGTGCCGAGGAGGTGGGTCGAATGGAGCGATCGGCATCAGCTTGGCGTCCAGTGATCTGGCCGATCAAAGTGATCATGATCATCGGAATATTTTTGATGTTGCTTCAAGCGCTCTCTGAGTTGATCAAAGACCTAGCCCGAGCATTAGGACACGACATCATGGAGCCTAAGCTATGAGTCAGGAGCACATCGCAATCTTTATGTTTGCCTCCATGATGCTGATGTTATTTACCGGGCAACGCGTGTTTGGGGCAATTGGAGCCATCGCGGCCATTGCGGCGATCGCACTTTGGGGCACCGGGGGGCAAGACATTCCGTTTTCAGCGGCGATGAAGTTGATGAAGTGGTATCCCTTGTTGACCTTGCCAATGTTCATTTTCATGGGGTATGTGCTGTCTGAGAGTCGCTTGGCAGACGATCTGTATCGGATGTTCCATGTTTGGTTTGGCAATATCAATGGTGGGTTGGCAATTGGAACAATTGGCCTGATGGTGCTGATTTCGGCGATGAATGGCTTGTCTGTGGCAGGCATGGCCATTGGTGCGACCATCGCCTTGCCAGAACTGCTGCGACGTGGCTATGACAAGACCATGGTCACTGGTGTGATTCAAGCCGGATCATCGCTCGGTATTTTAGTGCCGCCGTCTGTGGTTTTGGTGTTGTACGCCATGATTGCGCGGCAACCCGTTGGCCAGCTTTGGCTTGCAGGAATTGTCCCTGGCTTGTTGATGGCGGCGATGTTTGTAATCTACATCTGGGTGCGCTGCCGTCTAAACCCCTCTCTGGGCCCTGTCGCGACGGACCTCGACACTGTCACGCCTGCCGAGAAATGGCGTTTGCTTGGGGCTGGCGCGCTGCCGCTTGTCATTTTCGCAGCGATGATGGTGCCATTTGTCAACGGGTGGACATCACTGGTTGAAAGTTCCGCTATCGGTGCAATTACCGCGCTGCTCGCATCCGTTTTGAAGCGGCGTATGAGCTGGTCAATTCTGCACATCTGCGTTAAGCAAACTTTGGGGATCTCATGCATGTTTATGTGGATCATCGTTGCCGCGCTAGGGTTTGGGGCTGTGTTTGATGGACTGGGGGCAGTTAAGGCCATTGAAAATTTATTCACCGATCAGCTTGGGTTGAGCCCGTGGATGATTTTGGTGTTGATGCAATTGAGCTTTATCGTCATGGGTACATTTTTGGACGACACGGCAATGCTGGTGATCGTTGCGCCTTTGTATGTACCGCTGGTTGGCGCGCTCGGATTTGATTTGGTTTGGTATGGCGTGCTCTACACCATCACGACCCAAATTGCCTATATGACGCCACCGTTTGGATACAACCTATTTTTGATGCGCGCCATGGCGCCGCCAGATATCAGTCTTACGGATATCTATCGATCTATCGTTCCTTTTGTTGGCGTCATGGTCATTGCGCTCGCCGTCGTGATGTTATTGCCGGAGCTCGCGTTATGGCTGCCAAATTATGTTTACGGAAAATAACAAGAAGGCCATTAGGCACGTCACTTAAACAACGGAGATACTTATGACTCAAACATCCAGAAGAAACTTGATCCGCAATGCTGGGGTCGTTGCAGCCGCCGGCTCCATTGTGGCCGCGCCAGCAATTGCAAAAAACACAATTAAATGGCGAATGCAGACCTATGCTGGGCCCGCGTTAGCAGCGCATGTTATCGAACCGGCCATTCAAATGTTCAATAAGATCGCAGGCGATCGCATGCAAATTGAACTTTACTATGCGGATCAGTTGGTTCCTACCGGTGAATTATTCCGTGCCATGCAAAAGGGCACCATCGATGCGGTTCAATCGGACGACGACTCCATGGCGTCACCGACAGATGTCACCGTATTTGGTGGCTATTTTCCATTTGCCTCTCGTTATTCCTTAGATGTACCCGTCCTGTTTAATCAATATGGGCTAAACGAAATTTGGGACGAGCAATACAGTGCAGTTGGAGTGAAGCACATCAGTGCAGGCTCTTGGGATCCGTGCCACTTTGCCACCAAAGACCCAATCCGTAGCCTTGAGGACTTAAAGGGCAAACGAGTATTTACTTTCCCAACTGCCGGTCGGTTCCTGTCTCAATTTGGTGTGGTTCCTGTCACCTTGCCCTGGGAAGACATTGAAGTTGCAGTGCAAACAGGCGAACTCGATGGCATTGCTTGGTCAGGTATTACTGAGGACTACACCGTCGGATGGGCGGATGTGACCAACTACTTTTTGACCAATAACATTTCTGGTGCTTGGGCAGGCTCTTTCTTCGCCAATATGGATCGTTGGAATGAATTACCTGAGGATTTGCAAACCCTGTTCCGCGTGTGTTGTGACCAATCGCATTATTACCGTCAGTGGTGGTACTGGGGTGGTGAGGCTAACCTGCGCGTAAATGGCACGAAAATGCAGCTCACTTCGATTCCCGATGAAGAGTGGGCTAAGGTCGAAAATGCCGCCGTTGCGTTTTGGGATGAAATTGCCTCTGAGGGACCCGTTCAAGCCAAAGTGGTTGAGATATTTCGTAAATACAACGCCGATATGCAAAAGGCGGGGCGGCCCTATCGCTACAGCTGAATTCGGGACGGCAAGTACTGATTTATGTGTGGGTTGTGTGCCCACACATTCTTTTAGGGAGACAAGATGACATTTGAAGAGCTGAAGGCTCAGATTGAAAGCGGGCAGATTGACACAGTAATCACCTCGATCATCGACATGCAGGGTCGACTCATGGGGAAGCGTTTTCACGCTGAAGCATTTTTGGAAATGGCCCATGACGAAACGCATTGCTGCAACTATTTGCTAGCAACAGATTTGGATATGGCAACACCAGATGGCTATGCCTCGACAAGCTGGTCGGCGGGTTATGGTGACTACATCATGAAACCCGATTTGAGCACAATTCGCCCGGTGCCATGGCTAGAGGGAACAGCGCTTTGTTTGTGTGATGTTTTGGATCATCACACCCATGAACCGATTGCATTTTCGCCTCGTCAGGTGTTGAAGGCTCAAGTTCAGAGAGCAAATTCGCTTGGGTTTACCCCAATCATGGCGACTGAGCTGGAGTTTTTCTTGTTTCAAGGAACGCACGATCAGATTGCCGCCAATGGATTTCATGATCTAAAGCCCATTTCGAACTACAACGAGGATTACCACATCTTTCAGACCTCGAAAGAGGAACACATCATGCGCCCTATCCGCAATATGTTGCGGGCGATGGGTATTCCTGTTGAAGGCTCAAAGGGCGAAGCTGAGGCTGGGCAAGAAGAGCTCAACATCAAATATGCCGACGCCTTATCGACGGCAGATCACCATACATTGGCCAAACACGGCATCAAAGAAATCGCGCACCAGCACGGACACGCGGCCACGTTTTTGCCCAAATGGCATGAAGATCGGGTGGGCTCTGCTGCGCATGTACATCAATCGCTCTGGGCCGACGGTCAGAATGCTTTTTTTGACGCGAACGCGCCTTTGGGAAAAGCACAATTGATGGATCACTACATGGCTGGGCTCATGAAATATGCGGCTGACTACACCGTATTTTTGGCCCCTTATATCAACAGTTACAAACGCTTTGCCAAGGGGACTTTTGCACCGACACGTTCTGTCTGGTCGATCGACAATCGAACCGCAGCTTTTCGATTGTGTGGAGACCATACCAAAGGCATCAGGGTAGAGTGCCGAACGCCGGGCTCGGATATCAACCCATACTTGGCCATGGCGGCAATGTTGGCTGCAGGCTTAAAGGGCATCGAGGAAAAATTGCCACTGGGTGATGCATTTAGTGGTGATGCGTATGCTGATGATGCACAAAATCACATCCCAAAGACGCTGCGTGATGCACGTGATGCCTTGCTCGCCTCGGATATGCTTAATGAGGCGTTTGGTGAGCAAACCGTCAACCACTACGCACGAGCTGCAGAGTGGGAGATTGAGGAATTTAACCGTGTTGTTACGACCTATGAAATCGCTAGAGGCTTTGAAAAAGCATGACGTTGCTTAGTTGTATTTCCCCAATCGATGGCAGCGTTGTCGCCGAGCGTGTCGCCCTCACCGCGGCTCAAGCTGAAGAGGCAATTTCAAATATGCGCCTTGCACAGATTGAGTGGGCTGCTCGTCCCCTTCAAGAACGCATTGATCTGGTGATGGCAGGTGTCGAGGCCGTTGGTGCGATGAACGATGAGATTGTTCCGGAGTTGGCGCGCATGATGGGGCGTCCTGTTAGATATGGTGGCGAGTTTGGCGGTTTCCGTGAGCGTGCGACCCATATGGCTTCGATTGCGTACCGTGCATTGGCACCGATTGAAGTTGGAGAAGACGCCACTTTCAAGCGGATGATTAAACGCGTTCCTCACGGGGTCGTGCTTGTGATTGCCCCGTGGAACTACCCATACATGACCGCAGTAAACACGGTCGTACCTGCTTTGATTGCGGGCAATTGCGTTGCGTTAAAACACTCCACGCAAACATTATTGGTGGGTGAGCGAATGGCCGCGGCATTTCAAAGTGCGGGCGTACCTGAGGCCGTGTTTACCAATTTGTTTTTGGATCACCATGTCACTGCTGACTTAATTCAGAAACGCCAGTTTGATTATATTAATTTCACGGGATCAGTCGGTGCTGGCGCGCAGATTGAAAGAGCCGCAGCAGGTACATTTGTCGGTGTCGGAACCGAGCTTGGAGGCAAAGATCCGGGATATGTCATGGAGGATGCCGATCTGGAGGCGGCAGTCGAGACGCTTCTTGATGGTGCGATGTTTAATTCAGGGCAGTGCTGTTGCGGCATCGAACGCATTTATGTGCATGAAACTCTCTTCGATGCGTTTTTGGCCAAAGCTGTCGAGATTGTTAAAGCTTACAAATTAGGCAATCCGCTCGACAGTGAGACCACGATTGGCCCGATGGCACATAAACGCTTCGCTGATGAGGTGCGCGCTCAAATTGACGAGGCACTACAGATGGGGGCAGTGGCTCATATCCCTCGTTTTGACGAAGACGATGGTGGCACCTACCTGACCCCGCAAATATTGACTAAGGTCTCACATGGCATGCGCGTGATGCGCGACGAGAGCTTTGGGCCCGTTGTAGGCATTATGCCGGTCAAATGTGATCAAGAAGCAATCAAACTGATGAACGATAGCAACTACGGTTTGACAGCAAGTCTTTGGACAAGTGATATCGCGCGTGCAGAGCGTGTCGGTGATCAGCTGGAAACCGGCACGGTCTTCCTCAACCGTGCAGACTATCTCGATCCGGGTCTGTGCTGGACGGGTTGCAAAAATACAGGGCGGGGTGGCGGACTATCCGAGATTGGCTACCACAATCTTACTCGACCAAAATCTTATCATTTGAAAAAGGTAACCTCATGACTTTGAATGCGAATTGGTCCTATCCCACTTCAATCCGTTTTGGTGCTGGTCGCATCCGCGAGTTAGCAGATGCCTGTACTGCCAGTGGCATTCAGCGCCCACTGTTGGTCACCGATCGTGGTTTGGCACAGATGCCAATTACTCAAAATGCACTCGATCTGCTTGAGGCGGCCGGTCTAGGGCGTGCTTTGTTTGCCGAAGTAAATCCAAACCCGAACGAAATGAATTTGGCCGCAGGTGTAGAGGCCTTCAAGTCGGGTAATCACGATGGCGTCATCGCTTTTGGTGGGGGCTCTGGCTTAGATCTTGGAAAGTTAATCGCCTTTATGGCAGGTCAAACAAGAGAGGTTTGGGACTTTGAAGATATCGGCGATTGGTGGACTCGAGCTGACAGTGAGGCCATTTATCCTAATATCGCAGTGCCGACCACGGCAGGTACAGGCTCTGAAGTTGGCCGTGCTGGCGTATTGACGAACTCTATAACGGAAGAAAAAAAGATCATCTTCCATCCAAAAATTTTGCCTTCCATCGTGATCGCTGATCCTGAATTGACCGTGGGAATGCCTGCGTTTATCACCGCGGGCACCGGCTTGGATGCATTTGCACATTGTGTCGAGGCGTTTTCGAGCCCGTTTTATCATCCGATGAGCCAGGGTATTGCAGTCGAGGGCATGCGACTGGTGATTGAAAACCTGCCCAAAGCCTATCAAACGCCAGATGATTTAAACGCTCGCGCTAACATGATGTCTGCTGCCATGATGGGGGCGACGGCCTTTCAAAAAGGCTTAGGGGCAATCCATGCGCTAAGTCATCCGATTGGTGCGATGTATCACACGCACCATGGCACAACTAACGCGGTATGTATGCCTGCGGTTCTCCAATTGAATGCGGACAAGATTCGCGTTCGATTTAATCAGGTGGGAGGTTACATTGGGGTTGAGGGTGGATTTGAAGGCTTCTGCGATTTTGTTGACCATTTCAACGATCGTTTAGGCATCCCGAAGCGTATGGCCGACTTGGGCGTACAGAACGCAGATATTGATCGTCTGGTTAAAGGTGCGATTGCAGATCCCAGCTGTGGTGGCAACCCTGTAACGCTCACTGAAGAGAATCTGAGACAGCTGTTTGAGGCGGTTTTGTAAAGCGGCCACTTGTTTGGCTACTGTCAAAAATTTTACATACAAGCATGTTACACAATGAAGTATTGCACGTGATGCAGTTTGTTCTAACCAAGGAGAGTAACCATGAAGTCTGGTTTTAAATTTTTGAAACACACATTTTCGGTGTTCGCGATCGGAGCGGTGGCTGTGCAAGGCGCCAATGCTGAAACCTTACGCTTGTTGACGTGGGGGGGATATGCCCCTGACGATGTAGTCGAAATGTTCAAGGCGGAAACCGGTCATACGGTCGAAGTGACGAAATCGAATAATGAAGAAATGATTGCCAAATTGCGTGCAACGCGTGGTGGTGGATTTGACCTAGCCCAGCCGAGCCAAGACCGAATCTTGGGGCCGCAGCTTGAGTTTGGGATTTACAAGCCAATCGATATCTCGCGGATTGATCAGGGCCAGTTTATTCAATCCATGCTGTCGGCGACGATGGCGAACACGACGGTCGAGGGTCGAGTTTACGGCGTTCCACATGTCTGGGGTACATCGGGCTTGGTAATGGACACTGCTGCGGCGGGTGATATCGTCAAGGATTACACTGATCTCTGCGATCCCGCCGTCGCGGGCAAAGTGTCCTATCGTTTGAAGCGCCCGACATTAATTGGCTTTGCCTTTGCGATGGGCATGGATCCGTTTGCAGCCTACAGCGATGAGGCGGCATACAAGGACATCATGGACAAGGTCGAGTCGAAATTGATCGATTGCAAACCCAATGTGAAAACCTACTGGGGTGGTGGCGATGAGTTAATGGGTCTTGTTCGATCTGGTGAAGTCGTCGCATCAATGGCGTGGGATACTGGCGGCTGGAAACTCAACGCAGACAATCCGAATATTACATTTGTGGCGCCGACGTCAGGCGCATTGGGCTGGATCGATACCTTTGTGTTGCCCGCCAAGGGACGTGCAGATGATGCGGCCTATGACTGGATCAATTTTGTGATGCGCCCTGAAATCGCAGCAAAGATTACCGCAGCCGCGGGTAACTTTACGGCATCCTCAGGCGCAGACGCGTTCGCTGAAGAAAGCCTCAAAGCGCGCTATCAAGCCAGCTTCCCTGCAGTAGCCATTGATAACATCAAATGGTATCCACCAGTCCCAGGTGGATTGGAAGCCATCGAGGGTGCAGTGCTGGATCGCGTAAAAGCGGCGCAATAATACGCTCAACTTAAAACTCGGCATCTCGCTCAGAGGTGCCGATGTAATAGACAAGGATATGGCATGACCCCAGACCTAGAAGCCGTGGGTTTGAGCAAGACGTTTGCAGATTTTCAAGCGGTCAAAAATGTGTCATTCACGGTACCCGCAGGATCGTTTTTCTCCATCTTGGGTCCGTCGGGTTGTGGAAAAACCACGATTATGAGAATGATCGCAGGCTTTTTGGAGCCAAGCTCTGGCGATATCAGAATCAAAGGTGAGTCCGTTTTGGGCGTCGCGCCGAATAAACGCCCCGTCAACATGGTGTTTCAACATCTGGCTCTATTCCCAATGATGAACATTGCGGACAACATCGGCTACGGACTTAGACGTCAAAAGCGCCCCAAAGCTGAGATTGCTCGCAAGGTTGATGAAGTCTTAGAGCGTATTGGTTTGCCGGGCATCGGGCAGCGTAAAGTGGATGAACTTTCGGGGGGGCAAAAGCAACGTGTGGCCATTGCGCGCTGTATGGTGCTCGAGCCCGATGTGTTGCTGTTGGATGAACCCTTGGGTGCGCTAGATCTAAAGCTACGCGAGCATATGAAGCTAGAGCTCAAAGCGCTGCAAGAGGCGTTTGAAACGACGTTTATCTATATCACCCACGACCAATCAGAGGCGCTTGTGATGTCTGATCAGATCGCTGTCATGAATCAGGGGCGTTTTGAACAGGTGGGCACCGGAAAAGACTTGTATTACCGGCCACAGACGTCTTTTGTGGCGGGCTTTATCGGCGATAGTAATTGTTGGGAAGGCAAAGTCGAGTCTGTGGATGCTACAAGCACATTGGTGAGGTTGGACAATGGCTCGGCGATACACGGTGTCTTTGACGATCGAACGAGTCATGTCGGTGACTCTGTCGATATTTTTGTGCGGCCCGAGAGCATTGGGATCAGCCGAAATGCGTCCGACTTTCTCGATTGCGAGAACCGGTTAAGCGGGCAGGTTCACGATGTCATTTTTAACGGTGCCGCAAGCCGTGTGATGCTCAGAGACAGCCAAGGTGGCACAATGATTGAAGTCGCGCTGCCTCAATCAGGAGGCTCTACGGATCTTCTGAAAGGAGAGTCGGTTCACATTGGATGGCGGGCAGCGCAGTCAACTTGCTTTGTTAAAGGCGCTGTATGACTCAAATGACGGCGCGATTAGGCTTTTTTGTGCTGCTTATGCCGCTGTTGTTGTGGTTAGCGCTGTTGATCATTATTCCCCATATCGACATGTTTTTATTGTCGCTGCGCGAGCGGGTTGGTGTGGGTGAATATGAAACCAGCTTTGCTAATTATTTGATCTTGTTCACTGAGCCTTTGTACATCTGGACTTTCGTGCGTACTGCGGTGATGTCTGTGCTAGCGACGGCAATCACATTGATCATTGCATTTCCCGTGTCGATATATATTGCGAAAATTGCACAAGGGCGTTTGCAGCAAATTCTTTTTATGCTGTGTTTGATTCCGTTTTATGTGTCGGAATTGGTGCGAACATTTGGATGGATGATTCTCTTGCGCGAAACGGGCATCGTGTCAAATTTCGTTCAATGGGTCGGAATCGTGGATCGTCCAGTTGAGTTTCTGTATAACGATGCGGCCATTATGGTGGGCTTGGTGTACACCTCAATGCTGTTTATGGTGGTGCCGTTGGTGACGACTTTGGAGAGCCTTGATAATAGTGTGATAGAAGCGGGATACGACCTCGGTGGCAGTACGTTATCGGTCATGCGTGAAATTATTATTCCCCATGCGGCCCCTGGCATTATGTCGGGCTGTATCGTGGTTTTTATGCTGAGCCTTGGCAACTACCTCACGCCAATTATGCTGGGTGGCAAGGATAGTCTTTGGTTTACCGAAATGATTTACAATCAGTTTATTGTGCGGTTTAACTGGGAACTGGGCGCCGCCTTTGGGTTTATGTTGTTGGTTTTGTCGTCGGCGATTGTCTGGGCTATGTTGCGTTTAACAGGCCAGACTTTGGCTAAAACGATGGAATAGAGGCACTCGCTGATGATCCCGTCGATACCACAACCAGCGTTTCTTCGATTTACCTACGGAGCCTATGTCGCTCTGTTTTTTGTCTATCTTGCGCTACCGCTCACTGTGGTGATTGTGTTTGCGTTTAATGACAGTCAGTTCCCCTCTTTGCCATGGGAGGGATTCACTTGGAATTGGTTTTTTGGTGAAGAGCGCCCGATGATTGGTGCATTTCATGAGCGAGCTATTTTGCGAGCAATAGGGACATCGGCATGGGTAGCGTTGTGCGTCTCGGTACTGTCGGTGGGCGTTGGAACGGCAAATGCATTCTTGTTCAATCGCTACGATTTCCGTGGTAAGAACTTACTCTATGTGGTGATGTTACTGCCGTTGGTTATTCCGGGCATCGTGCTGGGCATTTCTATTTTGGTTTTCTCGTCGACGATTGCAAATGGCCTTTGGGATTTCGCAAAAATTGATTTAGAAGTGTTGCGCCCTGGATTGGTATTGGTCATTTTAGGACAGTTTTCTTTCATCACCACAATCGCCACTTTGGTTATTTCGGCAAGATTGCAGAAGTTCGATCAAAGTTTGGAAGAGGCGGCATTAAATTTGGGTGCAACCCCTCTGGAGGCCATTCGCACCATCACCATCCCGTTCCTGAGGCCAGCCTTGATTGGTGCAACGGTGGTAGCCTTTTTAATGAGCTTTGAGAATTTCAACACTACTTTGATGTTGGTCGGATCAGACGCGCCACTCACAATCGCCATGTTCGATCGTCTGAAGGAAGGATCGACTCCACTACTCAACGCAGTATCGCTACTTCTGATTCTGGGATCATCGCTATTGGCATTGTTGGTGATTTTGGTTCAGCGGAAAAAGTAGTCTGAGCTGAATTCATTTGATATGTGCCGGCGTTAAATTTAGTTAGTCGCTTCCAAGTAACCACATCGTCGCATCGAGACCGCTTAAATCTGCACCTCAGAATATATTCGAAAAAACTGCTGAGGATTTTCGATGGACACTCAACAACTTGCCCAAAGCTATTTTGATGATGGATTCCTAAGCGGGTTTCCTGTCATGAGTGATCAGCAAGCGCTGGAACACCGTGCTCGGCTAGAAGAGGCTGAGACGTTATACGGTCCAATGCACTACCGCTCAAAATTGCATACGGTAAGTCAGTCGATTCTGTCGTTGGTAAGCATGCCAAGTGTGTTGGATTTGGTGGAGGCGCTGATTGGTCCGGATATCTTGCTGTATAACAGTACCTTTATCATTAAAGAACCGAATAGCCCATCGCATGTGAGCTGGCATCAAGACCTCACCTACTGGGGCATGGATAGCGATAAGCAAGTGTCGATGTGGTTGGCGCTATCCCCGGCCAATGCCCAGAGCGGCTGCATGCGGATGATTCCCGGCAGTCACCGCCAAGGGCAGATTGGCCATGAGGTGACAGACGATCAAACCAATGTGTTGCTGCAGGGGCAAACGGTGCGCGATGTTGATGAATCGCAGGCGGTGTTGTGTCCCTTGGCACCCGGCGAGGCGTCGTTTCATCATGGTTTTACCTTGCATGCTTCAATGCCCAACCAAAGCGACGATCGGCGAATTGGCCTGAATGTGCAGTACATAGCCACGGATGTTAAGCAGTTAAAGTCTGACAGCGATACTGCGCTGCTGATACGTGGCGAGGATCGTTTTGGTTACTATTTGACTGATCCAGCGCCAGAGGGAGAATACACTGCGACGGATATTGCCCGTCAAGATCGATTGCGGGCGCAGTACGAGGCTATTGCTGGGACGCATTGACACACAAAAATGTGCATCTTAGAGCAGCCACTCCACGGGCAGCAGCCCGATGATCACCAACGCCACCTGATCGAACCAAGAGGCATTGGGCTCTTGCTGATAAATCAAGTTTGATGAGTCTTTTACCGACTCAAGCCAGATCATTTGGCGGTCGGGTGTTAGCGAGGGCTGGTAGCTGCCATATTGCAGATTTTCATCAAACAGGCTTGCGGTGAGTTTAGCCATCGCAGGACTATCGATTACAAACCCCATCTCGCAATTGAGATAAACCGATCGTGGGTCAAAGTTAAACGAGCCGATAAAGACGGTTTGGCTGTCGATAGCCAGCATTTTGGTGTGTAAGCTGCTGCGCTCGGTTGAGCTGCCTTGATAGGGTTTGAGCTCATAGAGTTTAACGCCAGATTGCAATAGTTCTCGGCGATACTTGGTATAGCCTGCATGCACCGCGAGAACGTCGGTGCTGGCGATGGAATTGGTAAGAATGCTGACCTCTGCGCCGCGTTGTGCGGTTTGGGTGAATGCCTTGGTGCCGAGCGTGCCTGGAATAAAATAGGCCGATGCAATGTGCAGAGAATGACGCGCGTCGGCGATCAATTTGCCAATTTTGGTGATCGCTAGGGTTTCACGAGGGGTCCAGCCGCTGCCTTTTTCCGGTTTGTCGGCGATTAGGCGAACAGTGGTGACTTCAAAATCAATCGCGCGGTCAGCGATGACTTTTCGCCAATTCGCCAACGATGCTGCCAAGCGTGCGTCTATTTCCGGGGTTCCCAGCGCGGCCAGAGCGTCTGTTAGCGCGTCGCTTGGTGTTGCAGTCTCATCGGGGTGATCGATGACGGCGGGTAAAGGCACACTGGGTTTGCTGTTGTAATAGTCATCAAAGACGATGGCCGTCTCTTCGACCACTTTGCCAATGGCCAATGCGTCCAAATCAAAGAAGTTGCTGTCTTCGGCCACCGCAAAGTACTCGTCGCCAATATTGCGGCCGCCAACCACCGCCACGGCGGAGTCTGCGATCAGCGCCTTATTGTGCATTCGCCGGTTCATGCGCAATGGTTCAAATAGGTAGCCCAAGCCTTTAGGACTGCGAAACCGGGAGGGATTGAACAGTCGGATGTCGATATTGGCGTGTTGATTGAGCTGCTTGAGGATGGGATCAAGTCCAGCGATGCCATTGTCATCCAGCAGCATGCGGACTTTTACCCCACGCTCTGCTGCGGCACGAATGGCCTCTAATAGTTGAAGCCCTGAAGAATCTTGATGCCAAATGTAGTACTGCAGATCAAGTGAGCGCTGTGCGGACTCTATGAGGGTCTTGCGGGCCGCGAAGGCATCTTGGCCGTTGTTGATACTGAATACCCCCGTTTTCCCGTCGGGAATTTGCGCTGCGATGCGTTGTAGGTCACTGTCACCGGTGTTGGCCAAATGTTGGCTGTAGGGGGTTGTTTCGGGTAGCGGCAGTAGAATTCTTACCAATGCCATGCAGGTAAAATAGACCGCTAGGATCAGTCCAGTGGTTTTGAGTTTTTTCATTGCGTCAGAGGGAGCGAGTGTGATGCACACTCTAAATGCCTGGCTGTGATTTCGCAGCTTTGGGTGAGTGCAATTTGCGCCAATTTGGGGTTTTGGCCTGGGTAATAAAATGATTCAAAGAGATTTGAATGAAGGGCTTCAGATAGCCTTTTTGGGGTTACCAGAGTTTGATAATGACCAATGCCAACGCCGCCGCGGCAACGCGGTTGAACAAGCTGACTTTTTGCGGCGTGTTCAGCCAAGCTTTGAGCTTTGACCCCGCAAGGAACCAAGTGGTGTTACTGATGGCACCGCCAATCCCAAACACGGCAATAATGCTTAAAAAGGTACTCACTGAGGCAGTTTCTGGTGTGGTGAATTGGCCAAAGCAGGCACTGATCATCATCCACGCTTTGGGGTTGAGTGGGTGTATCAGTAAGCCATACCAAAAACTCGGTGCCACGCTGTTGCCTTCGGCCATGTGTTTGGTGGTCGCGATTTTGTAGACCAGCCAAAGCAAATAGGCGGTGCCCAATATGCGCAGCACATCGAGCAGGATGGGTTGTTGTTCGATGGCCAAATATAGCCCGAGTGATAGCGCACTGCCGAGCAAGTAGAACCCAAACAAAACCCCGAGTAAAAATCCCAGCGATGCCCTGACGCCGTGCTGTGTCGAGGCCGCCAGCAAGGCGATATTGGCCGGGCCGGGCGTAATGGTCATTGAGAAGGCGAAGATAAAAACGTCAACTAGCACGCGGTGTCTCAGGGTTATTTCAGTTGGCCATCTGTGATGGCTTGTGGGTCGATTCCCAAGAGCTTTTGGCGCACAGATTCAGGGATGGCAACTCGCCCACCGTTGGCGTCGATGCAGACGACTTTTGCGGTGCCGATGGCCGCCATATCATCGAGTGCTTGGCTGAAGATGCCATGTTCCATCAGAAATTCTGATTGGCCAATTTCGATTGTTCGTGCCCCAACGGAGACTGTATCTGGGTAAGTAATGGGGCGGCGAAAACGACAGCCGGTCTCGGAAATCACCAAGCCGACGATCTCGCTACCAATCTCAAGGCCAATGGCGTTACAGTACTCAATGCGTGCAGATTCGAAGTAACGGAAATACTTGGTGTTATTGACGTGATTCAGCGCATCCATATCACCCCAAAGTACGGGGATTTGCAGCGTGACTGGATAGTTGTCCAGTGAGTATTTTGCCATTGGTCTGGAGAGTTTGAGTTGAAAGAGCCGCAAAATAACACGAATTCCGCCTTGATGCCGCTGTGGCTACCGGCTTTGCTCTGTGGTCTGGCTTTGCTTTCCAGTGTTGATCAGCTGTCGGCGATGGCCGTGGCTGGGATCGATCAGGCGCTCAGCGCGTCAGCGGTCAGCTGGGCCAGTGCCCGGGTCATCAATGCCACGGTCTCAGTGTTGCAATCGACGTCGTTGGTTTTTGTGCAAATCGGGGAAGTACTCGATCCGATCAACGATTTGATAGAGCGTTTTTCCAGTTTAATGTTGCTCTCGCTAAGTGCGCTCACGGCGCAAAAGCTGCTGTTGATGATGTTCGGTCAGGCGGCCATCGAATGGGTGGTGACGCTATCAGGGGTAGCTTGCGCGCTTGCGTTATTTGCTTGGCCAGCACAACGAAAGATATGGCTCTGGGGCTTTGTCGCCACGGTGGGGCTTCGCTGGATTTTGCTGTTGGCGGTGCTGATTTCTGGCGTGTTGAGCGAGCTTGCGTTTGAGCCACTGCGCGCAGAGGCGCAGGGTCGGCTCGAGGCGGTGCAAAGCCTGACACAGGACATCGAGGTGTCGACGCCGAGCGCGGAGGACACGGGTTTTCTGGATAAATGGGTGCCGTCCAAGCAATGGTTGCCCGACCTCGATTTGCAGGACAAGTTCGATGAGCTGTCTTCTCGCTCCGAGCAGGTGTTTTTGGACGTTGTGCTGCTAAGCGCCATATTTTTACTGGAGGCACTGTTGCTGCCATTGGTCGTTGGTGCGCTCAGCTTTATGGGGCTGCGCGCGCTGGGACGAATGCGTTAAGGAGCCTCCGAATAAGTCACTGCACATTTCGACAAAGCGAGATTCGCTCAGGCAAGGCGGATTGTGCAGGGAATGACGAGTCCTTTTCAATGCACCGACACTCGGCAATCCAACGCAGAATGAGTGAATCTCGCAAAGTCCCTTCGGGCGGGGCTTTGAGGGGGCGGCCTCCGTCGCACTGAGCGTTCCGGGCCGCCGGGCGGTCGATCCTCTCGAGAAGGAGCGCGCACGCCAGTGCACCCTTATGCTTCGAGAATCTCCTAGCTCAGCACGCTGGATGGCCAGCCCCGTCAAACTCTCCCGCGAAACGC
>JABXHR010000122.1 GCA_013373515.1 Gammaproteobacteria bacterium | reverse complement strand
TTAGCGTCAGCGGTAACCCCGCATGGTTGAGTATTCATCCCACAACGGGTGAGTTGTCAGGTACGCCGAGCAATGGTGACGTGGGTACCAGCAGCGGCATCGTGGTAAGCGTCACCGATGGCACGGCCACGACATCGTTACCCGCGTTTGATTTAACGGTGACCAATGTCAATGATGCACCGACGATTGCGGGTACTCCGCCGCCGACTGTGCCGGAAGGCAGCCCATACAGTTTTAGCCCGACAGCCAGTGATGTTGATACCGGCGATGCTTTGGCTTTCAGCATCAGCGGCCATCCTGCTTGGCTAAGCATTGATGAAGCGAATGGTGAGCTGTCAGGCACGCCGAGCGCAAGTGATATTGGTGTCACTTCTGGCATTGTGGTGACGGTTACTGATCTCACCGATGCAAGTGCGAGTCTTTCGCCATTTTCAATCGAAGTAACAGATGTCAACGTTGCGCCAGTGCTGAGAGGCACACTTAGCGATGAAAGCACGAATGAAGATTCGCAGTATCGCCGCGAGATCGATGTGACGGCGGTGTTTGAAGATGCTGACGCAAACGATACGTTGACGCTAAGTCTGGGCGAAGCTTCGCCAGGGTGGCTAAGTTTTGATGGTAACGCATTGGTCGGTACACCCACTGACGCAGAGGTCGGTGAGCACACGGTGACGGTTGTGGCGACTGATGGCCAAGGCGCATCGGTCGAAACCGATTTCAACCTGACGGTTGTCAATACTGATGACCCAGCGACAGGGCTACCTTCAATTTCTGGTGAGCCTGTGGTTGGGCAGACGCTTGTGGCGGATGTGTCAGCAATTAATGACGAAGATGGCATCCAATCAATTACGTATCGCTGGATGCGAGGCGAAACCCTCGTGGGTAGTGATGCGCAATATGCACTTGGTTCTGAAGACGTTGGAGCCGCCATAGCGCTGACAGTGATCGTGACAGACCAATTCGGTCAAGTCATGGCGCTTTCGTCGGCACAGCTGGGACCTGTGGCAGACAATAACCCAGTGTTAAATCTGATCTCAACGGGTTTGACGGAGGCTGGCTTAGCGTCGCTCGGCATCCTTGAGATCACAGGTGACAATCTCCAAGCCTACAAAGCATTTGTCGAAGCCATGGTGCCGTTGCCGACCACAATTCAACAGCTGCAGTCGGCGATTGACCTCGTGAACACTGCCGAAGCGGTTGCTGCAGAGGTGGTTGATGGACAGAGCCAGCTTGCCATTGAGGCCAATGCGTCAAGCCTTGGTATGAATGTTGGCAATGTTGCGGCGATTGCCGCCATCGTGGACAGCAAACTCGCAGCGGGCGAAACCATTAGCACGGATATGCTGGTAGAAGCATCTAATCAAGTCGAGTCGCAGCTGGTGAGATTAATCTCCGCATCGGTGAGTAGCGCATCTGTGGCAGATGCTGCACCGTTAGCCAGCGAGCTTGAGAATGCGATGGGATTGGCGCGTGTCAAACAAGGCAACTCAATGCTCTATGCCAAAATGCTCGAGCAAAATGCGCCCACCTCCATGGCCGATGTGCAGTCGGTGGTGGATGCGGCTGCGCTTGCAATAGAATCGCTGCAGCAGCAAGCCCATTCAATGGAACGCGATGCAGCGACGTTAACTGCGGCAATGGCGGCGCTTGGATTATCTGATATCGATCCAACAGCCCATTCTGCCGTCATGAATGCTTTGCTAGAGGAAGGTAGCTTCGAATCTTACGAGACGCTGCAGGCCAAAGTGGAAGCCGCAGCGACCAAAGCACTTGAACATCCGGTGTTGTGGATCGACTTGACGCAGGGTGAGGAGCATCTGGTGGTTGATTCTGCGTTGGTTGGCGCTGGATTGATTACGGCACATGCGGAAATCGGCAATCCGAACCAAAATGAGGTTCGCTATGACTGGGGTGGAAGCGATGCGCAAGTGCTTGCGGCGATGGTTGATGCAGATGATCAACAGCAGCTTGTGATCGATAGCGATTTGCTTGCGCCGGGACAGTACCGGCTTCATGTGAAGGTCGAACGCAATGGACTGTTGGCGGAGTCGGTATTCCTTCTCGATGTCGATCCAGTCGGCTCTGTGGCCAGCGTTGATCGCGACGGAGACGGGGTTTTGGATCAGTATGAAAACGGTCTCGATGGTGCTGACAACCCGCTGCATTTAAACAAATTGCAAATTCAGCGTGCTCAAGGTGATCGGTTCGTGCTGCAGGCAGATGCGGGTGTGGCACTCAAGCTTGGACAACTGGCGCGGGCTGGCAAACAATCCCAAGCTGGGCTTGAGTCGACCGGCATTGAGAACGCGCTAATTGAGTTGTTGACCGATGAGCAGGCCACAGTAGAGACCGATGCGATCGTTGACTGGGAAGCCACAGGCTTACCCGCCGCGGGTGGGTCTGTTCGAGTAGTGATGCCACAGCGCACGGCGTTGGGCGAAACAGCCAGCTATTGGAAGCATCATCCGGCGACGGGCTGGGTTCCGTTCGTCGAGGATCCTGCCAACCGTTTGTTCTCTGCACCGGGTGATCCAAGTGCAGTGGGCGTTTGCCCTGCGGCGAATGATCCAGCTTATCGTTTGGGCCTGAATGCTGGGGATCTATGCGTCATGCTAGAAATCCAAGATGGCGGTCCAAATGATGCCGATCGCTTGAAGGCCGATGGCAGCATTGCGGAGGATCGAGGTGTTAACGGTCACGTGATTGACCCGGGCACCGTGGTCAATGAAAAGCCATTTTCAATCCCGACCAACGCAGCAAGACGCGAGCATTCAGTAGAAGCCGGTTTAAGCGGCGGCAGTATCGGGTTTGGCTCGCTAGGGGTCATGTTGGCGGCAGCGCTATTTTGGCGTCGACGTCAGCATCGAGGCTAAACAAACTGACCAGATTTAGGGCCAAGGCCCTAAATCTGGTGTCAGTAAACGTGCGGTTAACTCGCTAGGTTTTCTGCTGTTCTATCGGCTCAATTTCGCCTTTGGCAACGAGCTCTTCGTACCACAAATCATGATGTTCTTTGGCCCACTGGGTATCGCAGAGGCCTGTAGCCATGGCTTCAAATGCACCTTCCATACCGACTGTGCCAATGTAGATATGCCCCATTGAAACGCCGACCAACACTAAGGCGAGTAACCCATGGACGGTCAGTGATAGCATCATTTGGTTACGCGTTTGCTCGAAGATTGGGAAATCTAAGATCAAACCGGTGGCAATGACAACCAATCCAAAGATTGACGCAAGCCAATACCAGACTTTTTCGCCCGCATTGTAGCGCCCCGCTGGTGCATGGCCCCCGAATAGCCCGCCGCCCTTGAGTAGCCAAATCAGGTCGGTTTTTAGACTGGGGAAGTTGCCTTTCATAAAGGTGACGATCATCAACACCATTCCAACGCCGAAGACGGGGCCAACGAAATCGTGAGCGCGCCTAGAGGCGTACATCACGGTGCCACCGATATCTGCGCCTAGCCACGGCATAAGCACCACCCGCCCGAACATGATCGCCACGCCTGTGATGCCGAGCGTCACAAAGGTGATGGCCACCCACCAGTGCACAAATCGCTGCCAATTGCTGAAGCGCTTAACGGTTTTGCCAGAGCGTCCACCTTTGAGTTTGATTCGTCCACGGACGATTCGAAATGCGGCAAGCGCCAGTAAAATACCCAGCAGCGCACGGCCGCCTGCGGGCAAAATTTCCTCGATGCGAAACTGTCGCCAAAGCTGCCCAGCATCATTGATGGCCGCCGTATTGGTGATGGCCATTTTGCTTTTGAGTTGCTCGGCCAAGGCTTGATCGGTTGGCGTGCGATCTCGCAGCTGATGCCATAACTCAGCGCCCGGCTCCGCGACGCCAACGCCTTGAAAATCGCCACTGAAGCTGCTGGCACTAAAAAACAGCAAACTTAAGAGTAAAAGCCCACGTTTTATCATCGCGCTATCCAACTTGGTTGTTTTAGACATTTGGGGCGACGATTGTCGCCCCTTTACCCGCTGTTATTGTGTGGCAAGACCGTTTAATCCAGCGTTGGGCGAAAAGTTCGCTTTTTGCTGGACGGTGGTGTTGCTAAACGCAGCTGCACCGCGATTGACCACGCGATCTCGATAGATATCGGAGACCACCGCAGCATCGCCCGCCAATAACGCTTTGGTGGCGCACATTTCTGCACACAGCGGCAGCTTGCCCTCTGCTAGACGGTTGGCACCATACTTCTCTTGCTCTTCGGCGGAACCATCGGCGGTCTCTGGACCACCTGCACAGAAGGTGCATTTGTCCATTTTGCCGCGTGATGAAAAGGCGCCCATTTCAGGAAACTGCGGTGCGCCAAATGGGCAGGCGTAGAAGCAATAACCACAACCGATGCAGGTGTCTTTGTTGTGCAACACCACGCCTTCGGCGGTGGTTTCAAAACAATCCACTGGGCAAACGGCGGCGCAGGGTGCATCGGTGCAATGCATACACGCCACCGATAACGATCGCTCGCCGGGCTCACCATCGTTCATGGTGATGACGCGGCGGCGGTTGATACCCTCTGGGACGTCGTTGGCGTTTTTACAGGCGGTGACACAGCCGTTACATTCGATGCAGCGTTCGGAATCACAATAGAATTTCATATTAGCCATTGTTTTATCTCCTTAAGTTACGCAGGCTCAATGCGGCACAGGCTGCATTTGGTTTCTTGCATTTGGGTGACGGAGTCGTAGCCGTAGGTGAAGACGGTATTACAGGCCTCACCTAGAACATAAGGATCTGACCCCTCGGGATATTTACCGCGGAGGTCTTCGCCTTGGTAATGGCCGCCAAAGTGGAACGGTGTAAACGCCACACCCGATGCGACACGGCGCGTCACCATGGCTTTGACTTTAATCTTGCCGCCCTCTGGGCCGTGGACCCATACCTGATCGCCATCTCTGACACCCGCATTGTTCGCGTCTCGCGGGTTGATTTCGATAAACATGTCAGGTTGCAGCTCGGCGAGCCATGGATTCGAGCGTGTTTCGTCGCCGCCGCCCTCGTATTCGACCAATCGTCCGGAGGTGAGAATAATCGGGAACTCGGTCGAGTAATCCTTGCTCTGGATGGATTCATAGCGGGTTGGTAAACGCCAGAATGATTTGCGGTCTTCGTAGGTCGGGTACTGTTCGACCAGCTCACGCCGTGTGGTGTAGAGCGGTTCGCGATGGACTGGAACAGGGTCTGGGAATGTCCAAACCACGGCCCGTGCCTTAGCGTTGCCGTAAGGCGCGCAACCGTGTTTGATGGCGACGCGCTGGATACCACCCGAAACATCGGTTTTCCAGTTTTTGCCTTCGGCAGCTTGCTTCTCTTCAGCGGTGAGGTCATCCCACCAGCCGAGTTGCTTGAGCATATCGGCCGTGAACTCGGGATAGCCATCGGTGATCTCGGAGCCCACTGTGAAAGAATCTTCGGCCAGCAAATTAACGCCATCTCGTTCGACGCCGAAGCGCGCACGGAAGGGCAACCCACCCTCTGCAACAGGGACGCTGGTGTCGTAGAGATTGGGAGAGCCGGGGTGGTTCATGTCGGCGGTGCCCCAGCAGGGCCATGGCATGCCGTAGAAGTCGCCATCGCACGCACCGCCTTCGGCTTTGAGCGAGGTATAGTCGAAGGTGCCCCAGTTTTGTTGGTGCTTTTTGAGGCGTTCTGGACTTTGACCGGTATAGCCGATGGTCCACATGCCGCGATTGAATTCGCGGGTGATGTCTTCGATCAGTGGCTCTTCGTCGTTGACGGCGATGTTCTTGAACATTTCACCGGCAAAGCCCAAGCGCGAGGCCAGCTGGTACATGATGACGTGGTCAGGGCGTGATTCGAATAAAGGCTCAATGACGCGGTCTCGCCACTGAAGCGAGCGATTGGAGGCGGTGACCGAGCCGTAGGTTTCGAACTGTGTTGTTGCAGGCAACAGATAGACGCCGTCCTTGCGGTCGTGCATGACAGCAGAGACCGTTGGGTAGGGGTCGACTACGACCAATAAATCGAGCGTTTCGAAGGCCTTCTTCATTTCTGGGCCGCGAGTTTGGCTGTTTGGCGCATGGCCCCACATAAACATGGCGCGGACGCGGTCTTTTTGGGCAGTGTTCTCTGGGTCTTCCAGCACGCCGTCGATCCATCGTGAAACGGGGATGCCTTTGGTGTTCATCACCGGGACATCGTTATCGCCCGATTTTTCATAACTTCCGTCGTCGAAACGCGATTTCACCCATTCGTAATCCAAGTCCCAGACGCCGCTCCAGTGCTTCCATGAACCTTCGGTGAGTCCGTAGTAGCCAGGCAGAGTATCGGCGAGCACGCCCAAGTCGGTTGCGCCTTGGACGTTGTCGTGGCCACGGAAAATATTGGCACCTCCGCCAGACACGCCCATATTGCCGAGTGCAAGCTGGAAGGCACAGTAGGCGCGGGTGTTGTTGTTGCCGATGGTGTGCTGTGTGCCACCCATGCACCAGATAAAGGTGCCAGGGCGATTTGACGCCATTGCTTTGGCAGCAGCATAGACTTGGTTTTCGGGCACGCCAGTGACGCGCTCGACTTCATCCGGTGTCCAGTTCGCGACTTCAGCGCGGATTTCGTCCATTCCGTAGACACGCTGGTTGATAAATTGCTTGTCTTCCCAGCCATTTTCAAAGATGTGCCATAGCATGCCCCATATGATGGGAACGTCTGTACCAGGACGGATCCGCAAGAAGTGATCGGCGTGCGCTGCGGTACGTGTAAACCGTGGATCGATGACGATGATCGGCGCGTTGTTGCGCTCTTTGGCGCGGAAAATATGTTGTAGCGACACAGGGTGTGCTTCGGCCGGATTGCCGCCGATGATCAATATGGCTTGCGAGTTGTGGATGTCATTGTAGGAGTTGGTCATGGCACCGTATCCCCAAGTGTTCGCAACACCAGCGACTGTGGTGGAGTGACAAATGCGGGCTTGGTGATCGACGTTGTTAGTGCCCCACATGGCCGCCATCTTCCGGTAAAGATAAGCTTGCTCGTTGTTGTGTTTGGCCGAGCCGAGCCAGTAGACCGAGTCAGGGCCGGATTCGTCGCGGATGGTGTTCATTTTGGCCGCAATATCGTCTAGGGCTTCGTCCCAGCTAACGCGCTTCCATTTGCCGTCGACGAGCTTGGTGGGATACTTCAAGCGGCGTTCACCGTGGCCGTGCTCGCGCAGCGCTGCGCCTTTTGCACAGTGCGCACCTCGGTTGAAAGGGTGATCGAGCGCAGGCTCTTGGCGGGTCCATACCCCATTGCTGACTTCTGCGATGACCCCGCAGCCGACCGAGCAGTGGGTACAAATGGTTTTGACCGATTGGCGGTTGACTGTATCGCCGCTTGCCGCTTCTGCGGTGCCGACCATCATAGGCGTCGCCGTGGTGGCAAATGCCGCCGCACCGGCCGCTAAGCCCGAATTGCGTATAAAGCCCCGTCGGCTGACGCCGCCCATCGCAGGTTGTTTGGAGATTTTTTTCAGCTTCATGACCGCTCCTAAGACTTCAGCGTCTGGTAGTAGGCTTCGATATGAGGTGTCAATCGGTAGCCTTGCCTGTCGAGTTGAGGTGATTGCTCCTGAAGATTGTCACCCTTGGCTGCGAGTGCCGGTGCTGCGGCCGCCAGTGCAGTGCTGGCCGCGCTCGTTCGCAGAAACGCGCGTCGATCGAAAGTCTTGTCTTTTGGCTTGGTCATAAGCGTCCTCCAGTGGGCGATTGCCCAAAATATTGCTGCTCAAACTCGATAAATTGTGCGGTGAGATTTGCCACATGGGCGTAGAAATCGGCGTGCTTGGCACGGCGAACATCATCGGTGAATTGGCGGATCCAAGTCACCACATGCCGATTGAAAAATTGATGCTGGAATTCATGTGCTTCGCGGCGTACCAGTAGCCCCATTGATTCGAATACCGCACTGACGTGGTCCTCGGGCTCTTTGACGGATGCTAATCGCTCGATACCTAGGGTCTTGAGGTCACTGCGCAGATCTACCAGTGGCTGCTCGAACATAAACCCAGCGATATACTTTGAGGCAAAGGGAATCACTTCGCCGTGACCAAGCCCGATAAACAAAGCGTGGTATTCATCGTCAATCGCTTCGACTGAGAGCCGCTGTGCAGCGTCACCTAGTGACCAGAAGGCGCTGGCCAAAGAATCCTCAGGTTGCGGGCCGCCTTTTAGCTGTTGCAATCGCTGGCGCATGGCGTCATCTGGAATGGCGCAATAAAGGCTTGCCAGCAATTCGTAACACTGTGCACGTTGCAACTGCTCCTGATCGAGTGGCGCAGGTTGGCTCATAGTAGTTTCTCCAAATGCTCGTGTTGCTCGACGGCATCGATCACGCGACAGTCACCACACATCTTTAAACGCTCAAGTGCTCGGGGGTCTTGGTACATCGAATGACTGGCTAGGCTTGCGAGCATTTTGTCGATCATCGAGCCGCTGGCGAACGGGGCGTTGCATCTAGGGCAGTGATGGATTTTGTCCTCGTTGAGTGTGCGTTTTTCGCTGCGTGAGACTGGATCCAGGATTAGTTCGCTGTTGAGCTCGATGGCGTTTTCTGGGCAGGCTTGATCACACAGCCCACATTGAACGCACTGTCGATGGTCGAACTGAATGATTGGATGATCGCCACCGCTCAGCGATTGGGTAGGGCAGACGTTCAAACATGCCATGCAAAACGTGCAGCTCTCGGTGTTAATGCTGACAAACCCGAATTGTCCTCCCGCCGGTTCTTTGAGGCTTGCACTTGGATGGGCGGCCTCATGCCAGAGATGATCAATGGCCGCCCACAATTGCTCGCGTTTGAGATTCGTACCAAGGGCATTAGATGGCGCAATCGGCGGCATGCTTATCTTGAGGTCGGGCTTGATATCCGGCCGGATGCTGATGGCCTCGGATGGATAGTTCATGGCGCTGAGTACGCCTCGAGCAAACTCGAGCTGTGTCTTTAAGATCTCTAGCGAGACAGCGGGTATGTCTGCTTCTGCACTAATCACGACACTGGCTGCGCCAAAGGCAAGCGCTTGTAGCCAAAAGGCGGCACCTAGGCTGGCGGTTTCTTCGACCTCGACGGCGATGATCCTTGGGTCTAGCGACGACAAATCCCAGTCGCCACTGTAAATCAGTACATGCGGCATCTGGTTGGCTGCGATTTTGTAGGCGCGAATCGCTTTGCGCAGTCTGTCGGCTTGCTGAGAGGGCTGAGGAAAGTTGTAGCGAATGGCGCCGGTGGGGCAGGCGGTTGCGCAGGTGCCGCCGCCTTGGCAGAGCATGGGGTTTACTTCGATTTTCTCACCTATCGAAATAATGGCGTCTGCGGGGCATGCGTGAATGCAGGCATTACAGCCTGCAAGTTTGGCCGACCCGTGGGCACAGATATCTGGGTCGTAAACGAAGAATTTGGGTTTGCTAAAGTCGCCAATATGCTGCTCAACCAGCTCGAGAATGTCTGCGGGAATCTCCTCCTGACCCGCGACAAGATAGCCAGGTGGAAGCACAGCGCTAGACAAGGTGGGCGGGTGCGTGCAATCGAGCACGATGTCACCATGTTTGTGCTTACTGACACCGATAGCGGTGGTCCATTCCACATCAAACGCACCGAGATGGCCTCGCACAGAAATGTTGCTGCCCTCAACGGGGGTGAGCTCGTATCCCGCTTGAATCAATGCACCGACAAGCTGGCTGCCAGCTGGATGTTGCCCCAGCAGAATCACCCGCTTCTCGGCATGGTATCTGACGATATTTAGATCGGAATCGCTTTGACTGCTGTGGTTCAGCAGTGCCTGCGCTTGTGTTTGGGCAGTGAGGAGCAACTTGGCGTCAGTCATTGGCGGTCTCTATCTGCTCGGATTGTGGTTGGTCGCTGTCCTCATCTACCGGCTCATTCGAGTCGGTTTGTAATGCCTCATCTGGATTGGAGGCAGAGTTTTCTTCGGTAGCGGGTGGGCTTGGGAATAATCGATGCGCAAGATCTGCGGTTTTGGTGTCGCCTAGGGCCACAAACTGGGTGTAGTCATCGTCGTAATCATCCAAACCATCTCGGATATTAAAGGCAGGGCTGGAGAACAGTTTTCTCAGTGCGAGTTTGCGGATTTCTTTGTCGACATCGATCTGCATAAAAGCGCTGTAGTCAGAGTTTTCGTTGAGGCTTTCGAGGCTTGGTAGTTCGGTTGGCTCCGGTGCTGCAATGTCGCCAGATTCAATGTCTGATTCGGGTGCTACTTGCGGCACCTCGTCTGGCTGCGCGTTGTCTTCTGCCACTTTGCGCTTTCGATCCGCCCAGCGCTCGGCCCATTTGCTCGCGCTCATAGGTGAGCCTCTGCGGAAGCCTTTTGCGGTGAGTTGCGGCGTTTTTTGCGAGGCTGGGGGCAATAGTGTTCTAGGACGAAGGCTTCAAATTCTGGATAGAGCTCGGCGGGCAGTGGTACGGCATCGACGGTGCATTCGCCTTGGCCGTAGGAATCAGCCAAATCCCAACTGAAGGTTGTACATTGAATCACGGGTCGGTCATTTTCGAGGCTGTAGGCAGCGAAGCATTTAACACGCTGTGCTGAGATGTTGTGGAAATAGCCGTCTACCTCGTCTTCGTGCAGTTCTATATGGCTTGGATGAAATAAAAAGGCGCCAGACGACGTTACGCTGTCAATAGAGTGGCTCGGTGCCACGCCAACGCAGCGCCATTGGTGACTTAACCATTTTGAGTTGGATTCGATTTGCTCAAAAACCACCGCAATCGACCAACGAACCTTCTTTTTCAAAAGATGGACCTCGCGTGTAACGGGCTGTTTCTATCAAATAACTTAGCGGAACCGCGCAGGCTGGCAATAGAGGCCATGCGAACTGGTGGTGGTTTGTGTAAGTCGTGTATTTCGGTTCCGGACTGTCAAACTAACGCGACCCATGTTCATTGTCAATGAAACTAGATTTTGATCTGTTTGGGTTGTCAGTGTTTGGTGATTAACCAGTTCTCCTGGGACTGGTCATGTGAGGTTTTTTTGATGAAAATTAATTTGTCGATGTGAGTCGCAGGGACAACAAGCAATTGTTTTTGCAGGGTTTAACTGAGCCGGTTAATCGTTAATTATTAATCGCCTATGGTTTACCATTAATTAATAAACCAAGAGTTAAATTAAATTTAACCCTAAATAAGGGTCCCTAGCCGCGTTTTGGCGGCACATCATCAAAATCGATCCGTTCGCTGCCGTTGTATACCAAGAATTGTTTGGCCCTAGCCCTCGCGATCACGGTCATGCCAACGCGTTTGGCATACTCCAATCCCATATGCGTGGCGCCGCTGCGCGAAATCAGCGTGGGGATGCCCATAAAAGCGGCTTTGATGACCATCTCCGAGGTGAGCCTTCCTGTGCTGTAAAACACTTTGTTGGTGCCAGTGATCCCTTCGAGCCACATATAGCCTGCGATCGTATCGGCGGCATTGTGTCGACCAACGTCTTCGTTATGGAAAAGCACTTTATGATCGCCAATCAGCGCGCAACTGTGTACCGAGCCTGCCTGGCGATAGAGCGTGTTGTATTTGGAAACCGCTGCGATCCACTGGTAGTACTCGGATTGTTTGAAGTGGGGTGGTTCAAGCTTGACGGTGTCCATACTGTCGAGGGTGTCGGCAAATAACGTGCCTTGGCCACAGCCACTGGTGACGATGCGTTTGAATTGCTTTTCGCGCCATTGTTTGACTTCGTCGTTGTTGTGGGTATGGACTACGACAGACTGGTTTTCCCAGTCTGTCACCACGCGGGCAATGGACCCAATGTCGTTAAACAGGCCTTGGTTTTTCAAATAGCCAAGCGCCAGTCGCTCTGGGTCCATGCCAATCGTCATGAGGGTGACGATCTCCATGTCTTCGACAAAAATAGTCAGCGGTAATTCGCCCGGCGATTGTCGTTCAATGGCCTCG
>JABXHR010000244.1 GCA_013373515.1 Gammaproteobacteria bacterium | reverse complement strand
ATTCCCGGCACGGAGTGCCAGTCCCACGGTTGGACCGTGCGAACGGCTTTCGTGGGATGTCGAGCACGGTTGAATTGTACGAACAGCCTTCGTGGGATGTCGAGTTCCGTCTCGACGAATTGCTCTTTTGCTTCGCTTTGGCTCAGTATGCCTGACACGGAGTGCCAGTCCCACCGTTGGATGATGCAAATACAAAAATTCTCGGAAATCTAATCAACAAGCGTCACCCACTGCCGGCGCCATTCAAGCGCTGGCATTGGATCCGGCCAATATTCGGTTTGGCGATGAATTTTGCCGTCTAAAATAGTGTGAAATGTAATCGCTTGCGCTTCAAACTCGCCATCGGTCACCGTGACATCTGTCACCACTTGATTACCCTCGGCGACAATCGAATGCAGCGTAAAGTGCCACTGTCCCTGTGCAGGGTAATGGGTATTGATTGCAGCGAAGTTTGCTCGACCCACCGTCAACTCACACGACTGTGGCCAATACCCTTCGAAACTCTCTGTGAGGTGCTGGCTCGCTGCTTCAAAGCATTGCTCTGCATGGCTTGCCAAAATGCCAGCACAATTTGCTTGGCGTCACTCAAATTAGCGTCCTGCTACATGGATTTAACGTGGTGATGACTCGCGGCGTAGCGCCCCTTGGATTAAACGATCATTATCAATGATGGCACGTGTATGCGTGCCCCGGCCACACGTGCCAGAGGGATCGAAAATTTCGACCTCAAAGGCGTGAAGTTTGCCGTCAAAGCTGGTATAGGTGGCTTTGGCCGAAATGGTTTTGCCGACGCCATTTGCCGCCAGATGGCGCACATTGACATCGACACCGACCGACAACTGCCCCTCGCCCACGAGCGGGGCGATGAGCCGCGAGGCTGCGATTTCCATCAAGGCGACCATCCGTGCAGTGGCCAGTACTTCGGGATAGACATCGCTTGGATCAAACGCCACCTTCGCGGCGGTATCCGCCTCAGTGATGGTGTATTCAAATTGATGACTATCGCCGAGCTTCATGGGCTCTCCTACTCGAATTCGATCAACAAATCATGCGCCGCCACGGTGTCACCGGGTTTGACATGGATTTGCTTGATCTTACCCGAACGTTCGCTGCGCAGCTGGGTTTCCATCTTCATGGCCTCAATTGACAACAACGGATCGCCCGCTTCGACCGACTGCCCAACCGACACGCTCAAGGTGACAATCATGCCAGGCATCGGTGCGGGCACATGCGCAGGATTATTGTCTTCGGCCTTGGGTCGAGCAGAGCTTACCGCAGCACCCTCTTCGGCGATGCGGACATTGCGTGGTTGACCGTTGAGCTCGAAGCTCACGCGCTTGGCGCCCTCTTCGCGACTGTCGCTGACCCCAAGCTGATGGATGATCAGTGTCTTGCCTTGATCCAGATCGACGTTGATCTCCTCGCTTGGCGAGAGGCCATAGAAGAACGCCGACGTCGGCAATTTGGATAGATCGCCGTAGGATTGTTGTACCTTGATGAAGTCCTTGTGAACTTTGGGGTACATCAAATGTGCTGCAAGCTGAGCATCGTCGATTTCCATCTCAAGTGCTTCGGCCAGTGAGGCACGTGTGGCTTCTAAATCGACCGGCGGTAGTTGATCTCCTGGGCGGTATTTGGCCGGGCCGTCTTCGCGCAAAATGGCGCGAGAAACATCGGCGGGGAAACCATCGGGCGGGAAGCCCAACTCGCCTTTAAACAGGGAGATCACCGAGTCTGGATAGCTTATATCGCGCTCACCGCTCAACACGTCTTCGCAGGTGAAATCGTTGGCCACTAAGAATAACGCCATATCACCAACCACTTTAGAGGTGGGGGTTACTTTGACGATATCGCCAAACAGCTTGTTGACGTCGGCGTACATCTTGGAGACTTCAGGCCAGCGATGATCGAGCCCCATGGCACGGGCTTGCTCTCGCAAATTGGTGTATTGGCCGCCGGGCATTTCGTGCTGATAGACATCTGAGGTCGAGCTTTTGATTTCTGACTCAAATGGCGAGTACAGATTGCGTACGCCTTCCCAGTAGTTAGCGATATCGCGAAGCGCGCCCTCGTCCAAACCAGAATCGCGCTCGGTGCCACGCAGCGCTGCTGCAATCGAACCCAAGCTGGGCTGCGACGTTAAGCCGCTCATCGAATCCATCGCCGCGTCCACGGCATCGACCCCCGCATCCACCGCCGCCAACACAGTGGCCGCAGATATACCCGAGGTATCGTGCGTATGGAAGTGAATTGGCAACGAAATCTCTTCGCGCAACGCGGCGATCAAGGCACGGATGGCATTGGGCTTACAAATACCCGCCATATCCTTGATACCGAGGATGTGCGCACCTGCCGCCTCGAGCTGCTTGGCCATATCGACATAGTATTTGAGGTTGTACTTGGCGCGCGTGTCGTCAAAGACATCGCCGGTATAACAAATCACGCCTTCACATAATTTGCCGGTATCGATGACCGCATCCATCGCCACGCGCATGTTATCGACCCAATTGAGCGAGTCAAACACGCGAAATAGATCGATGCCCTCTTTTGCCGCTTGCTCAACGAAAAACTTAACAACGTTGTCACTGTAATTGGTGTAGCCCACCGCGTTGCTAGAGCGCAGCAACATTTGTAGCAAGAGGTTTGGCATACGCTCACGCAGATCGCGCAAACGTTGCCAAGGATCTTCGTACAAGAAACGCATCGCCACATCGAAGGTGGCACCGCCCCAACACTCCATCGAAAACATATTGTGCAATCGCGAGGCATAGTGCGGCGCCACAGGCAGCATATCTGCGGTGCGCATGCGCGTGGCAAACAAAGACTGGTGGCCATCGCGCATGGTGGTGTCGGT
>JABXHR010000062.1 GCA_013373515.1 Gammaproteobacteria bacterium | reverse complement strand
TACAACGAAGAGCGACCGCATGAATCGCTGGGCAACATACCGCCAAGCGAATTCAGACGGCGAGTGACTGAGGAATCTCTAGAAATGGACTGAGACGCTTGACGGTGAGTCTACGCACCCACATCTAATCCGACAAAGGGGTTGGAAAGTAACCAATTTGTTAAAATGGGGCTGTTTGGGGTGTTTGTATGGTTTCATGGTAGGCGCGAACCCAACATCCAAACCATAGGTATTACAAGTGTCTATCCAAGTACGAAATATCAAGTTAATGTCCGATTATGAATGCTGGCCACTATGGGACATGGACGAGCCTAGAAATATAGATCCAGCGACTTTGCCAATTTCGTCTTCATTAGTGGCGAAATTGAACCGATGGTCAGCAGATTTTGATAAGACTTTGGATCGGAAAGATCAATCGAATATAGGCTTTCGATCTGAAGAGGATTTCAATAACTACTATGATGCTGGTTGGGAGCTTTTAGATTTGCTTAGGGTTGAGCTGAAATCGATAAGTATATTCTACAGAGATCGAAGATACCCGGATTTACTGAAAGAAAGACCTGCCCGTGAGCGCCCTGCGTGGGACACCCACATCTAATCTGACACAGCATAAACAACATGGGACACCCTTATTTAAGCCCCACATCTAAACTTAAAACGCCAAGATCGAGACATCCGAGCGAAGCTTTTCTCTGCCGGTTCGAAATTTTGCCCGTGCTGATGGCGATATCTGGGCGATATGGCATTAAAACAGGTATGTGAGCAGAATTTGGCCATAGCGGCCCGTTAAGTTGCTAAAAACTCAAGAAATTGCAATGATTTTGCCAACACCTTTCACAAATCGCTGCGCTCTGGAAAGCGCGATCTCCTGCAGCTGTGTCGGTCGGCCAATCCAGTTGGAATGTGACTTTGAAATTTCTGGCAATTTTTATTCCGACTGCGTCTCCACCCTACGGGCCAGCTTAAGCTGTTCAAGCTCACAGGCTCGCTTAGTGCCTAAATTGAACGGGGTTGATGTTGAGCGATTCGAGCACAGAGGGTATGTAGTGTTGAAAGACATTGACCATTGAGACAGTCACCTTCTACCAGTCAGCTGGCCTGACGAATGGCCGTTTCAAGTGCTTGCTCAATCCATTTATTGAGGCTGTCGCCATTTGCGGCTGCCAAGTCGGCGATTTGACTATGTAATTCAGATGAAACTCGCAGATTAAATTTGCCAGAGTATTGCTTCTTTGGCGGTATCGAATGCCGTTCACAAGCGTCGAGAAAAGCTCGCAACGACAATTCGCCCTCGCGTTTGAGATCGGCGGCGTTATCAGCATAAAAATCTGCACCACCATTCAAGCCAATAAACTCACCGCGAAATGATTCTATTTCGGGGTCATAGGAGATGACGGCTCGAAAGTCTCCAAACTGCATTAAGTTCTTCATGGGGTAACTCCGTTGTCTCTTAGCCACTCCCGAACGGAGGCGACAGCGCCTTTGTCAGTAGTGGGCCTCGGGTGGGGGCGATGAAAGATACGTACTTGGTCAAACAAATAGACTTCCACGCGTGAACCCTCTCTTTCACTAATTTGGCCACCCAGTGCAGTGAGTAAAGCCTCGATATCACGCCATTTAATATTCCCGTTCGGCGGGCGGCGGAAGATCGACTCAAGCGTTCTGAGATGGCGTTTGTTCATGCGTTATTAGTACTAAATATTAGTACTTAATTCAACCGTTTCATTGAGTTTAATCGAAACCCACGAACGCTTTGCCAGCAAAACGCCGTTCTTGGGCAGCGATTACATGATGAAGGCCATCAGCCCCGAGACCGATCAGCTCAATAAGCGCTTGGGGGATGCCTTCTATGAAGCGCAGCTGGTGGCCGATCAAATCCAAGACGTTAGCGGCAATCAATATCTCGGCAGCTTTGCCAACAAGGGCGACCAATATCAGTGGCTCATGGACAACGCCATCGCCGCCTCAAAGACGCTGAACATCGCCGCAGGCGTGTCACTGTCGACCGAATACCTCCAACAATTGACCCAGCCCATTGTTTGGCCAGTGAACAAGGACGTCACACTGGCTGATGGCTCGGTACAGAACGTCACCGTACCGGTGGTGTATCTGCCTGCATTGTCCTATGACAATCTCAAAGATGATGGCGCCATTATCGTGGGCAATACCCTCGATCTGGGGAGCCGTGGTGACATCAATAACCTAGGCGGCACCATCCAAGGTCGTCAGCAACTTAACCTGCAAAGCGGTGGCGACATCAACAACGTCGCCGGCACCCTTGGCGGTGGCAATGTCAGCATCGACGCTGCAGGTAATATCCAAAACCTCGCCACCACGCGGAAGTTTAACTTCAGCAATGCCGCAGGCAGCATCGATCAAACCGTGCTTACCGGCCAAGGTACCATTCAAGCCACGGGCAACTTAATCGTCAACGCGGGCGGCGATTTTATCGACCAAGCGGGCAAACTCCTCGCAGGTGGCAACGCCAGCATCACCGCCCAAGGCAACCTCACCCAGCTAGATCTAGAACTGGGTAATACGCTTGCCAGTGCTAACACCAACGCCAGCGGTAATCGCACTGCCACCTCTACGCTCATCACAGGTGGTGATGCCAATCTAAGCGCGGAGGGGGCACTCACCTCGATGGGTGCAACGCTACAAAGCGGCGGCAAACTCAGCCTCAAAGGGGCCACGGTGGATCTACAAACCACCGAATCGCGCCAGCAAAGCAACACTGAACTCGATGGCGGTTTAATCCAATACGCGAACAGCCAAAGCAGCACCGACCAAACCGGCGTCAATGCCAGCGCGGCAGCGGGCATCAGCATTGAAGCCACCGAAGGCGATGTCAATATCGTCGGCGGTGATCTACAAAGCGCCTCCAATATCGCCATCAAAGCCAAAGGCGATGTCAACCTCATCGAAGCGCGAGATAGTGACCAAAGCGAAAGCCGCGTCGAAGAAGAGGGCGGTTTGTTCAGTGGCGATAGCGCCAGCAGCCAATCGAGCGATAAAAACCTAGCCGATGTCAGCAATCTAACGGCCGGTGGCGGCATCAATATCGAAGCCGGTGGCGATGTGCTGAGCCAAGGCACGCAAATCGACGCCAATATCGGCACCAATATCGATGCCGAAGGCAATGTGACACTGACCTCTGCCAAGGACTACATCAGCACCCGCAGCAGTGAAGAATCCAGCAGTTGGGGTAGCCTAATCTCGGAAGAGAGTAGCAGTACTAGCGACAGCACACAGCACACCGCCACGGTGATCAATAGCCAAACGCTGGCCATCAGTCGCCAAACCGTCAGCTTAGAAGGCACCTGAAAAGATGGGGCTGTCCCGGATTGCCGCTGCGGAGATCCGCCTTATTGGGAGCGGTGATTTTATGGTTTGGGACTGGGCATGTAATTGCTACCTCGGTAGAGCCTTAAGTGTCATTGGGTCGCATCGAAGCTCACCCGGTCGCAAAACCGTGGATACTCTGCACTACATTGAGGCGGATAACCTATCAAAGATGCGATCAAAGAAACCGGCGTTGTCTTGCTCGTGCTGGCTAAATTGATATCGATCACTCGCTCCTTCTCCGTCCGTGCCGAATAGCTCATCGAGTGAATCGCCCAGTTGTGCTTCGGCAAATTTATCGAAACGAGTGGCTTTGGCTGTGCTGAGATTGTCGTTGTACTGATGGTGCATTTCACCGGAAGTGCCCATTTCGCCGAACATCGCCTCCGAAGCTTTGGTGGCTGCTGAGGTCATTGGTTCAATGGCCATGCGGTGGATGCCATCCTCAACGCCAGCAGAGACCGAGGCATGCGCGGCGTCCATCGGTGGATTGACGATTTCAGAAAGATGAAGATCCTCAGCGGTCTCAGTTACCAGTTTATGGGCAACATCGACCGGTGTGCGCGCCAACAGTAAATCATGCGCAAGGTGCGCTTTCATCATATTGGTCTCGTAGGTTGCGATTTCCTCGAATACCTCGGAGACAGAATCTAGTCGGTCAGTTTCCCAGCCGTTGTCAGATGTTGACTCGGACTGGCTGGGCTCAGAGTTGATTGTTGCTGAGCCGCTCAGAATGTTGAGCGATTGCTCGCGGCGATGCGACTGCGTGGCTTGTGTATCTGTGGCTTCTGCCGAAGACGTCTGCGCGGAGTGAGAGGCATCGCTCATATGGCGATCGCCACTGTCAGCCTGCTGGTGTTGCGCGTGTTCAGTGGTCTCGCTCGACTGGTGATGTTCCCCTTGTTGCGCGCTAGTGGACGAATCGCTCACATTGAGACTGATTGCTTCTGATACGGTTGAAACCTCAGGGGTGTTGTGCGAGCTCGAAGTGGTGTCATGGCCCATCTCGCCATGCGCAGAATGGTCTTCGCCACCGTGTTGCCCATGGTCATGCTTGCTGTTGGCGACACGGTTATTTTCAAACAGCACCTTGTCAAAGTCTTCGGGGTTTTTAGCAAGGCGCTCGCCAATGTCGACAGCACCGCGTGCCAATGTGGAGACGGTATGTTGTAGCTCGAGCCCATTCATAGCGAAGTGGTCTTTGACAATGTCTGTCATAGTGCCCGCACCCTCGATCAGGGTATCGAATGCTCTCCCGCCGGTTGATAATAGGGGTATATCGGCTTCATGCAGTTGTTTTGCGGGTGCAGTGATCGCGTCGATCAGCCCGTCATGCGCGCTGTCAGTAAGGTGAAACAGATCATTGCTGACGTTGTCAAAATCATTGAGCGACTGTCGAAATTTGCTCGCAATATCGATCGAATCGCTCGGCTCTGCCGACGCATCAGTCGTCTCCTGCGCCATCGCATGGGTGTGATGAGCGCTTGGGCTACTTGTGTTCTGGATCATAATGATTGTCTCGGTCGATCTGTTCCAGTTTGTTGAGGTTCGTTCAACCCACTTCGTTCAAAAGCTGGCGTTTCGTGGGGGTACTTAAGCCATAGGGTAGCCATAGAGAACACTCGCCACAAAGGATAAAGATTGGACACACGGAAATATTCTGGGATGGTGCCGCCAGCGCAACCCACCGTTTTGTCTACGACAACTTTGGCAATCTAACCACCAAGTCTGATTCGCTCAGCGATAACATGCGTAATCGCTAAATCAAAGGCATCGATGGCGAAACGGTCACCTCGGGCGCCATTCAAGACATCAAAACCAGTCAGCCATTGGCATGGCAATACGACGCCGCAGGCCAAGTCAAACAAGATGACAAAAACACGTCACACGGGACATCCACATCTAAACTTAAAACGCCAAGATCAAGCATCTGAGCAGAAGCTTTTCTCTGCGGGTGCGAAATTTTGCCCGCGCTGATGGCTAAATCAGGGCGAGATGGCATTACATCAGGTATGTGAGCAGAATTTGACCATAGCAGCCCGTTACGCCGCTAAAAATTCAAGAAATTGCAGTGATCTTGCCAACGCCTTTCACAAATCGTTGCGCTCTAGCAAGCGCAATCTCCTGCAACTGTTTGGGTCGGCAAATCCAGTTGGAATGTGACTTTGAAATCTCTGGCAATTCCTGCCTTATGCAATTCCTGCCTAAATTGATTGGGGTTGATGTTGAGCGATTCGAGCACTGATGGTGTCGAGTGTTGAGTAAATCCGCGTTTCCCATCGTGTTGTACTTTGCCAGTCCACTGTAGAAGTTCAAGGTATTGCACAGCGGACATTGACAGTGGATTGGGGCGAGTAACGGTGTCTAGATCGACGAGCTTTACCTCTGGCGGTGAAGTTTGGCCAAGGTTTGAAGTATCAGGGTGTAATGCATCTATACGCTGCTTGGCAGTGTAGTGCTATCTCGGCCAGCGAGTTTGCGCTCAGATCAAGACTCTCTCATTCGAGCGATATTTGAAGCAAGCTCGTCGCTGAACACTACACTATGACCTAAACCTCACAAAAGGAGTTGTGACATGGTGTTTTCAGCGGTGGGTGGCAATGCGGAAAGACGATTGTGGTTGTTCTCTGTGCGATGCGAAGCGTCTTGGATTGAGTCGAAGACAGGGTACTGCTTTGCAATACCGTGCATCTGGACGATTGCTGGATGATTACGGTAAACGATCAGCAATTGGATGTGCTATTTGATCGCTTGTGGCCGATTTGTCGTTCGATAACAGGCCCGGGTATTTCAGAATCACTTGATATTCTTCGTGAATATATCCCCATTGAAGTGAAATGTGTCCCGACGGGGCGGGCGGTTTTTGACTGGGTTGTGCCGCAAGAATGGGCGCTTGAGAGGGCAACACTCAGCACTGATGACGGTGTGGTGATTTTAGATACCGATGTCAACAATTTGCATGTTTTGAACTACTCAGAGCCGTTCTTTGGAAAAGTCGATTTTGAGACACTCTCCGCCCATCTACACACCGATCCAGACTTGCCAGAGGCAATTCCTTATGTAACAAGCTACTACGCCCCGAGATGGGGGCTTTGTTTGACCGAACGGCAGTTGGCTGGGTTGAGACGGGATGCTGAGTACATTGTCGATATCAAAACGAAGAAATTCGACGGCTTCTTAAGGTATGGTGATATTACTTTGGTCGGTGAATCATCAGAAACCATATTGATCACAAGCTATCTATGCCACCCGAGTATGGCCAATAATGAGCTATCTGGCCCATTGGCCTTGGTCTCCCTCTACAGTGCCCTCGAAAAAATGCCGTATAGGCGGTTTAGCTATCGCTTTGTCATCGTGCCCGAAACGATCGGTTCGGTTACGTTTTTGGCGAATACGCCAGAGGACGAAATCGATCAAGTTGTGGCGGGAATCGTATTGACGTGTTTGGGCGGGCCCAACAAAACGGTCTCTTTTAAGCACTCTAGGCGGCATTGGTTGGATGAAGAAAGCGCGATCGACGATTTTGTCGAGAAGCTTTGTCAATATGATAAAGCGCTCTATTGTGAGCGGGATTTCACGCCGACCTGTGGCAGTGATGAGCGACAGTTTTGTTCGCCAGCGGTTAATTTGCCGGTTGTTCAGGCGGCCAAGACCGTGTATGGCGACTTTGATCAATATCACACCAGTCTCGATGACAAGTCATTTATGCGTATTAGCAGTGTGGTGGACTCGGTCGATAAACTTCTGTTGATGTTAAGAGGCTATGAGTTGGAGCACAGGCGACTTGTCCCCAAAATCCAAGGCGGTGAGCCGATGCTAGGTAAGCGGGGGTTGTATCCGACGCTAAATTCTACTCTCACTCGAAAGATGTCAGATGATGTGGTCTTTGATGGCCGGGAGCAGCTGAATTTGATCCTCAACGTGATTTCGTTGATTGATGGCAAACGGCAGCTCAGTGAAATTGTCGAAAAACTAAACACACCGTTCAGACAGGTAATCGCAGTGATCGAGGCGCTGCTTGAGAAGGATGTGATTACGTATGAGTAATATTTGTTTGATCACGGGCAACCACCTGCGTCATGTCTTTTTCGCCAAGCAGCTGATATCTAAAGGTTTGGTGTCGTCATGGGTGCTTGAGGAGCGCGAGAACATTCTACCGTCGGCGCCGACGTCTATTGATGATGATTTAAAGTCACTATTTGGTCACCACTTTTCAGAGCGAGATCGAATTGAGAATCTTGTGTTTGGGCCAAGTGCCGCTGATTTTGAGTGTCGCGCGCCACGGTTGCAAGTTGAGAGGCATGCTCTGAATGATGACGCCACGATTAATTTTGTTGCAGCGCACAGTCCTCAGTTGGTGATCAGCTATGGCTGCCATAAACTGAGTCCTCGTTTTTTTCAAAGGCTATCTGCTCGGTTTTGGAATGTTCACGGCGGATTGTCACCAGATTATCGCGGAGTGGCGACACATTTTTGGCCAAGTTATTTTTTAGAGCCACAAATGACGGGCATGACCTTGCACGAAACCACTGACTTTCTGGATGCAGGGCGGATTATTTGTCAGACGGCAGCGTCGATGGTTGCCGGGGATTCTTTGCACCGCCTCGCGGCAAGGACGGTAACGGAGTTTAGCGAGCAGTTGGCCAATAAGTTGACCTTGCTCGACTTTGAAAATTTACCTGAGGGCCTCGTCCAAAAAGCCTACGGAAAGGTGTTTATGGTCAAGGACTGGAGACCAGAGCATCTGCGGTTAATCTACGAGGTTTACGATGACAGCCTTGTTGACGCGGTGTTGAATGGCGAGATCGAAGGTCGTTCGCCCAATTTAATATCTGTGATTTAGAGAGTGCAGGCAGTGGATTTGTCTGGTGTCAGTGTTTTGGGCATTCGGGCGGTCTTTAAGCTCAAAAAACGGCCAGCAAGTTTGGGTTAGCGTGACGCAAATTTATCCGCGATTTCGTGGGTTCCGAGATCTATGTGGGGTCGGGCATTTCAACGCTGCCACCGGCTTTAACCCAGCCATCAAAACCAGTCTCGATGTGAGCGATGTTGTCAAATCCCATCATTGTCAATGTGTCTGCAGCCAATGCAGAACGATGTCCTAATGCGCAATGTAGAATGATGGTTTTGTCGGTGTCGAATACGTCTCTGAAGTAGGGCGATTCTGGGTCGAACCAAAATTCCAACATGCCGCGTGGTGCGTGCACCGAACCTGGAATCTTTCCGGACTTTTGGCGTTCTCTGATATCTCTTATATCCACAATTAGCGCTTGGTCTTTGTCGATCAGTGATTTGACGTCTTCAGCCGATAGGTTGTTGATTCGAGATTTCGCGGCGTCTACCAGTTTGGCGACGGGGTGTTTAAGCGCCATTGATTAGCTCCATCAGGCGTGTGGCCGCGAGTTCTGGTGACGGCAGTTCCGTTGGGTTCTCGCCAGGAAATGCGCCAGCACGTAGAGGGGTGCGCATGATGCCAGGGTGGAACTGGTGCACAGTGATGTCATCGTTCTCGGCGGCGACCACATTGGCAAATTGTGCCAGTCCGCCTTTACTGATGGCATAGCAACCCCAGTAGGCTCTGTCTGCATTGTCTTGGGTAAAAACGACTGTGCCCTTGCGCTGGCGCAGAGTCGGTATTAACGCTTGGGTGAGTAAGGTTGGGCCGACGAGATTAATGGCCAGCACTTTGTTGAGGTGTTCGGGTTCGATAAGCTCGACAGGAGAGGGGTTGCCGAGGGTTGCTGCGGCGTGTACCAGTAAATCGACGCCGCCTAGTTGCTCTGTGATCCGCTGAGCCATTTCGCCGTAATCGTGTGCAGTCGCGCCCGCTAAATCCAGTGGGTAAATGGCTGGTGTGGCGCCACCCTCGGCTTCAATCTCGTCGTAGACTTTCTCGAGCTTGGCGATATTGCGCCCAAGCAGTATTACCGTGTGGCCCGCTTTCGCGCATTGTTTGGCGAGCGCGGAGCCCAAGCCGCCATTTGCACCGGTGATTAGAATGATTTTTCCACTCATGCCGCTGCCTTTTTGAATACTGCGAAATAGTTGATGTCGGTGTTGTCGCTGTGGCGGTAGATTTTGGTAATTGGGTTGTATTCCAGTCCGCAAAGATTGGTTAACTCGAGATCTGCCGCTCTGGCCCAGCGTGCCAACTCTGAGGGCTTGATAAATCGACTGTGTTGGTGAGTGCCTTTTGGAATTAGCTTTAGCAAATGCTCGGCCGCAACAATTGCCCCGAGGTAGCTTTTCAGATTTCGGTTTAACGTCGACATGATCACGGTGCCACCAGGTCTGACCAGTTGGCTCAGGGCGTTCACCACAGAGGCGGGTTCTGGTACGTGCTCAAGCATTTCCATACAGGTGACAAGGTCGAACTGAGCGGGGTTTTGCTCGGCAAAGTTCTCCACTGTGTCTTGTATGTAGACCAAATCCACCTCTTGGTCTAGGGCGTGCAATCGCGCGACTTCCAGTGCATCGCCTGCCATATCCAAACCGGTGACATCACCACCCATTTTGGCCATGGCTTCGGCCAGGATGCCACCACCGCAGCCCACGTCTGCGATACGCGCGCCGTCGATGCTGTGCTCTCGGTCGATAATGTCGAGTCGCAGCGGATTGATGTCATGCAATGCTTTAAATTCGCCGTTTAGATCCCACCAGCGGTGGGCAATCGAATCAAATTTGTTAATTTCGGCTGGATCGACATTGTTCATTTTCGGCTCTCAATAATCTTTTGACGCCATTGCTCAATTCGAGCCATAACATCGTCTTGGTTGAGGGTGGTGGTTTGTCGGTCTTTCAATAGCTGCTTGCCTGCCACCCAGACGTGGTTGACGTGTTGTCGATCTGCACTGTAAGCGATGTGGTCAACTGCTTGGAAGATGGGGGCAGATTCTGGGTTTTCGAGATGCAGTGCCACGATGTCGGCTTGCTTGCCAACTTCAAGTGTACCGGTCTGCTGATCGCTGCCCAATGCGACCGCCCCGTTAATCGTGCCGCTGGCAAAGGTTTGATCAGCGTTAAATATGCGTGGATCGCTTGCGTTGGCTTTGGCGAGGAAGCTTGCAATGCGCATTTCGGAGAGCATACAGAGGTCGTTATTTGAGGCCACGCCATCTGTGCCGACGGCCACATTGACGCCCGCTTCGAGTAGCTTGTGCGTGGGGCAAAACCCGGAGGCGAGTTTGAGATTGGATTCTGGGCAGTGTCCAACGTTGACTTTGGCGTCGGCAATCCATTGGATTTCTTCGTCAGTCAGTTGGGTCATGTGTACGGCGATGAGATGGTCGCTCAGAAGGCCAAGCTCTTTCAGGTGCTGGAGTGGGCGCTTGCCGTGCTGTTTTATGTAGCCCTCGGTCTCATCCTTCGTTTCATGAACGTGCATATGAATTTTCATGCCGTAACGATCACGATAGTCGCGCAATTTGATTAGGTGTTGCTCAGAGACGGTGTAGGGTGCGTGTGGGCCCCATGTCAATTGCACGAGCGGGTGGTCTTTGGCCTGCTCAATCAGCGCATCAGCCTTTTGGTAGTAGTCATCTGGACCCGCCCCGTAAGCGGTGGGGAAGTCGATCATAAACAAGCCGATGCTGGCTCGAATCCCTACTTCCTCTGCAACACGCACACCGGTTTCGGGGAATAGATACATGTCGTTAAATTGCGTTACGCCTGCGCGAAGCGATTCGATGAATGCCAAACGCATACCATCGGCCACAAATTCGTCGCTGAGCCAGCGATTCTCTGCAGGCCAAATATGCTCATTGAGCCAGGTCATCAGCGGCAGGTCGTTGGCAATGCCGCGAAGCTGGTTCATGGCCAAATGCGTATGGGCATTTACCAGGCCGGGCATGAGTAGATGATCTTTTAGGTCCATGATTTCAAGATCGCTGCGCCCTTCGAGCACACGATTGGGGGCGATTTCAACGATCCGGCTGCCATCAATCACAATTCCGTGGTCATCGAGCTGTGGTTGATGGGGGGCGGTGACTACTGTCCTTGCACAAAGCGCTTTAAGCGTCATCTCAATTCCTAGTTCTGCGTCTCATTATGGTATACTGAGTCGCTTTAGCTCCCAAGCATCTGGATAGAAAAAATCTATGAGTGATTTTGCCCAAGAAGTTGTCAATGTCCACATTGAAGAGGAGATGCGTCAGTCCTACTTGGACTATGCCATGTCTGTCATTGTGGGCCGTGCACTTCCTGATGTGCGTGATGGCCTCAAGCCCGTCCATCGTCGTGTTTTATTCTCCATGCACGAGAACAGCAATGATTGGAATAAGGCCCATGTGAAATCTGCACGTATTGTTGGTGACGTCATGGGTAAATACCACCCGCACGGCGACTCTGCGATTTACGACACCATGGTTCGCATGGCGCAGCCATTCTCGATGCGCCACGTGCTCATTGATGGTCAGGGCAACTTCGG
>JABXHR010000168.1 GCA_013373515.1 Gammaproteobacteria bacterium | reverse complement strand
TTTGCCCAGTCTCACACTGCTTCAAGATCGCTACGATCTGATGTTCAGTAAATTTCGATTTTCTCATCTTGGCTCCTTCGCTTTGATATTACGATGGAACCTCTAGTTATGGGGTGAGACTTCAGGGGGGTAGTCTACGGGATGACCGATGTCAGGTCCTCGATCGGGCGTGAATAATGAAACCCTTGTTGAATATTGGCGCCAGCTTGATTGAACCATTCGGCTTGCGCTTCGTTCTCAACGCCTTCAACAATCAGCTTTAGGCCGATATCTCGACTCATTTTAATGATGTTATTGCAAATAGCGGCGCGCTTGGCGTCGTGTTCTATTGCTTGTGCGAAGGCCATGTCCAGTTTGATGACATGGACCGGCAGCGATGACAACTGGAACAGTGAGCTGTAGCCAGTGCCAAAATCGTCCAAGGCGATTTTAAAACCATGTTCGCTCAGAGTTCGCAGTTTGCTATTGACGTGACTGAGATCTCTGAGGGCCACGTGCTCGGTGATTTCGAGAAGCACCTGATTGGCAACCAATTTTGCGCGTTTGAGTTCATTGAGTAGGCAGGGCACGAGCCCTTGCCATGTCAGTAAGCGCTCGGCTAGATTGATTGAGTAGTAGACATCCGTAGGGAAATTTGTGGTTCCGGCGGTTTTAAAGGCGTGTTTGATCAAGTATTCGCCACTTTGATCTGCAAACTGGCGTGATTCGAGTAAATCGATAAATTTTCCCGGTGGCAAGATCACACCGTTCTTTTGATGCCATCGCATCAGGGCTTCTGCGCCGATGATACGCTGTTGTTGGGAGTCAAAAATACCTTGCCAGTAGAGTTTGATTTCGCTGTTGACTAGGGCGGCTTGGTAGTCTTTTTTGAGTCGCTGTTTTTGTTCGATGGCTTCATGGAAGTGAGGCTGGTAGTGTGTGATTGCACCATCGTCTGTTCGTTTGGAATACGCCAAAGCCAATTCGGCGGATCTCAGTAGTGCTCGGCTGCTGCTGCCATCTTTTGGATAATGGCTGCATCCAAAGTTGGCTGATAACGATACGGGGACGCGTTCGAGGGTCAGTTCAATGTGTAAAAATCGGCGTATGCGCTCAACCAGTTGATTTAGTACTTTTGGGGGCTGCCAGTTGAGCAGAAGCGCAACAGTGCTCTCTTGTAATCGGTAATGTTGCGCATTTGGCGGCAGTAGTGTCGATAGATTGTCACAGAGGTTAATCATTATTAAGTCGCCACTGTGGTGCCCGTCGGTTTGAATGATGGACTGGAAGTCGTCCAGCTCAAACAGCACTAAACTCAGCGTTTTTGTGTCGTCTAGTTTATCGAGTTGGTGCATCAATGCATGACGATTAGGTAACCCGGTGAGTTCATCTGTAAAGTGTTTTTGTTTGAGATAGTTCTCTGCGTCTAGGCGCATTTGCATTTGTTCAGAGGCAAAGGCAAGCAGCTGCGCCTGCGTCAGCGAATCTCGATCTCGCGAAACCATGTAGTCTGGAAGCACCGGTTTCTCGTGGTTGTGCAATATAAAATCGATGTGTGCATTGACACTGACGGTCGCTTCTCCGCTTTCTGTGGTGAAACTGTTGGCCACATTTGTCCAATATGCAGCCTCGGCGGATTTTGGCTCTAAAAGATCGACCAGGCTATGTATTTCTTGCCCGGCCCGTGCTTGGCTGCCGCAAGCGATAAAGGTTTCTATTGCTTTGCGACAATAGGCTTTTGCACGCGCCCGATCTCCTTGAATGAATCGAACGCCGTGGGTGTTGAAGAGCATCATCGCTCTGTGAACTGACGGCAATCGAGGCGACGCTCGGAAAATCTTTTGCGCTGCCCGCAGAAATTGACTTCCGATGTCGATGTCGCCGGAAATGATAGCGTCCGCTGAGGCGTTGACCAATGTAAAGATCGCGGTAACCCCGAGACCATGATTTAGCGCCAGTTGTGCAAGTTCAATGTGCGCGAGATGGTTTATTCGTCTTTCGGCATTACTACCGCGTTGGTAGATCATGGCATTATTTTGGGCTCGAATGCTCCACATTGGATAGCGGTCGCTGAGAGCTAAGGTTTTGATGGCGCGACGAATGATCCTAGAGGCCACTGCATTGCCGCCGTCTAAGTTAGTTGCATAAGCATTGGTAATATTCGCGATTGCTTGGTCTATTTCGCTGCCGTACTCTGAGATGGCGGTATTAAGCATTTGCTCGATTTGTTTGCGTTTGGGATTAATCTCAACCCTAACCGCGTTGTGGTACACCAGTTGCCATGCTGTCACCATCCAAGCAGAGTATTGATCTTGATCGTCGAGCGTGATCGCAATTCTCGCGTGCGCGAGGCTTGGCGAAAGCTGGCCAAGTTGGTCAAACGCCCTTGCGACTAAACAGTGAGCCACTGAGTCATGTGCGATGCCGAGTAATTTTGCAGAGTTCAACACTGCATAGCATTGGGCGTCAGTGAGTTGATCTTTGGTCAGCCATTCCCGCCGGAGCGTTGAATTTTGTCGCAGCTGCGTTTGATTGGCGATGATCTCTTCGCGCTGGTGCTGAAGATTCCCGTGAAAGTCCAGTCCCGCGATGGCTGTGCATATTTCCAGCGCATTCGGATCACTTCTCGGTGTTAGCAGTTGGTGCACTTTGGCCATCCTTTACCAGTGGCAGACCATGGGCGCAACGCAATTGGATCGCGTTTGCAGCGTTTTGGTGTTTAGATCCTAACCCGCCCAATACGTATTGGTAAACCACTGACGAGCACACGGCTCGATACCAATACTATTCCAGACTGAACAGGTGTCGTCTTTACGTTAGGGGTGCAGCGCATAATTGCGGAGTGGAAACGATAACGCCCGTTGAATTTTGTCGCTCCGGCAATCAGAAACTGAGCAATGCGCATGGGTTGCATGATCAGTGAGTATTGCTGCCCTCGACCATATCATTGTGAAAGCATAGCACGGTCATGAGGATTTCTTGGTCGGCGGTTAAGGCCAAGTGTCGCGAGCCACTTTTTTGAATGAAATGGACCGTCTGCGGTGTGTCCGGCGAAGTGCCACGCTAAAATACTGGCTCGCATACCACCGCTGTGCCATAACGCGTCACACCCCAAGGGCGTCGTTCTAATTTTTCCCAGTTAAATCTCGGGATATTGCAACTTAGCTTGCCGTATTGGTAGCCGTCGTAGAAATTGGCATCGATGACAGCATAGCAGGTGCGGTTTTCCCATTGGGTGTGGTTGAGCTTCCAGCTTTTGTGCAATAAGGCATAGTCGGCCTCGTAGCGTTTATCCTCGTCAGTGCTTCTCCGGCCTGCTGCCATGAGAATGCCCTTAGTCACCGAGCGGCGATAGCTGCTAGAGAAGGTTCTGATTTTTTCGCATTCGAACACTGTATAGGGTGCTTCGACAATGGCGTTTTGTTCGTGGGTGCGGGTTTTACGGGTCAATAGGTCGCGGGCATCTGCGGTGAGGTCTCGTAGTGCATTTTTCTCGAACCCGATGTTGTAAGCATTGCTCCCAGCATTATTTTTGAGATTTGCGTTTGCGCGATTATTGATTAATTGGATGATCATCTCTGAGCGCATGATGCCGGCGCTTTTGGCCAGTGCTTTTTCATCTTTCCCATATGCAAATTGGGCATAGTTGTTGTCAAACACAGCATGAAGCGGGGTATTGCCGAGAGTGTTGACTTGATTAACGGCGGCGCCGTTGTCTAGAAAAGTCTGCAGCACATCGGCGTATAGCGTGGTGTGTGCGGGGGTGTTGCCCACTTTATCTGTCAAACGAACGTTTGCACCTGCACTGATCAATTGCTCGGCGGATTGCACGTTGATTTGTGGGGCATGCAGTGCGGTGCCGCATTGGGTATTGGCACCAACATTGGGCTTGGCCCCATATCGGAGCAGCAGTTCAATCAAGGTGCTTCTGTTGCTGCGAGCGGCAAAGTGCAGCGGTGAGCAGCCACGTTTGTTGGCCAGGTTGGGGTCAGCTCGTTGCTCTAAGAGGAATTTCACTCCTGACGTATCGCCGCGAATTATTGCACTGATTAAGGGCGTTGAATTGTGACTGGGGCTATAGATGTTGATGCCTTCACGCTGCATCATTCGCGTAAATTCCAACGGGCTATTGTCGTAGCGCATGGACTTGTCGCACAGCTTTTTGCAGCGCTTGGGCAATGAGGGATCGAATGTATTTGTACTCAGCTCAGCAAAGCTAGCTGTGCTCGTCAGGGCAAGGGTAGTGATTATTATCAGCCAACGCATGCTTTGCACCATACAGGAAAGGGTCGAACCTTTCTTAGCCTAAAGAATTGGCATCGCGATGACAAGTGAGTGCCGAGTGCCCAAAGTGTCAACAAAATGCACTGATACCCGTGCGGATATTCAAGAGACCGAAAGGGGCAATTGGCGCCGGAAAGGGCGCGTACTGAGAAGTGATGTCGGGAAAAGCGTTGTCTAATGTAAAGTGGATCAACATCTTTTGGATGAAATGAAGCAGCTCGCGCTGGACGCCATTGACATCAAAATTTTAGCGGCGGTGCAAAAGCACGGCCAGCTGAGCAAAACCAAATTGGCAGAGGTGGTTAATTTGTCGCCAACGCCCTGCTGGGCGCGTCTGCACAAGCTCAAAACGGCGGGCTATATTCGCGGATATCATGCAGATATCGCGCTGGACATGCTGGCCGATGTCACCCAAGTGGTGGTGACTGTCTCACTGCGCAATCACAGCAAAGCCGATTTTCAGCGCTTCGAACAGTTCGTAGCGCAACAAGATCCGATCATTGACTGCGTCACCACCGGTGGTGGCATGGATTATGTGATGCGGGTGTGTTGTCGCAATCTTGGTGAGTTTCAAATGCTGATGGATGAAATGTCCGCCTCTGAGCTGGCCGTAGAGCGATACATTACTTACATTGTGACTCGCCAAGTCAAATCGATTCAGCCCAATTTAAAGCAGCTCCTACCCAGCCGCAGTTTACTTCCATAGGACGTTACTGACGGTCAATTTGTGTGCCTACCGGTGCGTTCGCCTTCCTGCCACTGTGATTGCAATTGTGCCGCGCGCTGAAAACCAAATGGCTGTGACACAGTGATGCGATTTGCGCTCTGACTATGCTGAATGGGACATCGCAATGTCGCAATCTCAAAGGAGAGACTAAGCGGACTTTTTGGGCCAAAAAACTCGGTCTAAACAGTCTTTGAAAAACAGTTTTTTCGGGCCGAATTTCGTGGGCTTCATTGCTAGCATCTCGTCATCAATTTTTCGGCATTAGATATCGAGGGTTAACACTATGAAGCAGTCAGACGACTTTGGTTTCGGCACGCAAATCCGCAAGTCTCCTTACTTTGACGCCACGGTTCGTTGGGGCGCTCAAGGATTCTCGGTTTATAACCATATGTACATTCCACGCGACTTTGGCAGCCCAGAGCAGAATTTCTGGAACCTTGTCAATGATGCAATTCTGTGTGATGTCGCCGTCGAGCGCCAAGTCGAAATCACGGGTCCTGATGCCGCAAAATTTGTGCAGATGCTAACCTGTCGCGACCTGACAAAAATGGCGGTCGGTCAGTGCAAATACATTTTGATCACCAATGCCGATGGCGGCATTCTTAACGATCCGATTTTGCTTCGTTTGGCGGAGAATCATTTTTGGATTTCTTTGGCCGATAGCGACATTTTGTTGTGGGCGCAGGGCGTTGCCATCCACTCTGGGCTAGACGTCCATATTTGTGAGCCGGATGTATCACCGCTACAGCTTCAAGGCCCAAAGTCGGGTCAAATTATGCACAGCCTGTTTGGCGATGAGATTATGAATCTTCGTTACTACTGGATGATCGAAACAGAGCTGGATGGCATTCCTTTGGTGGTGTCACGCACAGGTTGGTCGAGCGAGCTGGGCTACGAGCTGTATTTGCGCGACGGTAGCCGTGGCGATGAGCTATGGGAAAAAATCATGGCCGCAGGCGAGCCGTTTGGTCTGAAGCCTGGCCATACGTCTTCGATTCGTCGTATCGAAGGTGGCATGCTGTCTTATCACGCAGATGCCGATATCCACACCAATCCGTATGAGTTAGGCATGGATCGTCTAGTGAATTGTGATATGGAAGCCGACTTTATCGGTAAGGCCGCACTCACCAAAATCCGCGACGAAGGCGTGAGCCGCAAGCAAATTGGCATCGTCATCGACGGCGAGCCGCTGACTGGCCCGAACACCACATTCTGGGGCGTAACTTACAACGGCGAGTTGGTGGGCAAAGTGACCTCTGCGGTTTACTCGCCACGCTTGGCGCAAAATATTGCGCTGTGTATGGTGGATGTGGCGTATGCAGAGCTTGGCACTGCCCTTGAAGTGGCCATGCCCGACGGCTTGCGCAATGCGACAGTTGTAGAATATCCGTTCTACGATCCAAGAAAACAAATCGTGGCCGCTTAAGCGTGCCACTGGGAGACATTGATGAGTGAATTAGCCATCGAGTTGAGCTGGACGCGCCAAGAAGAGACCTTGACGCCACAGAAGTACAGCAACGAGCACACCGTTAAGTTTGGCGACAAGTACTCGGTCAAGGCCGACGCGGCACCGGATTGGGGCGGCAATGCGGAGAACACCAACCCAGAGCAGGCGCTCGCCTCCGGCTTGTCGAGCTGCCATATGATGACCTTCTTGGCGCTGGCAGCCAAAGCCAAGTGGCCGGTGGCCGCTTACCAAGATCGCGCTGTGGCGCATCTGGGCAAAAATGATAAGGGTCAGATGGTGGTCACCAAGATCGACTTGCACCCACGTGTTGCGTTTGACGCGGGCTTTGACGTCAGCGATGAACAGCTTGAGCAGATGCAAGAGCGCGCACACCGCTACTGCTTTATCGCCAATACACTGGCTGGTAATGTAGAGATGACCATTTCATAAGGGGCGTAGCCATGCAATCGACGGATCGCTTAATTAAAGCACTCGATCAAAGCGGTATTTTGCGAGTTGAACTCAACGACGACGCTCGGCGCAATGCGCTGTCTGAAGCGATGTTGTTGGACCTGAAAGCCGCATTTGCAGACGCCGCCGAGAATCCGTCGGTACGCGTGGTGATTTTGGCCGCCAACGGCAAAGTATTTTGCGCAGGGCACGACCTAAAAGAAATGACCGCGGGCAGACAGACAGAAGACCGCGGCCGTGCCTACTTCAGCAAGATCATGACCCTGTGTTCGTCAGTGATGCAAAGCATCGTCAATTGCCCCAAGCCGGTGATCGCCGAAGTTAATGGTATTGCCACGGCGGCGGGTTGCCAATTGGTGGCTAGCTGTGATTTGGCGGTGGCTTCAACCGCCGCGCGTTTTGGTACGCCGGGCGTGCACATTGGGCTGTTTTGTTCGACACCAATGGTGGCGCTATCGCGCAATGTCTCCAACAAACACGCCATGGAGATGCTACTCACCGGCGATATGATCTCAGCCGAGCGCGCCGAGCAAACGGGATTGGTCAATCAGGTGGTCGATGCCGCCGATCTTAAAGCCGCCACCCACGCCATGGCCGCGAAAATCGCCTCAAAATCCAGCATGACCTTGGCCACTGGCAAGGCGGCGTTTTACGCACAACGTGAGATGAGCTTGGCCGATGCCTACGAATATGCCTCGCAGGTGATGGTCGACAATATGCTCAAGCAAGACGCCGAAGAGGGCATCGCCGCCTTTATCGACAAACGTGCCCCACAGTGGCAGGACGCCTAAGCCATGACCAACTGGTATAACACCGACCTAGACCGCAATCCGGCCAACTATCAGCCGCTGACGCCATTGACCTTTTTAGAGCGTGCGGCGGCGGTATTTCCTCTGCATACCGCCATTGTCCATGGCCATATTCGCCGTGATTATGCGACGTTTTACACCCGTACTAAGCAGCTCGGTTCAGCACTGGCGGGCTTAGGCATGGGGCGCGGCGATACCGTCTCGGCGCTGCTCGCCAATACGCCAGCGATGCTGGAATGTCACTATGGCGTGCCGATGTGCGGTGCGGTGCTGCATTCGATTAATACCCGCTTAGACGCTGAAATTATTGCCTTTCAGCTGGATCATGCGCTATCAAAGGTGGTGATTGTCGATCGCGAGTTTATGCCATTGCTACAGGCGGCACTGGCATTGACCGAAGTCAACCCAACGGTGATTCAGTACGTCGATGCCACCGTATATGAGGATGGCGGCGATTGGGACGGGCGCGACTATGACGATTTCGTGGCCAGCGGTGATGCCGATTATGCTTGGCTCATGCCCGAAGATGAGTGGGACGCGATTTCGATCAACTACACCTCCGGCACCACCGGCAACCCTAAGGGCGTGGTGTCGCATCATCGAGGGGCGTATTTGCTGGCACAAGGCAATGCACTAACCACTTCCATGGCCAAGCACTCGGTGTATCTGTGGACGCTGCCGATGTTTCATTGCAACGGCTGGGCGTTTCCTTGGACGATGTCGGCCATTATTGGTACGCATGTTTGCTTGCGCCAAGTGCGCGCCGATGCAATATGGCCGCTATTGGCCAAAGAAGGCGTGACCCATATGTGCGGTGCGCCGATTGTGATGTCTTTGATGATCGCCGCGCCTGAAGCACAGACCACGCAGTTATCCACGCGTGTGCAGTTTTTCACCGCAGCCGCACCGCCACCAGAGAAACTCTTGGCCAATATGCAATCGGCTGGTTTTGACGTGACGCACTTGTATGGTCTCACCGAAACCTACGGCCCTGCGGTTGTTAACGACTGGCACCAAGCTTGGTCTGAATTACCACTGGCCGAACAGGCCACCTTAAAGTCGCGCCAAGGCGTGCGTTATCTTGCCCTAGAAGCGCTAGATGTGCTCGATCCTGAAACCATGCAGCCGGTGGCGCGAGACGGTGAAACCTTAGGCGAAGTGATGTTTCGTGGCAATATCGTGATGAAGGGTTACTTCCGCAATGCGGAGGCCACAACCAAAGCCTTTGAGGGCGGGTGGTTCCATTCTGGTGATCTCGGCGTGGTTTATCCCGACGGCTATATCCAACTGAAAGATCGCTCCAAAGACATCATTATTTCTGGCGGCGAGAACATTTCCTCCATCGAAGTGGAAGAAGCGCTTTACCGTCATCCGGCTGTAGAGACCGCTGCCGTGGTGGCCATGCCGCACGAAAAGTGGGGCGAAACGCCTTGTGCTTTTGTGGAACTACGTGCGGGCGAAACTGTGGATCCAGAGGAACTTCGTCAATTCTGCAAGGCGCATTTAGCGTCGTATAAGGTTCCGGGGAAGATTGTATTTACCGAAATCCCACGTACCTCAACGGGCAAAATCCAGAAGTTTGTCTTGCGCGAGCAAGCGCGCGAACTCGCGGAATAACTGACGCTGGGCCGCGACCTGCGGCTTGTGTCAATACGCGATCAGCACTTCATTGCGCCTTAAAAACGGCGGTGTCCATGGCGGGTTGTAGCGTGCCACCATGGGGGCGGCGAGCGGCGTGAGGCCGTTCTGCTGCATCCATGCCACAAGTTGTACAGTCTTGCGTGATACCTTCTCCTCGCCTGCAAAGCCACTAAATCGAATTACGGCCATCCGTTTGACGGGAATCTCTCTGAGGATGACTGCGGGGTTGTTGGGTTTGGGAATGGTTTGTAGGGTGTATTCGCTTGGCATGGTAAAGCCAATGACCCAGCGATCGGCGTTTTGATGCAGCGTAACCGGTGAAGTCATGCTGATCTTCTCTGAGCTTGGCTGCATTTGGACCGGTGCGGTCATGGCGATTTTGGCAGACGTGCCACTTGGGGCCGTGTTGTTGCCGAAAATAAAGTCGGCCAATCGCTGAAAGCCTTCACTGCTGGCGCGATCCATCGACCCCGCCACTTCGGTCTCTGCCACAAGGATGGGGGCATACTGGCGCAATTCGATGTTGTCGTCTTGTCGCAACACGGTATAGCTAGGTTCTTCAATGGCTCTGGCCGATAACGAGATGGAGGCAAATAGCCAGATGCTCAGTAAAGCGCGAATGGGTTTCGGCTGTAAAAGTCGATTGCAGGTGGCCTTGGAGCAGGCAGCGGCGCTAGACATAATCGTGTTCCCAATGCGTTGATAACATACGGACAAGGCTACCATCGGCGGCCCGCTTGCTTGGCAAGATTACGCAAATATACATCGCGGGTCTCTCGGTGTAGAAGTCGCGCAACGTGTCGTGGTACGCTGGTTGGATGGACAACCGAGGATAAGCGCATGGACGATAGCGACTTTCAAACCCACGAACAAACCCACGAAGCCGAGCAAGCTACCTTGGCATGGTTGGCACGGCTGGATGCGGGTGACTATTCAAGCGCTTATGGCAATGCGTCGGCGTTGATTCATGCTGCCGTGTCAGAGCGCGATTTCACCAGGCAGTTTGCTGCGGCGAGGCAATTGGGTGAAATCGACAGTCGAACGTTGATATCTGCTCAGATATTCCAGCAGTTGCCAGATGCGCCAGAGGGTGAGTACGTGGTGATGCAATTTCGTGCGAAGTGCCCCGATGGCAGTGAGTTGATCGAGACGGTGACGCCAGCCTATGAAAACGATCAATGGGCGGTGGCGGGGTATTTCGTCAAGCCGGCTTAAGCAGATCTCGTAGATTGCGAATGGAGTTGCGTTGAATCCAAATGAGCGTAACACTCGGTCATGCCAAACCGATGACCGAACAATGTCCAATTCGATTGATTTTAACTTTGAGCGATACGACGAGGCGACAATGATCGCCAATGCGACTCGTTACGCCGAGCGAATGGTCAAGCGCCGAACGGTGCGCGATTTTTCTGATCAACCCATCCCCGAAGACGTGATTCGTCAAGCCATTCTGGCTGCGGGCTCAGCGCCGAGTGGTGCCAATCAACAGCCATGGCATTTTGTGGTGGTGCAAGACCAAAAGATCAAAACTCAAATCCGCGAGGCGGCCGAGGCCGAGGAGCGCGAATTTTATGCCCATCGCGCCAGTGAGCAATGGCTTGACGCGCTCAAGCCACTTGGCACCGATGCAGAAAAACCATTTCTGTCGCGCGCGCCAGTTTTGATCGCCGTGTTTTCGCAGAAATACAGCCTTGATGCCAAGGGCGACAAACAAAAGCACTACTATCCGACCGAATCAGTGGGCATTGCAACTGGTATGATGATCTCCGCGCTGCACTTGGCGGGGGTTGCCACGCTAACCCACACCCCAAGTCCGATGAAGTTTCTTAACACCATTCTCAAGCGCCCCGATTCGGAGCGGCCATTTGTTTTGCTGGTGTGTGGGTACCCTGAAGTGGGTGCCACAGTGCCGGATATTGCTAAGAAATCGCTGGATCAAATATCGAGCTTTTTCTAAGCGTTGATGGCGGGTGGTGTTTAGCGCGCCGCTTGTGGCACAGCCGTTGACGCGGACTCGGGGCGATAATCCAGCACACGATCCGTGAGGCCTGCGCTGATCCACATCGACAGCAGCGCGATCCAAGCGGTAGAGGCCATCACCGCACCACCAGACACCCCTGCACCCACGGCACATCCACCGGCAAGCATGCCGCCAAACCCCATCAACACAGCACCGATAAGGTAGCGCGAAAGCCCGGTCTGCTCGTTGAAGCTTTGGATTTTGAATTCACCGCTCAACCAAGCTGCAAAAAAGCTACCCGCAAATACACCGGACACAATGCCAATATCAAAGCTCAAAGGGATGGTTGGCATATTGATCAATCCCATCAGTGTGTCTGCAGCAGGGCCGGTAAAACTAACGCTTTTAACGGGGACGATGTCGAACGAAAACGAGGCGTGCCAAGCGGTCAATCCCCAGCCCATCGCGACCGCAGCACCGACCATGACTGCGCCGAGTTTGTGCCATTGCTTGACCCCATGTTTTCGCGCCAACAAGACGGCAGCGACCAGCAGCGCCAAAGCCATTAAAATTGGCACTGCGTCTGGCAGATAATTGGCAAGATCACGGGTACTGCTTTGCACCGTCCACCATGTGGAAATCTCTTCGCGAGCAGGGGAGAGCACCCCGCGAAGTGCCGCTTGTGAGACGACGGTGACCACCAAACCCGCCACCAGCGCACGTAGATTTCCGGTGGCAGATAACACTAACAAGCGACTGGCGCAGCCCCTTGCCATGATCATTCCGATGCCAAATAGGCTGCCGCCGATGATTGCGCCAGACATTGAGCCGACCGTGCTGAGCTGGCGGACGCTGGTGCGTTCTAGAAGCTGAAAGTAAATCAGTAATTGCGTGAGCAGCAGCGCGGTTGCAAAGGTGAACAACCAGATCGAAAATCGGTCGCCCGCTTTGCCGCGCCAGAACTCTACCGTCGCGGCGCGTAGGCAAAAGCGGCTTTGCTGCGCAAATGCGCCAAACACCAATCCTGTCAAAAGACCGAGCCCGAGGGTGATTTCCGCGCTACTAAATTGTTCCAAAAAGTCCATCATCTGCTCGCTCTGTGCTGCTTTGCCATACCTGCATGGTCTCCCTTTTTAGTGCAATGCACAAATAGGTCTGAGATTTAGTCCCGTGTATCACTTTGGTAATAGATTTCTGGCTGGCGGCTTCGAGATTTTTCGATGGACGATGAGCAATTGCGCTCGATCAGTGGCACGCTCAGAGTGGGGCGTGCCAAGCCTTTAGCCCGTTTGCCGCAGGGCTTAACAGCGGCAGGGCTATTGGGTTTGCCGTGCGATCGCGTAGTCAGCAGATTTTTCGAATATCAGCACATCGTTCTCATAAGCCTCCAGTTGGGCGCTGAGGTGAAAATGGGTGGTATCAGAACGCATGCTGCAGCGCGCTTCGGTGCGCAGGGCAATGTCATCGCGCTCAAGTTCGGTTGTCCAGTGGCATTCGCCGGTGGCGGAATTGGGGTCATCGGGGTGAATTGACCAGATTTCCCGAGCGATGGTGCCAGTGATAAGCCCATGGCTAAGGTCTTGAGCTTTACCAAAGTCATCGATGATGGTCAGGGTTTGGTGGCCGGTGTTGGCGTCGGTATCGGTGCGGCGAATGTGATCTTCTGGACGAAGCGTGCGCAATTCTAGTGGTGTAGCGCTTTGTGGCGGCGGGAACGAAACTGGCGTATCGGCATCGGTGGTGGGCAGATGCATGACCAACTTCTGCAGCACAAGTTCGGCGCGCTCGGGTGCCGGCCATATCAACGGCCAGTAGCTGTCCGAAATCGCGATGCGCAAGCGTTGGCCAGCCGCCGCACGATGCGCCATGGCGTCGAGTTCGATCCGGGCATGGATTCTGCCGTTTTCGCAAGGATATTGGGCGAGGTTGCACACGGCATAGCTCAGGCGGCTGCTGGCACCTTGTGCATCGACTTCGCAGAGGCGAATGGCGATTTTACCAATGGCTTTAGGTGCTTCGATTTCAAACTCGACCACAGGCCGCCCGATGATTTGTAAGTCCTCTGCCAAAGGCGCTTCAGTGTGGCACAGCGATAGCGCATCGTCGTGCTGTTGGTCGCCGGGCAGCTCGGGGCCTAGCCAAATGGCGCAGTACTCACCACTGTCCGCGCCGGTGGTTTGCGGGCTATTGAGCGCATATGGCAGGCCTGCCATGGTCAAACTTAGATTTGAACTGGGGTAAGCGTCTAGGCCAATAAACCGTCCCTTGCGCTCGGTATACCAAGGCTTGGGAGCTTCGCTTTGCTGCACAAAAATGCGTAAGTTGGGGTCGTCTTCGACACCAGTGTCGAGGTCTTTTAACCAACGATCCCACCAACGCAGGGCTTCTTGCAAAAAGCCAATGCGCGGCTCAGGAACTGCAAAATGCGGATATTTGTGCACCCAAGGGCCAATAATGCCTTTGGCCGGAGCCGATAGATTTTCAACGAGCGCCCCCACCGCGTTTTTATAGCTATCTCCCCAGCCGCCAACGGCGAGCACGGCGGCTTTGATGTCGGTGTAATTTTCGCAGACCGATCCGTGTTTCCAGTAATCGTCGCGTTGTTGATGTTGCAGCCAAAGCTCGGGTAGGAACGGCTCGGCTTTCAAACGCTGCAGCCACAGTTCACGCCAGTTGTCGCGCAGCGATGGATCAGGTGGGCGAGAGGAGTAGCTCCACATGGTGGCACCCCAGCCCAAGTTTTCATTGAGCAAGCACCCACCTTTGTAGTGAATATCATCGGCGTAGCGATCGACGGTTGAGCACAGGCTAATCACCGCTTTGAGTGGCTCGGGCTGTAGAGCGGCGACTTGTAAGCCGTTAAACCCGCCCCAGCTGATGCCCATCATGCCGACCTTGCCATTGCACCAAGTTTGGCTGGCCAGGTATTGAATGACCTCGACGGCATCGGACAGCTCTTGGGCTGTGTATTCGTCGTGCATCAAGCCTTCGCTCTCGCCGTTGCCGCGCATATCGACGCGAAAGCAGGCATAGCCGTGACCGGCGAAGTAGGGGTGGGTCAGGGCATCGCGCATCGCAGTGCCATCGCGTTTACGGTAGGGTAGGTACTCCAGTATTGCTGGATATGGGCCCTCGCCTTCGGGCATCCACACTCGCGCACTGAGCTTACAGCCATCAGCCAGTGTGATTTGCCAATCGGCGTGCTCGGCGACGGAATAGGGAAGCGTGATTCGTTCGTTCATGCGGCGTGGTCCTTTGGGCAATGCAGTCGGTTCACTCCCTGTTGAGTCAGCGTTTTGATCAACTGCACGGTGTCGAACTGTTGGTTGGGGTGTTGGTGGGCGAGGGCTTGCGCGGCCGCTATACCGGCAGCTTGGCCCATGATCATGCATTGCGGCATACCGCGAATCGAGGCAAATGCCGTGGGGTCAGCACTGATCAGTCGGCCGGCGAACAGCACATTGTCCAGCGCCGTGGGCACTAGGGCGCGAAACGGCAGCGTGAAGTAGTCGCCGTGTTGCACCGCTGCATCGTGGGTCATGGCACCGTCGCCGCGCATGACGTCATCGACGGGGTTGTCGCAAGCAACGATGCCGTCTGCAAACTTGCGCCCAGTGGCGCAGTCGTCGTGAGTCAGCCGATACATCGCCTCGAAATGCCGGGTTTCGCGTACGCCAACCATTGGGCCAATCTCACGCATTTGTGCCTGTTCAAATCCGGGCACGGATTGGCGTAAAAAGCTGGCTAATTGGATGATGCGTCGGCGGCCTTCTTGGGTGGCTTTGGCCACAGCCGCAGGGTCGGTGCCATCGACACCACGAATGGCCACGCTGTTGCAAAATACATCACCGTTATGAAAGCCACGCATCAAATACAACTTGGCCAAATCTGGGTGCAGTTGACCGGCGGCAATGCCCTTGGCGGCGTATTTTTCGAAGTAGGGATCACCATCTGCAAAGGCCCGTTCGATGTCGACACCCAGCATATGAAAGCTCAGCGTGACTGCCATCATTGCGCCGCGATTGTCGCCCACCGTGTAGGGCAGACCTGCGCGTGCAGAAACTTCGCCGTCGCCGGAGGCATCGATCAATTGTCGACAGTGGATACGATGATGACCTGCTCGATCGACACACTCCACACTTTGAATGTTGCGCTCGCCTCGGTGTGGCTGCGTGGCGATGGTGGCAAGGTGTACAGTCACGCCCGCTTGTTCAAGCATGTCGAACATGACATAAGTGGCCATTTCGTGGTCATAAATTAATTCGTGACCGAAGTTTTCCAAGGTGCACGGGCGAATTTCGGCCGCCGGTGGCTGCTTGGAGAACAAGGCGTCGCACAATTCTGCAAACACGCCGCCAACCGTGCGTGCTTGCGGAAAGCCTCCTCCCCAAGGCATGCCTGGGCAGGCAGCCATGACGCCGCCGATTTTATGACTTTGTTCAATTAAGCGAACTTTCAACCCTTGGCGCGCACCACTGAGTGCCGCGGCAAATCCAGCGCAGCCGCCGCCGATCACTAGAAGGTCGCAGTCAAGCGGGCGTGCGGTGTTCATAGGCTGCCTCCTTTTTGAATCAATCGCTTAGATCGCAGACCCTACAATCTGCGATTGACACATCGCGGTTGCCGCACCGATTCCGCTTGCCAGTTGATTGAGTCTCGTGATAACGGTTTACACCTTGGAGTCTAATCTGGCGGCGAGAATTTTGGCAACCGGGACGTTTTTGTTTGGATCTAGAGGGGATGGGTGACAATGAGTACGTCGCAACGGGTATTGATTACGGGTGGTGCTTCCGGTGTCGGTCTGGCCATGGCGCAGCGATTCGACTTCCGTGGTGATCATGTCGCGATTTGTGATGTTGACCCTAAGGCGCTGGCGGCGATAAGTCATCGCTATCCTAGCTGGTTGTGCGAGGTGGCTGATGTCAGTAACGAAACTCAGATAACCGCGTTTTTCGAACACGTAGAGCAGCATTGGGCTGACAGGATCGATGTGGTCTGCGCCAACGCAGGCACAGCGGGCCCTGCTGGGCGCATTGACCAGCTGGACTATGCGGCTTGGCGTAGCTGTGTCGAAGTCAATTTATTTGGTGCCTTTTTGGCTTGTCGATGGGCAGCCAAGCAGTTTGTGAAGCAAAAGCACGGATTGATACTGCTAACGACCTCAACTTCTGGGCTATTCGGTGTGCCATACCGCAGTCCCTATGTCTGTGCGAAATGGGCAATGGTTGGGCTGACCAAATCCTTGGCGATGGAGCTTGGTGAGCATGGTGTTCGCGTGAATGCAATTGCCCCCGGTGCGGTTGAGGGGGAGCGAATGGCTGCGGTACTGCGTGCTGAAGCTGACGCAACGGGTCATAGCATCGACCATTTGCGCGAAACCTATGCACAGGGGACGAGTTTGCGTCAGTGGGTTAAGGCCGATGATGTTGCCGAGATGGCCTTGTTTTTAGCCTCCCCTGCGGCCGCGCGAATCACTGGGCAGGTCCTTGCAGTCGATGGGAATACAGAACGAATGGTGTAGTCTAAACGCGACAATTGGTTTAATTAACCCATATCATTGGCAAGGATATGGTAAATATGACTCGCATCATTGAAATCGAATAGTGTTTCAAGCACACCACACAGGAGAACAATATGAACGATGAATTGAAATATCTGGCGAAGGAAGTGGCTCAAGGCCGTTTGAACCGCCGTCAATTTTTGGGTCGCGCGGGTGCCTTGGGTGTCTCAATGGCATTTGCCGGCACCATGGTTTCCACAGCAGTGCAAGCGGAAGGTCCGGTCAAGGGTGGGACGCTGCGCGTGGGTGTCGAAGGGGGGTCGTCTTCAGATACTTTAGATCCGGCACTCATTACCAACAACAATGCTGGATTGATCGGTCGGCTTTGGGGCGAGCCCATCGTTGAGCTTGCTGATGATGGTTCGCTCAAACCTGTGCTCTGCGAAGAGTTTTCATCGTCACCAGATGCTAAAGTCTGGAAATTTAAAATCCGCAAAGGCGTCAGCTTCTCAAATGGCAAAGCACTCACTGCGGCGGATGTGCAAGCCACACTAGAGCGCCACGCGGGCGAAGACTCAAAATCGGGTGCCTTGGGCATTTTGCAGGACATCGCATCGATTAGCTCGCAAGACGGCGTTGTTGCCGTAGAGCTAAACTCTGCCAATGCAGACTTCCCCTATTTGTTGACCGACTACCACTTGATGATTCAGCCCAACGGCGGCAAAGACGATCCTGCGGCTGGTATCGGTACCGGTCCTTATGTGATCCAAGAGTTCGATCCGGGCGTGCGCACCGTGGCCTCGAAGAACCCAGATTACTGGGGTAGCTATGGTCATGCAGAGACGGTTGAGATCATTACACTCAATGACGACACCGCGCGCACGTCTGCGCTGCAATCGGGACAGGTGGACATGATTTCACGCGTGCCACCAAAGGTTGCGAGCCTCGTCGCCCGTGCACCAAATCTCCAAGTTGTGCGTCGCTCGGGCCCAGGCCACTACGTGTTTATCATGCACTGTGACACCGCACCGTT
>JABXHR010000151.1 GCA_013373515.1 Gammaproteobacteria bacterium | reverse complement strand
GAACTTATGATCGTGGTTGCCGTGATCGGTATCCTCGCGGCTGTCGCCTATCCGGCTTATCAGGATTATGTGATTCGAGCCAAGCGAGGCGATGCTATGAATGCTTTGGCAGCAATTAGGATTGCGCAGGAGAAGTATAGGGCGAACAGCGTTGCTTTTGCATCGGACTCTTCAAACGTAAACGGTGTCGATTACTCGGAGTCTCCGGATGGGTATTGGGATATTGAGATGGTCAGCGCTGACTCTTCTACTTTTTCGGCGAAAGCGACTAATAAAAGTCCTCATGTCGACGGTGATTGTAGCCCGTTTCTTGTCGACCGAAACGGGGCATCTTTTGCGACTGGATTCGCTCAAGCCGAATGTTGGGAGCGGTAAGTGAAGTGCTTCTCATTAATAATCGACAGAAAAGAGGTGGGCGTAACGTTCATCGAACTGCTGATAACCGTCGCAATAATAGGAATTCTTGCAGCTATCGCCGTACCTTTTTACGGAGATTATGTGACTCGCGAGCGATGGACTGGCGCCGCTGAGGCTATCTTCTCAGAAGCTCAGAAGGCGCGGTTCTCTGCGGTAAGTAATAACCGGTCTATCTATCTAGTCGTGAATGTGTCCGGACCAGATTGGTGCATAACCACCACTGAGGGAGCTATTGCGTCTGTAGCACTCTCAAATTGCGACGGCGGTTATATCGCAGATGAGGTAAATAACGCATCAACTAAGGTTCTATCGAGTCAATACCCCGGCGCAACTATTAGTCCGGCAACTTCCTCTGTTACAGAATTTCGAATGCCACAAATGGTTGTCTCAGGTGCGCAGACAATTTCAATTGAAAGTTCACTTGGTGCGATCGGTGTTACTGTCACGTCTGGAATGCAAGTCGATATATGTTCTTCAGACACGGGGCGGTATGGATGTTAGTAAAACGTAGTGAAAAGGGCCTAACTCTGATTGAGTTGATGATTGGAATGATCGTCGGTCTGATCGTTCTTTCAGCTGTTATTTATGTGTTTTTGCTGACAATTCGAACAAGTGCAGATGTGAGAAATGGAGCACTTTTAAACAAAGAGTCCACCTTTTTAACAGATCTAATTGCAGGTGAAATTCGCCGGATTGGCTTCACTAGTGCGTCAACTGCGATACCCACCGCAATCTTTGGTATCCCCAATACAAGCTGTCTAGTTTACACATACGACAAAGATACCAGCACACCCGGTACCACTGACGATGGATATTTTGCTATTTGGTCGGCTGGTGGAGCACTCTATTTTTCCTCAGCCGCGACGGTGAGTGCCTGCCCGACTGCTACTACCGGTCAAATCAGTTCGTCTTTGGTATCGGCTGGGATTACTAGTTTTTCCGCCAATTCGGTCTCAGCGGCTAATGGCAGCTCTGTAAATACGATTACATTTACACTTGAGGTTGCGACAAAGGCTGATGATTCGTGGTCAATTCAACTGAATAAAACGGTCAAGATAAGAAACGATGAGATCTAACAGTAGAAACCTTAATGCGAGCGGCAAGCGCCAGAGAGGCGTTGCTACACTGTTGACTGCCGTCGTGCTTTTAGTGGCCATCTTTTTGGTTTCTTACAATATGTCCGAAACGGTCATATCGGACAAAAGAAACGTAGCAACGGCAGTGCGAGCAAGCCAAGCGTTTCAGCGCGCTCACTCTGGTCTAGACTGTGCGCTGACTTATCTGAAGGGCGAAGGTCTTCAGTCCGCAGTGAGCCTTGCTACTGCTTCGGGTGCCACGCTGGTAGCTACGGCGGATTACGCATGTACTGATTCTTTGACCACAGTAGTATTCACTGAATATGAGGACTACATAGAAATTTCCAGTACTGCATTTTCTGATGATCAGTCCGTAAGGCGGGTTGTGAAAGATCGAATATCTGGTAGTCCAGTCACCTCGGGTCCACCGAGTGTGCCCGTAGTTAGCAAGGGGGCAGTCGGGATTTCCAAGGGTAATGTCTCCGTAACAAATAATTATGAACCGCTAACTATTTGGTCAGGCGATGCCGCCGAACTTGGTTCCAGTACTACTACCTATATATCGATCGATGGAGTTGAAGATCAGATTAGTAACAGTGCTACAACCCGGGGGCCCGATATAGTTGATGATGACGCTAACTTAGCGAACGCGACAGAGGAAGAATTCCTGCAAGCATTTTTCAATATTTCGCAACTTAATCAGTTTTGTGGCGATGGTAATGCAACCTGCTCTGATGAGGACGGTGATAACACATATTATTTTGAACCCTCTGGCAGCGAAACCGACGACGGCGGCACTTGTGAAGATGATACATACACCCAGGTAAGACTGAGCGATTACACGACCTCACCTACTAACCCAGTATTGATCGTTGTTGATGGAGGAGCAGAGATCTTTTTTGGAGGTGGTGGAACGTTCTACGGAATGATCATAGCTCAAGAAGTGATGTTTAGCGGTGGTATGAACCCCAGCGACTCATTACAGGGCAGCATCATAGCTATCGATTGTGTAAACGACAATGGTACCGGTGGTGGCCGTATTGAGCTGAACCCTACGGTGATAACTGATTTAAGCGGAACTGGGCAGACAGTACGATTGGCGGGTGGTTGGCATGATTGGTAGAAATAGTGATTCGGAGCTGAATAGAAAGTCGCAGCTGGGTTTTACATTAATTGAAGCCCTCATCGCATTCGTCGTGTTGACGGTCGGTCTTCTCGGAGCGTCACTGTTTCATAGCCAGCTTCTTGGCGAATTTACGCAATCAAAAGCAGAGTACGAAGCAACCAGAATAGCTGAATCCGAAATCGAAATATTGAGACGCACGCTAAGCACAGTCTCGAATGCATCTCAAGTTATAACAAGCTTAGAAAGTGTTTTGACTACAAGTACTACTTCTCCGAATGGCATCAATTACACGGTATCCTTAGCATCGATATCGGGCCCGACCTCAGCAGGTTTAGTATCTTTTGATTTAACGATTGGTTGGAACTCGCCAGATGAGGCCAATACATCGAAACTTTTGGTTTATCCTCATAAGCTTTCTTGGAACCTTAACGCTCTTGCAACCCCCGACAATGTCAGTTTGGAACCCAGCTCGACAAGTTACGAGGGCGATATACCGGTACCATTGGGAACTCTTACTCGTTTGAATCGAGAGCGCCTCGTAATAAGTCCAGCTAGCGCCGCTGTGATTTCGGAAGTTTCTGGGGATGCTGGGAGTATTTTCACCGCGGATCAAGACGGTGATTTAGTTGCCGGGGTCAAAGTTGGCGATGACTATGTTCAGTTGGTGCAGTTGAGTGACCCAGATAATGAAATATTCCAGATTTCAGGACGAGTCCTTTTGGATTTGAACCAGCGCGTGAAAACGTCTGGAAACACTGATCTGGAATTCGGTTGTACCTATTCTGGTTCAAGTTCCAGCGCTATTTGCTCGAGCGATACTGCCGATGACGATATTCTCGATATCGCTGCAACCGGCGGGGCGGGGTGTTTGATTTACAGAGTAGATAGTTTTGATAATTACGATATTGGCTGGTACACCTGCCTCGCTGGCACAGGTTGGAACGGCCAGATTCAGCCGTATGTTCTTGATGTGGTGACAAACGGCAACGGCGAAGATTCCGTCACAGCTATCAATGGTAGTGTCTGTGCACCTCCCCAAAGAGGGTATCGATATATAATCATAGACCCCCTAAAAGTAGATGATTTTGAAGATAGATTTGGGACTGTAGATCCAAAGGTTCTATACAGTGAGGCAGTAGCGTCTTCGGCACTGGTGGGTCAGTCGGGGCTGGTACGCTTCTATCTAGAGGAAGATATCAACAGAACTGCTGAGGGGGTTATTAATGATAGTTATTTCTGGTTGAATCCAGATTATATAAGGCAAGCTGCTTCAACGTCCGCTAATTTCACGTCATATCGTTACTCAGTCTACAATAATACCGCCTATAACCTTCCTGGCGACGTTGCATATCAGGATTTCTACATACATGGTAAGAAGAGTGGTAATAGTTTTGTTGAGTGCGATATCTATGGTTATTCTCAATACTCGGCAGCTGTAAGTGCCGAACATATTGATAACCCGTACTATACAAAAGGGATGCCGGCTGACAACTACACGCCTACAGACTCAGCCTACAGTGAGTCAATGTTTAATCGAGACTATACGAATTATAGTGCTTTGGTGCTTGGCTACACCCTGTCTCGATTTACAGTAGCGGGGTCGCTCAGTTTCCCTGAATCGGTAGCTTCGGCCGCACAGTTTGTTATAGGTGGTAACCCAGAACCCGTAATTTCGATTGAATGTCAGATTGATGAGAGTAGTTTGATCACCGCTGGAGGTACATCGTCTGTAGACTATTCCTGTGCTATACCGGCCGGGTGGTCAGGAACAATACTAGGTTATCTGGCTAATGAGGGGGATCCAAAGCCAACCGACGCGGTAGGCAACATACTCGCCACTGACGTTTACGATCTTTTGGATGCAAGTGGTGGTGTTTGCAGTCCCACCCCCACCCTGTACAGTTACGCATCTGTAGCATCAGATAGCAGTACAGATGATGATGTTTTGAGTACGTTCCAGCTTTATTTCAAAGCATTGGGTGCCCCCTCTTCCTCTGCGGATCCAAATTACGACTTCAGTGGTTTGGCTACGTATCCAGTTCCCTCTGCGGCAGAGAGTAGTGTAGAAAATGCTGATTTGAGTTTCAGCTGGACTGGTGGTACGTCATGTAACTCACCATAAAACGTAAAGTACGGAAGCAAACATGGATGTTCTAATGCAGCCCACAAAATATCGTGGTTTCACTCTCGTTGAATTGATGATCGCAGTTGCCATCATCGGCGTTCTCGCATCATTTGCAATCCCCCAATATCGCAACTACGTCACCAAAGCCAAACTGACCGAAGCCTTCTTAGCTGTTACCCCTGTAAAGTATAGATTGGTAGAATATGTCGCTGTGAACGGTAGTACTGCGGGCCTTGCGGGTAAAGGCTGGTCAGCAGTGCTCAAAGAGCTCGGTGTCTCTACCAACTTTTTCGGCGATAACTCCCGTTACGTTAAAAACGTCTGGTGGAACAACACCAAGGGTGAAATCCGTGTCTCGTTCACTGACAATCTACCCGAAGCCAACGGTCGGTACCTCGTAATGCGGGCTGATATGGATTCCGGTGCCTTCCGCTGGCGCTGTTTGTCCTCTTCTACTTATTCTCTGGCGCTGCCTGCTGAATATTTACCCTCCTCATGTCAGTAACTGAGTTCTGGTCCTAGATCTACTCCAGGGTGGGTCGCCCACAGCGGGCGGCTGGCGTATAATCTGGGGTCTTGGTTTTCGCTAAAGGATTGGACGACT
>JABXHR010000212.1 GCA_013373515.1 Gammaproteobacteria bacterium | reverse complement strand
CCGGGCTTAATCCAGTCGCCAGGCACCATTTCAGGGCGACCAACTGCGGCAACAACAATATCCGCGCGCCGAACTTCTTCAGCCAAGTTGGCGGTGCGACTGTGTGCGATGGTGACGGTGCAATTGGCCTGCAATAGCAGTTGTGCCATGGGCTTGCCGACGATATTGCTGCGCCCAAGCACCACAGCGTGTTTGCCGCTGAGATCGCCATGGTAATCCTCTAGCATCATCAAGCAGCCCAATGGCGTGCAAGGCACCATACGGCGTTCGCCAATGGCGAGTTTGCCGACATTGTAGATATGAAAACCATCGACGTCTTTGTCTGGGTCAATGGCGTTGATGACGGCTTCTTCGTCGATTTGTTTGGGCAAGGGCAACTGCACCAAGATGCCATGAACGCTGGGGTCTTGATTGAGTCCTTCGATCAACGATAACAGTGTTTCTTGCGACGTCGAGGCATCGAGCTTGTGCTCATAGGAGTTCATGCCCGCTTCTACGGTTTGCTTGCCCTTGCTACGCACGTACACCTGAGAGGCAGGATCTTCGCCCACTAACACCACTGCAAGGCCAGGGGTTAAATTGTGCTCCGCCTTCAGGGTGGCAACGTCTTTTGCAATGGTTTGCCGCAATTTGGCGGCGAATGATTTTCCGTCGATGATATGGGTCATGATGTCTCTGTCTGTCTTGGTGCACTGATGTTGACAGCGCAATATTTGAATTCTGGGATTTTACCAAAGGGGTCCAGCGCTTCGTTAGTGAGCAAGTTAGCAGCACCTTCGTGGAAGGCGAAGGGCATAAATACCTCGCCCAAGCGCATGCCGGAGTCCGCACGAACCGTCACGGTGACCTCACCGCGACGAGATGCGACGCGCACTTGGTCGCCTTCGCGAATGCCGAGCTTTGCGCAATCGCTTGGATGCACTTGCACTACGGCCATCGGCTCGATGGTGTCGAGCACGCTAGCGCGGCGAGTCATGGCGCCGGTGTGCCAGTGCTCCAATTGACGGCCTGTGATCAGCACCAAGGGATACTCCGAATCGGGCTTTTCGTCGGCCTCGATGATTTGCGCCGGTACGAGCCTCGCCTTGCCATCTGCGGTCGGGAATCGATCGATAAAGACCACGCCTGCACCGGGTTGTGTTTCGTCAAAGCAAGGGTAGGTGACCGAGTCTTCACGCTCTAGGCGTGGCCAAGTAATGCCCGGTAGGCTCTTGCCCATCGCACCGCGCATTTCCTCGTAAACTTCACTGACGTGTGCGTATTGCCAGTCGAGCCCGAGGCCATTGGCCATTTGCTGAATAATCCACAAATCTTGTTTGGCATCGCCTGGTGGTTGCACCGCTTGGCGACCCATTTGTACACGGCGATCCGTATTGGACACCGTGCCGTCTTTCTCTGGCCATGCCGAGGCGGGCAGAATAACGTCGGCGAAGGCGCAGGTTTCGGTGAGGAAAATATCCTGCACAACTAGATGTTCCAAGCATGAAAGAGCATGGCGCGCGTGATTGAGGTTGGGGTCTGACATGGCAGGGTTTTCACCCATGATGTACATGCCCTTGATGTTGCCTTTTTCGGCTTCGTGCATGACCTCGACGACGGTCAAACCGGGCTTGGTATCGAGTGTGGCATTCCAGTAGTTGCTGAAAAAGGCATGTGCATCGGTGTTGTCCACACGTGAGTAGTCCGGGTACATCATTGGGATCAGACCCGCGTCCGAGGCACCTTGGACGTTATTTTGGCCGCGCAGTGGATGCAAACCAGTTCCTGGGCGACCAATTTGGCCGGTGCTCATCGCCATGGCAATCAGGCAGCGGACGTTGTCAGTGCCGTGGATGTGCTGGGAAACCCCCATGCCCCACAGAATCATTGATCCCTTGCTGGTGGCATAGAGGCGCGCCGCTTCGCGCAGTGTTTCTGCATCAATGCCGCAGACGTCAGCCATCTTTTCGGGGCTGAAGTTGGCGACGCTGGCCTTGAGTTCATCGAAGTTATTGGTGCGCTCGCTGATAAAGTCTTGATCAATCAGGTCTTCTTCGATGATGGTATGCAACATGGCGTTTAGCATGGCCACGTCTGTGTCTGGCGCAAACTGCAGGTGCAACGTGGCATGACGCGTGATTTCCGTACGACGTGGATCCATCACGATGAGCTTGGCGCCGCGCTTAACTGCATTTTTGATAAAGGTGGCGGCCACCGGGTGGTTGACAGTCGGGTTGGAACCGATGACCACGATCACATCGGCCAGTGCAACTTCTTCAACTTGATTGGATACCGCACCAGAGCCAACACCTTCGAGCAAGGCACTGACCGAAGAGGCGTGGCACAAGCGCGTGCAGTGGTCGACATTGTTGCTACCGAATCCGACGCGAACCAGTTTTTGGAAGAGATAAGCTTCTTCGTTGGAGCCCTTTGCCGAGCCAAAGCCTGCAAGCACGCCTGCGCCGTGGCTATCGCGTATATCGGCGAGCGGTTTTGCCGCGCGCTCGAGCGCTTCTTCCCAAGATACTGGGCGGAACATTTTCAGTGGGTTACTGGGGTCGAAGTGCTCATTCATGCCCTTGGGAATGCCGTCGATCCGAACCATCGGCCGCGTGAGACGCTCTGGGTTGTGAATGTAATCAAAGCCGTAGCGACCTTTTACACACAGTCTGCCTAAGTTCGCTGGGCCATCGCGGCCTTCAACTTTGATGATTTTTTCGTCTTTGACGTGATAGCTGAGCAAGCAGCCGACACCGCAAAATGGACAGACACTGTCGACCACGCGATCGGGTTCAATCATGCCAACGTTGTTCGACGGCATCAGCGCGCCGGTTGGGCAGGCGGCCACACATTCACCACAGCCGACGCAGCTACTTTGCCCCATGGGATCGTCGAGATCGAACACAATGGCGGCGTGATCACCACGGTGCGCCAGGCCGATTACGTCGTTGACTTGTTCCTCGCGGCACGCGCGAACACAGCGCGTGCACTGTATACAAGCGTCTAGATTCACGGCAATCGCTGGGTGGCTGAGGTCGGCCTTGGGCTGCTCACGCGGATCGAATCGACCCGTCTGGACGTCGAGCTTGTCGCACCACTGATCGAGCTCTGAATTGGGGTTGTAGGTTTGAACGGCGCTGTCGCTTTTGAGGAGCTCGAGCACCATCTTTTGAGATTTCACGGCACGCTCAGAGCTCGAATTGACCTTCATGCCGTTGCTTGGATGGCGGCAGCAGGAGGGGGCCAGAGTGCGCTCGCCATCGATTTCGACTACGCAGGCGCGGCAGTTGCCATCGGCGCGTAGACCGTCGGTGTAACACAGATGTGGAATTTCGACGCCATGGCGCAGGGCGGCTTGCAGGATGGTCTCATCGGCGGCGGCTTCGATGGACTGGCCATTGAGCTCGAACGTCACCACGTCTGAAAAGCTGCTCGGTTGGGTGGCCATTACTTAAGCTCCTCAGGGAAATACTTGAATACAGACTTCATCGGGTTGGGAGCGGCTTGTCCGAGGCCGCAAATTGACGCATCGACCATTACTTGCGCGAGGTCATCGAGCAGTTCTTTATCCCATTGTGGTTTGGCCATCAGCGCGGCCGCCTTGGCGGTACCGACACGACACGGCGTGCACTGGCCACAGCTTTCATGCTGGAAGAAGCGCATCGCGTTAAGTGCAAGGTCTTTGGCTGAGTCCTGTTGAGAAAACACCATTACTGCCGCCGAGCCGATAAAGCATCCATAGGGCTGGAGGGTGTCAAAATCGAGCGGAATATCGGCCAACGATGCGGGCAACATACCGCCAGAAGCACCACCTGGGAAGTAGCCGTACAGTTCATGGCCGTCGGCCATGCCATCGCAGTATTCGTCGATCAGTTCGCGCAGCGTAATGCCCGCAGGTGCGAGCTTCATGCCGGGCGATTTGACGCGACCGCTGACCGAGAAGCTTCTGAGGCCCTTGCGTTCATTGCGACCATGGCTTGCAAACCATTCACCGCCTTTGCTCGCGATGTCGCGCACCCAGAACAGCGTTTCCATATTGTGTTCAAGCGTAGGGCGGCCAAACAGACCCACTTGCGCAACAAACGGCGGACGCAAGCGTGGCATGCCACGTTTGCCTTCGATCGATTCAATCATGGCGCTTTCTTCACCGCAGATATAAGCACCGGCGCCTCGGCGCAATTCGATCTCTGGCACGTTTTCAAAGTTGGCGTAGAGATCGGCCAATGCTTGCTTGAGCAGTAGATCGATATGTGGATATTCATCGCGCAGATAGATATAGGCCTTAGCGATGCCGATACACTCCATCGCCACCAATATGCCCTCTAGCAATCGATGAGGATCTTGCTCGAGGTAGGTGCGATCTTTGAACGTGCCCGGCTCGCCTTCGTCGATATTAACGGCCAGCAGACGCGGGGCAGGTTGTTCCTGCAGAATTCGCCACTTGCGGCCAGCTGGAAATCCAGCGCCGCCCAGCCCGCGCAAGCCGGAGTGTTCTAGCTCAGCGATCACGGCATCGGCCGTTTTCTCTCCATTGCGCACCGCTTGCCATAGGGCATAGCCGCCCTCAGCACAGTATTGTGCAAAGCCTACCGCATCGGAGCAGTCGAGCGGTTCCGTGGCTTTGCTGTCGACCAATTCCGCGACTTTGCCGACATCGGCTTGGGCAACTGCTCGCTTGCCGACAACTGCGACAGGCGCTTGTTCACAGCGACCGACGCACGGTACTTTTTGAATCCTAACGTCACCAGAGGCGTATTTTTCGGTGAGTTCAAGCGCCAATGCCTCTGCACCAAGAATTTGGCAAGACATAGAGTCACAAACTCGAACAGTAATCTCCGCAGGTGCTTGCTCACCCTGTTTGACAACATCGAAGTGATGGTAAAACGTGGCGACCTCATACACCTCGGCGGGTGAGAGCTTCATGAGTTCGGCAAGCGCAACAATATGGTCGTCACTGAGGTGGCCGTGGTGATCTTGCACTTTGTGTAGATGCTCGATCAGTAAATCTCGATTGCGCGGCGAATCACCTAGCAGCGCAGAGATTTGCTCAAGGGCTTCAATTGAGGCTTGACGGCCACGTGCTTTTCCGGGCTTACGACGATGTTTGCCCGGCTCGCTTGCAGCCGTACTTGGGATATATAGTTGCGCTTCGCCGCTCAATGCTGGCTCCGGAAGTGTGTCAATTGCAGTGCATTTTAGTGCGTCATTGTGTGACTACTTTACACCTAGACAACACCCATTGTTTCGGTTGCGCCGTGCAGAGGTTTAGGCAGGATCTAATTCGTCCTCAATTGGCGATTGAACGATGGCATCGAGGTCTTCACGAGTGTCGATATCTGCAATGACTGAGCGGTTATCCACCGGCAGCCAAGAGACCCGAAGCGGGTAGGCTTCCAGCCAGTCGTGTAAGAGCATGCCACTGTCTAGAAAATCGCCGAGTACGTTCTGTGGGAGCCAAATTGGATGTCCGCGCTCACCTTGATATTTGGGCACCACGCCCATGGTTTCAGGACGCCATGAATAGGCCTCGATGAGGTATTTGAGTTCTTTGGCGTCCAATAGAAAAAGATCGGCCAATGAAATAAACAGCCCACTACCATCACTGAGTAGCTGTTGTTCAAAGTACTGTTTGAGCGAAGAGTCAGGGCGTTGTGCGTTGTAGTCAACTGGAATGATGTTCACGGGCAGGTTGTCGATTGCCGCAGTGACCTCGGCGTCGTCGCGAGGCACCAGGACATCCACCGTGCCGACAATTTGGGTCCATGCGCTGACGGTGCGGCGTACCAAGGTTTCGTCGTCAAATTTTATGGTGAGCTTGTTGCCATCAGTAAAACGCGTTGAACGACCAGCGGCGAGAATAACTGCGCGACTATTGTTATACATGCAAACAAACTCCTTATGGTGAATGTAGTTGTGTGAGAGTTGCAGACCCGAAGGCCAGTTCATTCCAGTGAACCTTAACCTCCAATATTGCCACCGTACCAGGGGATAGAGCAATATTGTTTTGCTGTGTGAGTAACTCAATTAGGCGGCTGACACCAGGGTTATGACCAATCAGCGCGACGTTATTTGCGGTGCTGGGTAACTTCTGAAGTGCTTCAAAAAGGCTTGAAGTTGGCGCCTCGTATATCTCTGGTGTTATCCGTGCTGATGGCGTGTTTGGCAGAATTTGCTTGAGAATATTCGCCGTTTGGATTGTGCGCGTTGCATCACTGACAATCAAATGATCGAGCTGCCAATGCTGCGCTTGCAATTTTCTGATCAGAGAAGTGAAAGCTAGTTTTCCCTCTGGCAATAATTCGCGACAGTGGTCCCCGTCTGGGTGAGTCGGTGCTGTTTTTGCGTGACGGATGATGTACAGATTAGCCATTAACTGCTAGCCCTTCGGTTTTTGTCCATTCGCGAAGTGTTTTGATCTTGTCACGCACTGCAGCTGCCTGTTCAAACTCTAAATTCTTGGAGTGCGTATACATCTGTTTTTCGAGTCGTTTGATCTCTCTGAGCGCATCCTGTGCAGTGGTGATGACCAACTCCGGACCGTCGGCGGCTTTGTTTTTGCCGCTCTTACCGCCTGAGCCTGGAATGGCGACTTCGAGAATATCACGCACTTTTTTATTGATGGTGGTGGGCACGATACCGTTGGCTTCATTGAACGCCTCTTGCTTATCTCGGCGGCGTTTGGTCTCTGTGATCGCGGCATCCATGGCAGGTGTAATGACGTCTGCATACAGTATGGCACGGCCTGCCGAGTTGCGGGCGGCTCGGCCAATGGTTTGGATCAGTGAGCGTTCGGAGCGCAGGAAGCCTTGTTTGTCAGCATCTAGAATTGCCACCAACGACACTTCGGGCATATCGAGCCCTTCGCGCAATAGATTGATCCCGACCAGCACATCGAAGGTGCCAAGTCTGAGATCGCGGATGATTTCTACGCGCTCAACGGTATCAATATCAGAGTGAAGATAGCGTACCTTGATGCCATGGTCGTGCAGGTAGTCTGTGAGGTCCTCTGCCATTCGTTTTGTAAGCGTGGTGATCAATACGCGCTCGTTCTTGTCGATGCGCAGATTGATTTCTGAAATCACATCATCTACTTGAGTGGACACAGGCCTAACCTCAACAATCGGGTCTAGCAGGCCGGTTGGACGAACGACTTGTTCGGCAATGTTGTCGGCGTGGGTGCCCTCATAGCTCGAGGGCGTTGCCGAGACAAAAATGGTTTGCGGCATGAGCGCTTCAAATTCATCAAAGCGCAGTGGGCGGTTGTCCATGGCAGAAGGCAAACGGAAACCGAAATTGACGAGATTTTCTTTGCGCGAGCGATCGCCTTTGTACATGGCGCCAATTTGCGGCACGGTGACGTGGCTTTCATCGATAAATAACAGCGCATCTGGCGGCAAGTAATTGAACAAACACGGCGGGGGCTCGCCAGCCGCTTTGCCCGACAGGTGGCGTGAGTAATTCTCGATACCTGAGCAGTAACCCAGTTCTTGGATCATCTCCAGATCGAACAATGTCCGCTGCTCTAGACGCTGTGCTTCCACGAGCTTGTCGACTTCGCGTAGTTGCTTTAGGCGCTCATGAAGCTCGTCCTTGATGGTTGTCATCGCTTCGATGAGTTTTTCGCGCGGCGTGACATAATGGTTTTTGGGGTAAATCGTCACCCTAGGTAATTTGCTCAGTGATTCGCCAGTCAGCGGGTCGAAGGTGCTAATCGCCTCGATTTCGTCATCAAACAATTCAAGTCGGATGGCTTCTACTTCGGACTCTGCTGGATGGATATCGATGATATCACCGCGCACACGAAACGTACCTCGGCGCAGCTCCATATCATTGCGCCGATATTGCAATTCTGCCAGTCGACGCAGTAACTCACGTTGGTCGATGATGGTGCCTCGCGTCAGATGCAGCACCATCTTGTGATAGCTCTCCGGATCGCCCAATCCGTAAATCGCAGAGACCGTCGCCACGATGATGGTGTCGCGACGCTCGAATAGGGCTTTGGTTGCTGATAAGCGCATTTGATCGATGTGGTCATTGATCGAAGCGTCTTTTTCGATAAAGGTATCGGAAGCCACCACGTAGGCTTCTGGTTGGTAATAGTCGTAGTACGACACAAAGTACTCGACCGCGTTGTCCGGAAAGAATTCCTTCATTTCGCTGTACAGTTGCGCGGCAAGTGTTTTGTTGTGAGCCAAGATGACGGCAGGTCGCTGCTGGCGATGGATAATATTCGCCATGGTGAAGGTCTTTCCCGATCCCGTTACCCCAAGTAGCGTTTGGCATGCCAAACCATCCTCTAAGCCATCGACCAAAGACTGGATGGCGACGGGTTGGTCTCCGGCGGGGGCGTATTGACTATTTAACCTAAATTGTCGACTCATGGTGATGGCATGATTTGGGCAACTCTTGATAGTACCAAGCTGTGCCCGGAATCGCTTTGACAATTTACGCCACGCGGTTCGTCGCCATCGCTACATTGAGATTGACACGATGTGTCAAAAAAAATGGCGGGTCTTGGTTGACGCCTCGAAAAAGTTCCTCTATTATTCACAGCTTGTTCCCGGATAGCTCAGTCGGTAGAGCGGGTGACTGTTAATCACTAGGTCGGCGGTTCGAGCCCGTCTCCGGGAGCCAAAAAATTTAAAAGGCGTTGGTAAACCAACGCCTTTTTTTGTGCCTGATTGGTTTGTCAGACGCCCTCATGAATGGAGGGCGCAATAGGAGCTTTTAACCTTCGAGCACCTGATGGATGCGATCGGTGGGTGTGGATGCAAGATCTTTAAACGACCAATCTGGACTGTGGTCTTTATCGACCAGTACTGCACGGACGCCTTCAACAAAGTCTCCATATTCCACCACGTGCTCGCCAAGTCTGGCTTCGAGTTCAAAGCATTCCTTTAAGCTGTGAAAACGTGCCGCAAAGAGCATTTGGCTTGTGATGGCGATACTCAGTGGGCTGCCTTTGACGGTGGTTTTCGCGACCGACTCCAGCCAGTCACTACCGTTGAGTTGCGACAGCGCCTCATAGCGTTGCTCGAGGGTGGGGAGACGGCGGATGTGCTCAAACAATCCAAGATTCTCAATTACATTTGAAGCGGGAAGGTTATTGTTGATGTTCTGACCAATTAAACGCATGAAAATCGTCTGCGTGTCGGTGTCATCTAGCGTCATTTGCGAGAGCGCTTCCACAATGTTGCCACGGGTCTCGTTCTGGATGCTGTAATCGGCAAGATTCAGAGCAATCGCATCGGCACCATTGATATGCATGCCGCTGATGCCGAGGATTTCGCCCATGTGATAGTTGACGCGATTGAGAAACCAGCTCGAGCCCACATCGGGAAAGAAACCAATGGCTGTCTCCGGCATGGCAATACGCGTGGTTTCGGTTATCAATCTGAAATCACAACCCTGCATGAGCCCCATGCCGCCGCCCATAGTGATGCCGTGCGCAATGACCATGGTTGGCTGTGCACAGCGCCAGATTTTCTCATCCAATTCGTATTCACAGCCAAAATATGCAGCGCCGCGTTTGGCCTGAGCGCGTGCATCCTCTTCGGGCTTGCGCACAGCGAGTTCTTTGACATCGCCGCCGGCGCAGAAGGCACGGTCGCCCGTGCCGGTAATTAAAAGGCCGGCAAAGTTTGGATCTTGCTCCCAGGCGCTGAGTTGATCGAGAAACGCTTTGGCCATGTCGTGATCAAGTGCGTTGAGTTTTCGCTCGTTACATAGTTCTGCGTGACCAATAAAGCGCGAGCCTTGGCCGAGTTGTTGAAATTGAATCGCTGCCATGGGTTATGCGCTCTTGGTTAGACGGGTGTTGTTCACGGCTCGGCCGACGGCATTGAGGAGGGCTTGCACTGCCACGGATGTGGTGTCGCTGCCCAGTGCGACTGCGCTTTGTTTGTGGCCGTTGAAGGTAATGGCAATGCATGCCATGGCATTGGCCTGCGAGTCGCCACCGAGCGAGAATTCATCAAAAGACTCGACCGTGATTTCGACATTTAAATGGTTTTGCAACGCGCTGGCAGTGGCGTCAATTGCGCCATTGCCGACGCCCTCAATTTCTGTGCGCTGAGCTTCAGAGCCGAAGGTGACTTTGGCCTTGGCACCTGATTCGCCGGTGTGAAGGTCAAAGGCGTTGATATTCCAATTGTCCGGTGTATTTAGGTATTCAGTGTCGAACAGTCTACGGATTCGCATGCCGTTGATTTCACCACCGTCGACCTCTGCCTCACGTTGAACCGTTTTGGCAAATTCGGTTTGTAGCCAGCGCGGCATCGTAATGCCGTAGTCGCGCTCAAGGACGTGAGTGACGCCGCCTTTGCCCGATTGCGAATTAATTCGGACCACGGCTTCATAGGTGCGATTGACGTCTTGAGGATCAATGGGCAAATAGGCGACATGCCAACCTTCCTCTGGCTGATAGAACGATAGGCACTTGCGGATCGCATCTTGATGGCTACCTGAAAACGCGGCGTACACCAGCTCGCCCGCATAGGGATGGCGCGGGTTGAGTGCGATTTCGGTGACGTCTTCACAGACATCGACAATGTGCTGGATATTGGATAAATCTAGCTTTGGATCCACGCCTTGGCTGTAGAGGTTCATGGCCATGGTGACGATATCCATATTGCCAGTGCGTTCGCCATTGCCAAATAGCGTACCTTCAATTCGGTCTGCTCCGGCCATGATGCCAAGTTCGCTTGCCGCCACAGCGCAACCACGGTCGTTATGGGTATGCAAGCTGACGGTGATGTGTTGACGGTGCTTGATTTGATCAAGCACCGACTCGACCATGTCGGCAAATACATTTGGTGTGCTCATCTCGACAGTGGCGGGCAAATTGACGATCATTTTCTGGCCATTTTGTGGCTGCCACACATTGGTAACGGCATCGATCACTTCCACGGCATAGTCGATTTCTGTGCCGGTAAATGATTCTGGGGAATACTGGAACGTCCAATCGGAGTTCGGATGTTTGGCCGCGTAGTCACGCACCCAGGTTGCACCGCGAACCGCAATTTGCTTGACGCCCTCGCGATCCAAGCCGAAAACTTCTTTGCGTTGCACGGTGGAGGTTGAGTTATAGACGTGGACGATCGCCTGTTTGACGCCCTCGAGTGATTCGAATGTGCAGGCAATCAGCTCTTCACGCGCTTGAACCAACACTTGAATGGTGACGTCATCTGGTATGAGTCCTTGGTCGATAATTGCACGTACAAAGTCAAAGTCGGGTTGGCTTGCGGCTGGAAAGCCCACCTCAATCTCTTTGAAACCAATTTGCACCAAGAGCTTAAATAGCTTGAGTTTTTGCGCCACGCTCATGGGTTTAATGAGCGCTTGGTTACCATCACGTAGATCAACAGAACACCATGCTGGCGCTTGGGTAATCTCTGCATCTGGCCACCGGCGGTCGGTCTTTTTGACAGTCGGGTAGGGGCGATATTTACGATGGTCGAAGTTGCTCACTAATGTCTCTCTTGGTCGGTCACAAATGTAAACGGCTGCCCTGTTGAGCAGCCGCGATCTTTCATGGTGAAAATTATAATGACTTTGTTGCGCAATTGTTGGCTTATATTTTTGCATATACTCGGTTGGTTGACTTAAAATTGCGATAGATATTTTATATTGAATTGAGAGTTGCTGTTATGCCAAGGTTAGAGCACAAAATAGATCATTTTGACTTAAAGATCCTCGATTGTTTGCAGCGGGACGGTAGTCTGTCCAATCAAGAGGTGGCCGAGCGCGTCGGGCTGTCGCAGAGCCCTTGCTCTAGGCGGATTCGTGCATTGGAGAATAGCGGCGTGATCGCAGGGCGCCGTGTGATCCTTGATGCTAAAAAGCTTGGATTGAATCTCGAGGTCGTCTTGATGGTTAAGCTTGATCGAGACATTCCCGAGCGGTTTGAGCGATTTGAATCCACCATCGCCAAAATACCGCAAGTCTTGCAATGTCTGATGATCACCGGCCAAGATGCGACTTATCTTCTAAAAATTATTGTGCACGACATGGAGGAGTATCAGGATGTGCTTCTTAATCACATCACTCGAATCGAAGGCGTCGATGGGGTGCACTCTTCGTTTGTGTTGAGAACCATTCTGGACAGTAATGCAATTCCGCTGTCTTAATAACCTGTTTTGGCCAACTGTTGGCACGACTCCAAAGTCTTCTGCGATGTAGAGGGGTGACTGATCAAGTAGCCTTGAATGAGGTGGCAACCAAGGTTTTGTAGCGTCGTGAGCTGTGAATTCTCCTCAACACACTCGGCAATCACGTCCTTGCCTAGCGTGCTCGCCAATTGAATGATCGTGTCAGTTATTTTGAGGTCTTGTATCGATGAGTCGAGCGACCTGATAAAACTACCATCGACTTTGATGATGTCAAACTCTAGCGTTGACAGGTAAGAGAGCGAGCTGAAACCTTTACCAAAATCGTCGATCGCGATGCGAATGCCCCGTTCACGCAAGCTCGATAGCACCGATTTGGCGCGACTCGCCGACTCAAGAAGAGTGGACTCTGTCATTTCAATTGTGAGCGCTGTGGCTGGCAGTTGCGCTCGGGCCAGACTGTCCAGCAGGTGATCGACAAAGCCCGCATCAACAACTTGCCTAGCACTGACATTCATCTGTAATGGAATTTTGAAATCGTCATAAATGGGTTTGAATTTCTGCATGGCGCTATCGATTAGAAAGTTGCCAATTCCGGTCTCGGTGATTAGGGTGTCGATGTCATTGGTCATGTCGCTCGGTAGAAGTAGGCCCAGTGTGGGGTGGTTCCAGCGAAACAGCGCTTCTGCCGAATAAACTGCGTTTTCTTTGGTGTCGTAGACCAGCTGATAGTAAATGTCGATTTCACCGCGCCGATCTGCGCCGTTGAAGTCGCGCTGTAATGACCGTGCGCGAACTTGTTTGGCAAAGTCTTTTAGGCTAAAAACTTCGGTACGCTTACTGACCTTACTACGTGTGAGCGCAAGATCTGCCTTGCTCAGTACCTCGTCGATCGAGTCGCCGTCAATCGGGTAAGACGCAGCGCCAATGGAGATGCTCAAGCCAAGGGTTGGATATTCCGCTGCCAGCTGTTGCTCAAATTGGCTAAGAAGTGTATCCAGCGCGGCAGCTTGTATCGGGATTACTGTGAGGCAGATAAACTCATCGCCACCGAGGCGGTAGATGCTGCCAAGACCCTTGCTAAGTTGGCCAAGTACTTTTGCGCTTTGGCACAGAATTTTGTCGCCCATATGGTGACCAAAATCGTTGTTGACCCGCCGAAAGCGTCGTAGGTCAATGTAGATGGCTGAAAATTGACCATTCTCGTTCATGACTCGCTCGATATCACGTCGAAACGCACGTCGATTGGGCAAGTTCGTCAATGGGTCGGTATTGGCGATGCGCCTAGCCTCGAATTCTGCTTTGCGGCGATGGTTGATTTCGCGTTGCAATGCCTCTGTTCGCTCAGTAACTTTTCGCTCCAGAAAAGCGGCGTTGTCTTTAAGAATGTCTTGCTGGCGGGCAAGTACTTCGGCACGCGCTTTTTGCTGCTGTGCGCTGCGCAGGTGAATTTGGCGAAATTCAGTTTCCACATTCGATGCGCTTTTGAGTACGCGGCCCCAGATGAATGCGCTATGTGTATCGCCACTGATGAATAAAAAATTGGCGTATTCGTCAATCACGCCGTTGATCAGTGGCAGACGCTCGAGAATAAATGTCTTATCTAAAAGCCGCTCTGCGTCTGCGATTGCATCACCGACAACATGGTTATCGAGCAATGCTCGCTTGAACCTTGGTGACTCGGGTGACCATCGAGTGCGGGTAATGATTTTTCCAATCTGCTGAAACTGCTCGGTGCTCAATAGTGATTTGATGGACATCCGATAGTAGATCGCAGCAGATTCTAGGTCATTTTGCAGCATGAAAAACTGACCAAAATTGCAAAATATCGCGTAGTCAATGCTGGAGGGGCGCCGAGTGAGTTGGCGCTGGCAAAGGGTTTTGACGAGCTGCCAATTGCGATGCTGTCCGCAGTGTGCAGCCGTATCACTCAGCGCAATCATCAGTCGATCTGCAAATTGGTGGTATCCATGAGTCTCTAGGTAGCGCCAGCTTCGGTAGATTTTTTTGAGACGCGTGGAGTAGTCGATTTGATTTTTCCAATGTAGGGCATAAAAACGTCCAACCAGCCAGTGGCATATTGCGGTGTCGAGCTGTCGGTTCTTGTTTTGAAAATAGCCAATCATGCGCTCATAGAGCGCTGCATCCTCGGGGGCGGCAAGTTTGCGCCTTGGAAGTGCTTCGTAAAACGAAGTTTCGAGGGAGTTAATGCCCGCTTCGACCGACTGTCGCATGGTGTAGCCGCCGAGTTCTAGCACTTGCTCCACGGTGGGTGAGTCGCCTCGAATGACATCTGAGTACATGCATAGCCTGAATATCTCGACCATGGTGTTTGCGTTGCAGTGAAGATGTGCGCCTACAATGCATCGAGTGGCGGTGGGCTCTGCGAAATTCAATTTGCCCGCGCAGAGACCGATGCATAGGTTCACAAGCTCGATAAAGTAATCTGAATCGACGTGTTCGCCAGAATTGAGCTTGTGTTTGATTTGCTCAAAAACACCAAGATCTGCTGCCTTAAACGCATTGGCGCTCAAAGATTTAAGAAGCGCACCCATGTCGGTCAGGTAGCGTGGTTGTGTGTCTACCATGACAACGGCCCAATCGAATCCACCAACTTCCAATTATATGACGCTTGGGGACACAATTAGGAAAAAACAAAAAAAGCCCCGAATTCGGGGCTTTTTTGATGTGGTGCTTAGACTCGATTAGTCTTTGGCTGCACGCTCTTTGGCTTCTTTGATCACAACTTCCGCAACATTGTTTGGACATGGTGCATAGTGTGAGAACTCCATAGAGAACTG
>JABXHR010000028.1 GCA_013373515.1 Gammaproteobacteria bacterium | reverse complement strand
CGTGTCTTTTCTGTTTCTTCATCTTGCTGCCGTAGCCAACAAGTTTTGGGCTGTTATCTGACTTTGTAGCGATAGATTTCTCAGCATTTACAACAGCTCTACTTTCTCTTTTTTTTACCTTGTAATTGCGTCCTGCTTTAGCTGCCCACTCCTTAAGTTTCTTCTCTTCTAGTGCTTCACTCACGTCAGCTAATGTTGCCTTGTCCTTCTCTTTCATTCTCTGAATCACAGAGTTGTGTATCGCAGTCACCTCCTCAGCACTTAGCCCAGTGTCATCAAGCAAGTACAGAATGTGGAAGTGTAAGTAGCCATATTCCTCTTCTGTATCGCTGTACCAGTGGCGCCACGTAATTCGTGGTATTTGGTTTTTTCTACCAGGCAGTTTCTCATCAATCATTTGGAGATAAAGAGCAAAGCTAGCTTCAACTTTCTTCTCTCTCCCAATGTTGTCGCCTACATAGAACAGCGGAACAAAACTCGCCCAAACAGTCTCCTTGTGTCGGTTGAGTACTTCATCAAGTTGCTTAATCTGCTTGGCGTGTTCTGCTGTGTTTATTCCACCATCTGCTTTTTTCAAAGCCCGTACACCTTCTCGCTCACTCATAAAGTCATACCAATCTTTGATGTCTTCATCGCTCTCAATGACTGCATTCATTGTTTCGTCTAGTCCGTGCTTTGCTGCGTACTGTTCTCGCCAAGCATCAATGTTTTTAATGCGGCTCTGTGCTGTCATCAATCCAACGCCTTCTTTATTTGCTTGTCAGCCATTTGCTTGATTCGCTTTTTTCCTGCTTTCATCGCTGCTTTTTCAATGCCGTTGTACATGGCTTGAACTTGTAGGCGAGCAATTTGTGCCTTCGCTTCTTCTCGTCTCCTCTGTTTCTCAACCGCTCTGGCATGCATCGCTTCTAATCTTCGTCCCAGTTGGCTGGGGCTTAGTTCTTCGTCTGGTATTCGTTCGCCGTCGTCGTCTATGAAATCTTTTGCTCGCATTGCTTTCTACCTCGCTTGCTATGTAACAGTCGTATTTAGCAAAAGAGTTAGAAAACGCTTTGAAACGCTACTGGATTAACGGTTCTTGGACATGAGTAGTTACTCGCTGGATCAGTGTGAACCGCGTGCTTACTGGGTTTGAGTGGTAATGTGTCTTACATTGTCCGTTGACGGGCAATGCGAAGTGCGGTTAAGGAAAGACGCCAATAGAAGCGTTTTCTATCATTTTTTTAGCGTTGCGGAGGTGGCGACGAACAGTTGCTGCTTGTGCTTCACGCCTATCAAAAGCATCAAAGTCCGCACCTTCTTGTTTACGTTCGCCCATATCTATTTTTGCTGCTTCAGCTAACGCAGCACCAGCTACTTGTTTTCCTTGCTCCGCTAACTGCTTCTTAACTAAGTACAAGGTAAATGCTTTATTCATTGAAGATGGCACTGTTGATTGAGACATAGGATACAGTGCTGTGCTGTACTTTGGATTTCTGGCATTTCTACCGCCGCGTGAATCAAAGTGCTTGTTCACTATCATCTCTAGCACCTCCAGTACATTCGCTTTGTCGTTTATTTTTGGTATTGCTAGAACAATAAAACGTTCGTCTACTGTTATTTTGGCAGCGTGTTCTGGCTCGTAAATATGATGGACACTTTCTGTTTGCTCTTCCGCAAACAGTTTTTCACCTCGTCTCATCAAGCGTCCGCTTTTGTAAGTTCCAACTTTCGCAGTCCACCAAGCAGCAAACGCCGCGTGTCTGCCGCCCTCATATCGCACATCTCCAAAGTCCTTGTACACAGCAAGCATCTGTTGCTCTCGTCCATTTGCCGCTGTCACAGAACCGTTTTGAAGTCTGTCGCAAAGTTCTGCGTACTTATCGTTCAGCGTCAGTGCTAGCCACCAGTAATAGTACGGGCTTGCTTCTACTTTTTTTTGGTCAGGATTTTTGTAACTACCAAAAGTTGGATGCGGTTGTAGAAAGCGTCTCAGCATTTTTTATCCTTTTTTAGCGAGCAACTAACACTACATCGTTTGTTGCTCATGCCGCAAATCAAGTCAATTTAGTATCATTGATAGTGAAGGTTGAGTAATGAATACTCAATTAAATCAATAATATAAAGGTGATTATATGAAGCAAGAACTGATTGAGCTTGATTTGGTATGGGGCGCTTACTTAGCTGTCGACAACGCTTATGCGAATTTGCCTGAGTGCGAAAATGCATTTGAAGAGATGCGTGAAATTGTAGCTATGAGGATAGAGCACTTGTTGAATAAGTTTGAAGAAGCTAACGGTGGGCTGGAGTTGAGTAAGCGCGAATACGACTTAATACACACGATTGTTGTATGTAATTGGGACGCAACGAGCAGCGAACGGGCGAAAGCTATTTTGAGGGAGACGGTATGAACGCGTTTTGTATTGATGACTTTGTGTTTGGGGATGCTCCAAGCGCAGCAGTCATGAAAGCTCTTGTTGGCAAGCGTATGGCATTTCCAGCGAACGGCAAAACGGGACTGATTTTGTATGGTGAGTACGGCACTGGCAAAACAACGCTAGCAAAACATTTCCCGCGATTGTTTGATGAAGATGATGATGTGTTCGTAGCTTGGAATGATTGTGGGTTGGACGGTACTGAGAAGATAAGAAGAGCAGAAGCGCAGTTTCAAGTTATGTCTATGAACAGTAGCGGTAGGCATTGGTTTGTTTGGGATGAAGCTGACATGTTACGTAGTGACAGTCAGCAAAAGCTAAAAACAATCATGAACCACACGCACGCACTCCATATCTTCACAACTAACCATTTATCGAAGGTGGATGCTGCGTTAGTTAGCCGTTGTCACGTAATAAACATGAACACAAGCGGCGATGCTGAAGACTATAAGACGCGTATTTGCGAGATAGCAAAGCGCCAGTACCAGCGAACTCTTGAGAGAAGTGAAGTGGGCTGGGTAGTTGGTGATGGAAATTTGAGTTGGAGAGATATGCTTACAACGCTCGATGCGGCATGCTGTGAGTAGACGTTAGTTCAGCATAAAACCCGCAATTTTGCGGGTTGTTTCTATTGGTGTTACCTCCTGAATATATTTTCCGCTGATAATATCTAGGGTGAAGGAGGAGTGAATACTAATTCGAATCAATATCCTACAGATAAAGAGTTAAGTATTCTTGATTACAGCTAAGTCGAAAAGAATTAAAACGAATCATTGCTCGATGCCTGGTTAGTTCAGAGCAGCGCCAGCTAGGTATTTGGATGTAATGCCAGCGCTGCTGGTAGATATTCAGCTCGTGCGATTCAGCACGATGATTCGTCACGAAACATTATTCAAATGTTACAAATAGTCACTTTGATTCTTCGTTAATCAAAAGTGACTATTTTCTTAGCAGGTACTACAATTGTCACTATACTTAAAAGAAAGGTGACGCTTATGGCATTGGTGGGCTGGATGCGTGTTAGCACAACTGAGCAGAGCTTGGATGAACAGGAAGCGCTGTTGAATGAAGCCGGTACTATCGAGAACTTCGGTGGCAGTCACAGTGGGAGAGCTGGTGGCAAGAACAAGGACGAACTCGAGCGGCTGATAAAGTTTGTTCGAAGTGGTGACACAGTAGTAGTAACGAAAATTGACAGACTAGGGCGCAGTTTGCGAGAGGTACTGAATACAGTGGACGCATTGAGGGAAAAAAATGTGACTCTGAAAGCCCTACAGCAACCGATTGATACCAGTGAAAACGATGCTTTTAGCAATGCGATGTTGCAGTTGCTTGGAGTGTTTGCGGAGATGGAACGTACATTTATCGTAGAGCGCACACAAGCTGGGAAGCTACGAACTGGAAATTACGGAGGGCGTAGTAAAATTATCAGTGAGTCAGATAGGGATGATATTCGTCGCCGTAATACGGCAGGTGAGACACAGTACGCACTGGCGAAAGAGTATAAAGTGAGCAGGCAGACGATAAATCGTATCGTACATGAGGCTCAGAGCGTGGCATAAAGGGCAGCTAGCGTGTATTCAGCCTGCCACTACTGTTTCATCGTAATTTTCGCCGGCTAAGGCTTCAGCTGACATGTGCGGAATAAACTTGCTATAGAATTTTTCCAGCATACCAACACTAGTGCCCATTTGTTTGGCTAATATTCCCAAGCTAACGCCGCGCTGTATCTCCCGTGTTGCATAGAAGTGGCGCAGTGAATACAGGGTTCGGGGCATTTTGTCGTTAGTGCTGCCGTAAAGCATTTCTAACTTACTTAGGTATTGCTCAAAGCTTCTGTTTAATTGCTTTGTCTGTTCTCCATTTCTCAATCTGAATACGAACTCATCTACTCTGCGTTTCAGTAACTCATCAAAGCTGTATACCGCTAACTTGGGAAAGCGGCTTTGGATGCGCTTGAAATAGCGTACTGCCAGGTGACGAGCAATAAGTTGTCTATTGCCGGTTTTACCATCTACTGTGATTTCTAAATACCGCTCGCCCGTTTCGCTGATGAACCAGTCCAGATGCTTCCATTTCAAATTTGCCATCTCCGTGCCATGCCTTATCCCCGTGTTAGCCAATATCAAAGCATAGTCACGCAATAGCTCGCGGATTTGAGCAGTGCTTTCTTTTAATTTGCGCTTTTTCGTTATAAATCGGTTATTGGAAGTTTTGCTGTCGACGTACCCGCTCTCAGCCCAGTGCCTCAAATTTCGCGTAATTTTAGCGTATTCGGCTCTTGTGAATGTTGGACGTGAGTTCGCCTTAGCTCCGTTTTTTCGGTAGCTGGGTACGTCAGTTGGCTTCATCCAGCCTCTGTCTAGCGCAAGCTGAAATACTTTATTTAACGCGCTGTTGTGAGTGTTGTGAGTGCTTTTGGATAAAATGTCTTTCGCTGTCTGCTCTAATCGCCAGTCGTCGAATCCATCTAACCGCTCGTTGGTTATTTGGTTGATGTTGAACGAACCTAGATACGGAATGTGGTATTTACGGAGGACGGCGATGTAGTCCTTGTAGACGACTTTGCCTCGGTTGCTTGCCAATTCTGCTTCCATACGTTTTATAGCGTATTCAGCCACGGAGCGAAATTTGGTGGTTGTTAGCGGTAGATTGTTGGTTTCGAGTGTTCGAAGTTCTGTGCGTATGTCCAAAGCAATTTCTTTGGCTTCGTCTATATCTGTCGTTCTAGTACTTCGCCTAATCCAGCGGTTTTGCCGCTTTATTCGCGCCTGCCAGCGACTGCTTTTCGTGCGTCTGTACAGTACAACGGCACCGTCAACTACTTGTATTGTTTGAGGCATACGCTCGTTACCAAAACACTATCAATAGTCCGAGTATAGAGCCGAGAGTCAGCAGAGCAATAGTAGTAAAAAGTGTGCTAAGAGTGTGCTACGCAGATTTTTAGACATAAAAAAACACGATCGTTACATGATCGTGTTTTTTCGACGCTTTTAACCACATTTTTTGGTACCGGTAGCCGGACTCGAACCGGCACGCTTTTAAAGGCAACGGAT
>JABXHR010000226.1 GCA_013373515.1 Gammaproteobacteria bacterium | reverse complement strand
TGGTCGGATGGGTCAGCACCGAAATATACGGCAATCCGCGCTGTGAAAGCTGCGCCAAGGCAGAACTGGTTTTGGTCATTTGCATCAAGGAGAACAGTGCCTCTTGCATCCGCGCGCCGCCACTGGCCGAGAAACAAATCAATGCTGAGTCGGTCTCCATCGCGCGCATCGCGGCACGATAGAACTTCTCGCCAACCACTGACCCCATGGAACCGGCCATAAATCTAAAGTCAAACGATGCGGCAACCACGGGGACATTGTGAATATTGCCCTCAAAGACCACCAAAGCATCTTTTTCACCCGAGCTCTTGGTCGCTGCAGAGATGCGATCTTTATAGCGCTTAGAGTCTTTGAATTTCAGCATGTCGACTGGCTCAACATTGGCTGCCACCTCGGTGGCTCCGTCATCGAGCAGCGCTTTAAGTCGGGCACGTGCCGAAATGGCGTGGTGATGTCCGCACTGGCGGCACACCTCTAAATCACGCGAGAGCTCTTCTTTGTACAGCACTGAACTACAAGCATCGCACTTGACCCACAGCCCCTCGCGTACACCGCCCTTGGAGGAACTGCGACTGATGCGCGATGGCATAATTTTTTCAAACCAGCTCATGGTGACCCTTTATCTGTCTTGAATATGAGTGTATCGGTGATCGAGCCAATGACGACAGTTCTTGGCGAATGGCACCAACACCTCTCTTAAATGGCTGCGATTGTCACCCTTCTGGCCAACAAGTTCAACCACTGCTTGAGAAATACAAACGGCCCAAGGTCTTACCGCCAAAGGCGTTGCAAAATCGATTGGGATCGCCTCGTGCGGATAAACCCAGCGCTGATTCAGGTTAAGCGCTGGTGCTGACTCGACCTGAGCAAAACAAAGATCATGTCGACTGAGTTCCACACGATCATCTGCCGCATAACTTGCGCTGAGTCGACAGGATTGATAGATGGCAGCATTGTCAGTGTGTAAGGGCTCTTTGCTAACTTGTCCAAGCACGTCGAGCCCACTATTGGCCGCATTTTCAAACAACGGCTCTAAGTCGTCGTAAGCACTCAAGTCGACTGTGCAGCTCTGCACGGTTGACGAATTGAGCTTACGAAACAACTTGGCCACTGCAAACACATCTGCCAGTTTCGCATCGAATACCTCAGATTCATTGACCCGATGCGCGACAAAGCTCCAATCCAGAATATCGACCCCTGCAGAAGCCAATCGCTGCGCCAAATCGTCGACAATTGCCAAATCCAAACGATTGACTGGCAAGCTCAGCATAAGCGCGGTCTTTCCAGTGTGGATGATCTCGCGATCAAGCCGATTGAGTCTATCCATGATGTGCCGCATCCGCCTCACGCACGCTCTGGACGAACGCGGCTATTTTATCCATCGACTTAATGCCCTTAGATTGCTCAACACCACTGCTGACATCGACGGCGGCTGGGCGCACTTGCTCAATGGCTGCGGCAACATTTCCGGGCGTCAACCCGCCTGCCAAAATCATCGACTGGGCATGCGGACTTTCAGAGAACTTTTGCCAATCTAGGGTATGACCGCTACCCCCCATCGCCCCGGGTGCATTGGAATCAATCAACAACCCCTTCGCAGAGGCGAACGTCTGCACAATTCGGTCAAGTTCGCCCATCGAGCTGGCAGATACTGCCTTGTAGTATGGAAACGAAAACTGCTCACAGTACGCCGCGCTCTCTGTGCCATGAAATTGCAACGCGTCTAACGGTAACTGTGCAAGGATCTCGTGGACGTCTTCTGAGGGGCGATCCATCACTAGACCAACAATGCGCGTATAAGGGGCAGCAGCCGCAATCAGCTGCCGAGCTGTGCCGATATCAATGTTGCGCGCGCTCGCCGGATGAAAGACCAAGCCAATCGCATTGACGTTTAACGACTCACAAAAGCGCAGCGTCTCGATATCCTTCAAGCCGCAAATTTTAATTTGGGTGTTCACCATACGCCATCAACTCCATCAACCGGTTGGGGGATTGCAAAATGACTGGGGTAAATCGGGCCGAGAAAGTACAGACCATTCGGTGGCATGGTTTGGCCGGCGGCTTCTCGCGATTGGGCTTCAAGCACTGCTTTGGGCCAGTCCACTGGCTGATCGCCAGCGCCGACTTTCACCAAAGTGCCGACCAATATCCTCACCATGTTATACAAAAATGCATTGGCTTGGATTTCCAGTACCACCCAGTCGCCTTTGCGCTCTACACTGAGCGCCTGCAACTCTCGTCTGGCGTGATTGGACTGACAGCCAGCACTTTGAAATGAAGAAAAATCATGCTCGCCAAGCAGCGTTTGACCGGCCTCATGCATGAAATCGGCATCCAATCGACGCCGATATTGGGTAACACGCCCATGAAACACAGCGCTCGGCGCGGTTCGATTGAGAATGACATAGCGATAGCGACGCGCAATGGCACTGTAGCGCGCATGGAAATCACTGGGAACTTGCTTCACCCACCGTACGGAAATCGTATCAACAGCCGCGGTATTAGTACCCATTAACCAAGCGTAGTCAGAGCGCTCGGCGTGAGTATCAAAATGCACCACTTGCCCTATCCCATGTACTCCTGTGTCAGTGCGGCCCGCACAAACCACGGTGATTTCGTGGTCGGCAACTTGGCTCAACGCCGTCTCAAGTGCCTCTTGTGCAGATAGAGAATGGGATTGACGCTGCCAGCCATGAAATGCACAACCTAGATATTCAATGCCAGCGGCAATCCGATAAGTCATCAATAGGGCGTCGATTAAAACAAAAAAGGATAGCAAATCGCTATCCTTCTCGCAGCAAGATTGCGGGCTGTCACTCAATCGAGCGGAGCAACTCGGTGGCTTTCTCTTGTGCGGCGACGCCGCCGTTAGAAATCAGTTCGTTCAACGCAGAGCGTGCAGACTCGCGGTCACCCATTTCGATGTACGCTCGTGCAAGATCCAGCATGGTTTCCGATTCGTCCAAATCCCCGATACTACCAAATCCCTCCATATCCACAGAGTCACCTGCAGATGATGTGTCAAGTGTCGGCTCGAAATCCAACCCACCGTCTGTGTTATCTACTGAATCGAGCGAATCGATGCTATCACTCTCAAACTCTGCCAGTGTCGCTTCCAATTCCGACAAATCGAAGTCAAGTCCACCGTTGTCTGACTTCTCACTATCGATAGATGCGTTCAGCATGCTCTCGTCGAAATCACTGCTGTCGTCATCAAACGTATTCAAATTGACGTCGACACCATAGTCTTGTGTGTCCTCGAGCTGCTGATCAGCCAGCGGGTCCGTATCCAAATCGTCATCCGCCATGGTCAATGTCAAGTCGCCGCCAATGTCGGTTTGCTCTTGTAATTCATCCTGCATACGCTCCAACTGCGCAACGACGCTAGGATTATCGCCGTGATGGTGACGGATTTTGGCTAATAACGTTTCAAATTCATAGTGATCTTGACGACCAAGATGAGCTTCTAAAAGCTTAAGTTGAATGTCGGCGTTGTTGGGTTCGGTATCCGCCACAGGCTTGAGCCACTCAATCGCACGATCCCAAAGCTTGAACTCCAGATATACCGTCGCCTCTTTCAGCGCGCGTGCACTGTCTGACAAAGGCACCTCATCGCCTTGATCATCTGAGTCAGCCAGAGCATCGTCTGCCCATTGCGCGATATCTTCCAGTTTTTCGTCGGCTTTTTCCGCTGCCGCAGGTTTGGCTCTGGCGCCCGCTGCGGCCAATCCCGCCAGCGCTGCTTGATCGTCCAATTCCTCGTCGTTGGCCGGTTCAGATTTGTCCTTGCGACGACGATGAATTAGATAGCCACCCAATGCCAAAATCAGAAGACCAGCACCGATTGGCTTTGCAGAAGCGATCAAGCCGCTCCACCAAGGCTCAGGTTCTGGCGCGAATGGGTCCGCCATATTGTCTATTGACGGCGATATGGGAACTACCGTCTCTGGCTCTGTTGAGTCGATCACTGGAGTGTTGTCTGGAGCCAAAATTGGCTCTGGACTAATGGCCGTTTGGCTATCGACCGCAGGCGTTATATCTGTTGGGGCTTGTGCTAAGCCGCCGTCTGCCTGTGCCAATTGGTTCTGCAGGCGTGCAATTTCATCGGCACGGATCTGAACAAGACTCTTTAAGTCTTCAACCAAGTTTTCAAGCTCCGCAACTCGGACGGTTAGATCTTCATTGCGGCCGCGCTCGGTGATTAACTCTTCTTCAATCAGCGATGCATTGTTATCAATCGCTGTAGCCACTGCCTGCTGATCATCATTGGTCGCGACCTCATCAGACAAGTTCTGATCGGTATTGTCTTCAACACCAACAATGTCGAGCTCTTTAACCGGCAATGCGTTAGTTGATTGACTTGGTGTCGATGGCTCTGGGCTTGGCTGGCCGTCGGTTGAACCCGCCGTTTGCTCTGCGCCGTCACTTGCAGAACTACCGCTGTCTGTTGCCGCAGGCGCCGTGGGCTTGGCATTGCTAGACACCTTGGCGGTCGCAGATGGATTACGCATCTGCTTCCAAGCCGCAGTTTGATCACGAATGATATCCAGCGCGGCACGTTGGCTCAGCGCCGACAATTCATCTTGAGTTGGCATGCGCAAGATCGCACCCGCCTTGATCATGTTCATATTGCCGCCAATGAACGCGGATTTATTGGCCTCCAACAAAGCCACCATCATGCGCTGTTGACTGACGCCGCCGGGACGAACACGAGCGGCGATTTCCCAAAGCGTGTCGTTACGCTTGACCGGTGAGAGCTTTTGCCCACCGCTGGCAATTGGGGCTGGACGTGGCTTTGCCGCCGGCTGAGCTGCTTTTGGGCGCTGAGACGCTACCGCGATCGGCTCGTTGCTAAAAAATGTATCTTGGGGCGAAAGACCGCCCTGTACCAGCGCCGAGTTATCTACACCGGCGTCGAAGAAACTGCCCTGTGTGTTATCGATCGCGATCGGTTGCAACTGATCGGCACCCGCAATCTGACTGTCAAAATATGACGACACAGCATTACCGTCGCCCGAGCGCTCAATCTGGCCCGGAAGTAACACCTCGCTAGATTGCAACTGCACAGATTCATCAGTGGCCATTGCAATCGGTTGCTGGGTTCCTGTGGGAGGGTCAAGAAGCAACGTAAATTCACGAACCAGATTGCCACGACCCCAATCAACGTCGACGAAGAAGTTCAAATAGGGATCATTGATGGGTTGATTGCTTCGCAGCTCGATGGCAGCACTACCATCCGCATTTTGAACCACTTGCATCGAGATGGCATCGAGCACAGAGGCACGTTCCACCCCTGCCCGCCGGAATACGGCTTTGTCCGCCAATCTCGCTTGGATGCCCAGCGTTTCGCCAGGCAATGTGTTCAGAATTTGTATCCGCGCGTCTAGCGGTTGGCCTAAATTTGAGCGCAACTCAATTTGGCCGAGATTAAACGCATGTGCGCTTGTTGCCACGACGGCCAAAGAGAATGCTGTAGTTCCTACCCAATTTTTCACAGGTTTAGTCCACGTTTTAGTTTGTCTAGCCCAATTGCAAGCATTGTGCCTACAATTTACCCACATACATAAAGTTAGCCTATTCAGTAACTTCTGCGAGTTTTTTAAATAAATAATTAGAAAAAAATTGGAATTTTGACGCGAGGTTCTAGCAAATTTTGCCAAGACGCGGCTTTTTGACGGCGAAAATGTCGCCACGAATCATGTCAAGGACACAAAAAAGGCACCGATTTGGTGCCTTTGAAGAAGGTTATCGAACTAAGCGCGATCGACCAAAATACGCAGCATGCGACGCAGAGGCTCTGCAGCCCCCCACAACAGCTGATCACCGACTGTAAAGGCGTTGAGATAGTCATCCCCCATCGATAACTTGCGCAATCGACCCACTGGAACCGTCAACGTGCCTGTTACAGCCGTTGGCGTCAGTTCTCGTGCAGTCACATCACGGTGATTGGGCACCACTTTGACCCAATCATTGGCCCCACTGAGAACGTCTTCAATTTCGTCAAGCGGGACGGCTTGTTTAAGTTTTAGCGTCAGCGCTTGCGAGTGACAGCGCATGGCGCCGATGCGTACACAAGTGCCATCCACCGGCACGGGATTAGCACTGCGGCCAAGGATTTTATTGGTTTCGGCTTGCGCCTTCCACTCTTCGCGGCTTTGCCCGTTTTCAAGCTCTGAATCAATCCAAGGGATCAACGACCCAGCGAGCGGGACACCAAAGTTATCGGTCGGCAATGATCCAGAAGCCAGCAAGCTGGATACTTTCTTGTCGATCTCTAGAATGGCCGAGCCAGTGTCAGCCAGTTCGGTTGCCACTTCGGCATTGAGCAATCCCATCTGCGTTAGCAGCTCGCGCATATGGCGAGCGCCGCCACCCGAGGCCGCTTGGTACGTCATCGAGGTGGCCCACTCAACCCAGTCACGGCGGAACAATTCGCCGAGCGACATCAACATCAGTGAGACGGTGCAATTACCACCGACGAAGTCCTTTTGACCATTGGCAAGCGCCGTGTCAATCACATCACGGTTCACTGGGTCAAGAATGATTGTCGCGTGATCGGCCATACGCAATGTCGAAGCCGCATCGATCCAGTAGCCCGTGAAGCCTTCTGCGCGCAGCTTTTCATAGACGGCCTTGGTGTAGTCGCCACCTTGGCAAGTCACGATGGCATCGAAAGACTTTAGGGTGTCAATGTCGTTGGCGTCTGCCAAAGACGGAATATCTTGCCCAATCGAGGGGCCAGCCCCACCGACATTTGAGGTGGTAAAAAATACCGGTTCGATATCTTTAAAATCGTTCTCATGCAGCATGCGTCCCATCAAAACGGAACCCACCATGCCGCGCCAGCCGACAAATGCAACTCTTAACATTGTGCTATTGACCTATAGATTGAAGTTCTGAAACCACTGCATCGCCCATCGCTCGGGTGCCGATGGCGTTATTGTCCGTGGCAATATCTGCCGTGCGCAGCCCCTTAGCCAAAACAGACTTCACTGCTGCTTCAACTTTGTCGGCCAACGCAGATTCGCCCAGGGAATACCGCAACATCATGGCCGATGACAAAATCGTGGCCAGTGGGTTGGCTTTATCCTGACCAGCGATGTCGGGGGCGGAGCCGTGCACCGGCTCGTAAAGACCGGCCGAGGCCTCATTCAACGAGGCTGAGGGCAACATACCAATCGAACCCGAGAGCATCGATGCGGCATCTGACAGGATATCGCCGAAAAGATTTTCGGTCACAATGACGTCGAAGGCTTTAGGCGCACGGATTAACTGCATCGCGGCGTTGTCGACGTACATATGCTCCAAGGTGATCGAGGAACGCTTGGCGGCTTCTTCGACCACAATTTCACGCCACAACTCCGAACACTCTAGGACGTTGGCCTTGTCCACCGAGCACACTCGGCCACCGCGCTTCTCTGCGATATCAAATGCCGCATTTGCAATTCGGCGAATCTCAGACTCTGAGTAGACCATGGTGTTAAACCCAACGCGCTCATCGTCTCGAGTTTCGATGCCTCGCGGTTGACCGAAATACATGCCGCCTGTTAATTCGCGCACAATCACAATATCGAGACCGGCGACAACATCGGATTTGAGGGTTGATGATTCGACCAACTCCTCAAACAGCATGGCAGGACGAATATTGGCAAATAGCCCAAGCGCCGAGCGGATACCGAGCAGGCCGCGCTCTGGGCGCAGCGGGCGATCGAGTGTGTCATATTGCGGGCCACCGACAGCACCGAGCAAAATCGCATCTGCGGTACGCGCCTTCTCAAGCGTGCTTTCAGGCAGCGGATGACCTTCTGCATCATAGCCAGCGCCGCCGAAAGGCGCTTCTTCCATGGTCATCTGCAGACCGTGATGCTCAATCAAACACTCAAGAACGCGGCGGGCTTGCGCCACGATTTCAGGACCAATACCATCGCCCGGGAGAAGTAGAACGTGATGTGCCATAATTCGATGCCAAATACACCATTATAACCCAGTTGGAATAGAATTTGACCGCCGTATTACTATGTCTTTTGGCCCCTATCACATGGCTACCCATTCGATGGCAATGGGTCCTAGGCGAATGGCTTGGTCGCGGATTAAATCGCTTGGTGCCGTCTCGTCGCCGAGTCATCGAAACTAATTTGCGTATCGCAGGGTTTCAAATCAACAGTCGCACGGTGATGGCCGCACAAGGCTGTGGCGTAATGGAAACGCTCGCGACGTGGTTTCGATCACCTACGTGGATCGCGAAGCACAGCCGTTTCAGCGGAGCAATTCCCTCTCTGGAAGGTGCGTTGATACTGACGCCACATATGAGCAGCATTGAATTTGCCATGGCCGCGCTGGGCGCACACCACCCTACGGCAATTACCTACTTACCTGCCAGCAACCGATCTCTGGAAGCGTTACGTCGCTGGGGCCGCGCACGGCATGTCAGCGCCCAACTTGATGCGCACGACCTAAAGGGCATGATCCGGCAGCTAAATGCCAATCACGCGCTAGAAATGGCACCCGATCACGCCGTCCATCTCGGACAACGAGGCATCGTGACCACATTTTTTAATCGTGAGGTTAAAATGCCTGCCGCGCCGCTTCAGCTGGCGCACAAACACGCCAAAGCGGTATACGTTCTCGGCATGCGGCGCAATCAAACCGATGGCGTGATAGAGCTGTCACTTGAGCCCATTGAGTTATCCAGCAATCTCCACGAGGCGGCCGCTAACTTGCATACGGTGTTTGAACACATCATCCAAGCAGCACCCGAGCAATACTTTTGGCCACATCGAAGATTCAAGCCAATTGATTCGAACCAACCCAACCCTTATCGTTGATACATACACTGTAAGGAATGATCAATGTTGTCTCGCTGGCTCTCAAACAAACCCCGCCTCGCCGATTTGAGCGAACAAGAAATTATTGCCTTAGCCATTTCCTCTGAAGAAGAAGATGCCAGCGTCTACCTCGCTTTTGCGAGCCAGCTACGCGAAGACTATCCCGCCAGCGCCAAGGTATTTGAGGGCATGGCAGAAGAGGAACACACGCATCGCAATCGACTGATCGAGCTCCATCGAGCGCGCTTCGGCGAGGCCATACCATTGGTGCGGCGTGACCATGTTCGCGATTTCCCATCGCGTACACCCGTGTGGCTGACTAAGCAACTCAGCCTCGAAAAAATCCGAGAAGTGACCGAGCGGATGGAAGCAGACGCCCATCGCTTTTACACCGTCGCTGCCAGCCAGTGCCTAGATGCCTCCACGCGAAAGCTGTTGGGTGACTTAGCGCTGGAAGAGGTTAACCACGAAACCATAGCCGCAGAGCTCTGCGATGAACATACGCCGAGTGACGTTCGCCAATCTGAAGATGACAAAGCGCACCGTCAGTTTGTTTTAACCTATGTCCAGCCGGGTTTGGCGGGTTTGATGGACGGCTCTGTCTCAACGCTGGCGCCCATCTTTGCAGCGGCCTTTGCCACTGGCGACACCATGCAAACCTTCCGGGTCGGATTGGCCGCATCAATTGGCGCAGGGATTTCAATGGGCTTTACCGAAGTCGCATCGGACGACGGCGTCATTTCAGGCCGTGGCTCTCCCATCAAGCGCGGCCTAGCCACCGGCATTATGACCACCATTGGCGGGCTTGGGCATGCATTGCCCTACTTGATTCCCGACTTCAATATTGCCACCACGCTAGCCGTCATTTTGGTGTTTGTGGAGCTTTGGGTGATTACTTGGATCCAAAACAAATACATGGATACACCCTGGTCACGCGCCACCTTACAAGTGGTGGTTGGTGGCGCACTGGTATTTGCCGCGGGCATGCTGATTGGCAACGCCTAGCGCATCAACTCAATCTACCCAATGGGGCGGTTAATACTCAAAGACCGCCACACCGACAGAGATCCCTGCAGAAGTACCGCCCATTACGAATTTATCACCGCGCTGTAAGCGCCCCGAGGTAATGGCATGGTGCAAGGTCAATGGCAGCGAAGACGCCACCGTGTTGCCGATATTTTCAATGATGTTGATAAACTTATCTTCCGGCACATGCAGCGCGCGCTTCATAAGCGCCAAGGCCGCGCCGCTCGCTTGGTGCACGATAAACAGTGGAAATTCTTCAAATTCGACCTGATTCATGATGTTTTTGACGAATTTCGGCACAATTCTCAGAGACAATTTGTAAACATCCGGGCCCTGCATGGTGAACATATATTGCTCGTGATTCTCGGCATTGTATTGCGTTGGATACAACCCAGTCCCGCCACCACGAATCGTGCACAGATCTGCGCCGTCAGAGTAAGTTTGCATATCTGAGGCCAGTAAAGCAGAGCTCTGGCTATCGTCGCTAAACTCGACAATCGCGCAAGCGGCCGCATCTCCAAACAAAGAAGTCACTTCCGTTTCCTTCCAAGTAATTCCCACCGAGGCGACTTCAGAGGACACGATCAAAACGCGCTTGAATCGACCAGCATCAATGGCGTAGCTCAACATATCCAGCGCGGTCAAAAAGCTCAAACAAGTGGCATTTATGTCAAAACAAGGAATCGTTGAGTCCTGAAGACCCAATCGACGCTGCAGCAACGCTGCACTACAGGGTATGTGCTGATGCGGAACCGACATTGCACAGACAATTGCATCGATATCTTCCAAGCCGATCGAGGCGCGATCAATGGCTTCTTGCACAGCCTTTTCGGCCATATCGAGGGCGTTTTCCCCTTCTACCCAATGACGCTGCTTGACGCCGGAGCGACTTTCGACCGTGCCAGGCTCAAGCCCAAGTTTGTCGTCGAGCTCTAATGACGTGACCACTCGCTTTGGCAAATAATGCCCTGTTGAGTGAATTCTAATTTTTCGCATAACGATCTCCCAATGGCGCTCTGATCGCGCTCAAAATCTAACTTGGGAGAAATATTAATCAGCGAAAATTGAGCTTTTTCTTCACAATTTACAAGTTACTCAAATTCAATCACCACCAATGTGGACAGCCAATCTCAGTGCTAAAAAGGGAATAGATCCGCTTGATTTACTGAGATTCAGCCAGCAATCTGTGCGCCCGATCACGTCAGCACTAAACGTACTGACGCCAATCGTGCTCGTCGACAAACCCAAGCACCTCACGAATTTTACGATTGCTCAGCAGCGCTTCGGTATCATGGGTGAATTCGCTTTGCGGCGTGCCTGGAAAATACTGTTCGGCCAGCTGCTTCGCTGGGATATCGATGGAATTGTCGGTGTTGGTGGCATTAAACACCTGATAACCTAGCCCGTCTTTGTGTAAACAAAGATTAACGATTTGCCCCAAATCCCGTGCATCGATATGACTGAAAAAATTACGGCGGCGAGACAGCGGATTTGCTGCAAAGCCGGGGAATAAATCGTATTCATGCGGCTCTATGACGTTGCCAATGCGCAGCGCATAAATATCGATCCCCGAACGGCGATGGAAGCTTCGTGCAGTTTGCTCACCCACCACCTTTGACAATGCATAACTATCCGGCGGATTTGTCAGGCAGTCTTCGCGTACCGGAATGCCGGAGGGATTCACGGTGCCATCGGCAAAGCACACACCATAGGTCGTCTCGGAACTGGCAATAATGACCTTTTTGATGCCCAGTTTCACCGCCGCTTCGATGACGTTGTAGGTGCTCTGCGTGTTGATGCGAAACACCTCATTGTCTGGCGCAAGCAATATTCTCGCGACCGCTGCAAAATGCACCACTGCATCGTAGGGTTCGACACCATTGCCCGTTTCTAACTCTTCGAAGCCAGCATAGCCCGTAAAGGCATTGAACACTTGCCCGCTATCGCAGAGGTCGGTTTTAAGGTCCAATACTCCCTCGTAACCTAAGGGATGCAAATCCAAATTAACGAGCTTATGCCCCTTGGCAACTAGATAGGGAATAACATGTCGACCTGCTTTGCCGCTGCCGCCTGTAAATAGAATTCGCTTACCCATTTCAGATCTCCATCTCGTTAAATATCTGATTCATCAGCCGGTCGACGGCACCCCGCGCCAGCTGATCACTGATATTGACGCGTTGCCCCCAGCGCGTCTGAACCTGATGTGCCACCTGGTCAAATGTCACAACATCCAGCGCACCAGCATCAGTCAATACCCGAATATCATCCTTAAAATTAAATCCATGTGGCCCGATTAGCACTGGCGAACCCATCGCTGCTGCCTCTACAGGGTTTTGACCGCCATGCGGTATAAAACTGCCGCCCATAATGACGCAGCTCGCCTTGGCGAACCAAGCCAACATCTCGCCAAATTGATCAGCAATCAAAATATCGCACACTGGCAACACATCACGCGCCGAGCCACGCGCGACCGTCAACGCTGGATAGCGTGCGGCGATCTCTGCTAACAGTTCCGCCGCTCGGGACACATGTCTCGGGGCGATCACGATGGTTTGAGCAAATTTGGGAAGTAATTGCCCCAGCAACGCCATTTCTTCGCTGGGATGCGTACTCGCGAGCAACAAATACTCACCACCCCACGCTGCAACATTTTGAAGCTGAGTGTGATCTGCGATGAACTCGCGATCATACTTTAGGTTGCCAAGTGCCACTGCAGGCCGCCGCCCTACGCCCAGCACATCAAAGCGCGCGGCGTCCTCAGCGGTTCGCGCAAACACTTGTTCAATCGACTGTACCCAAGGCTGTAACAGGCGGGACCACTTTTGATAGCCAGGAAAGCTATGATCGGATATCCGACCATTGACCACATACACCGGCACAGAAAAGCAACGACAGGCCCACAGCACCGCTGGCCACAGTTCTGTCTCCGCGATGAGCAACATTCGGGGTCGTAAACGCCAAACATACAAAAGTGCCGCCAGCGGATGATCAAATGGCCACCAATTGACCGCTTGGCTAGGCCACTGACGCTCTGCCGTCTCTAGCCCGCCGGCAGTGGTCGTCGAAATCGCAATTGGATCGGTGATTTTGTCGGTGATGGCTTTGAGCATCACGACTTCGCCCACAGACACGCCATGCAACCAGATGGGCCGATCGATGCGCCGTGGGATGAGGCCCAAGCGCTGCCAAGGCCTTTCAAAATAACGTGGCTCTTTGCGTGACTTACGCCACAACCGCAGCAAGAACCACGGCAACAGCGCCGTGGTCGCGAGCCAATAAACCGTGGCACTTAGCCACCGAAATAATGCGCTTAGGCAAACAGCCAAGGTGCGGTCTTCGCCCGTTGTGCCTCATAGGCTTTGATGGCATCACTGTGCTGCAGGGTCAAACCAATATCGTCAAGGCCGTTGAGCAAGCAATGCTTACGGAATGGATCAATATCAAATTGCTGCGTCCAGCCCTGAGTGTCGGATACCGTCTGCGCCGCCAAATCGATGGTCAGCGAGTATTGAGCATCTTCTGCACAACGTTTGAATAAGGTATCAACGACCTCAGCAGACAATGCAATGGGCAAAAGACCCGATTTAAAGCTGTTATTAAAAAAGATATCGGCAAAGCTCGGCGCAATCACCGCGCGAAATCCAAAATCATCCAAGGCCCAAACCGCATGCTCACGCGACGAGCCACAGCCAAAGTTTTCACGCGCTAGCAAAATATTGGCGCTCTGATAGTTGGGCTGATTGAGCACAAATTCTGGATTAACGCGACGCTTTGCGTGATCCTGTCCTGGCTCGCCCGGATCGAGATAGCGCCAATCATCAAACAAGGTCACACCGAAGCCACTTCGCTTGATCGATTTCAAATACTGTTTGGGGATAATCGCATCGGTATCCACATTCGAACGATCCAAAGGCGCCACAATACCGCTAACTTGAGTAAATGCTTTCATTGGTTGTGCTCCTTAAAACGATCGAACGTCGACAAAATGGCCGGCCAACGCCGCTGCAGAGGCCATGGCAGGGCTCACCAAATGCGTGCGTCCGCCCGCACCTTGACGTCCTTCAAAGTTACGGTTTGAGGTTGAGGCGCAGCGCTCACCTGGCTCCAGTCGATCAGCATTCATCGCCAAGCACATCGAACAACCCGGCTCACGCCACTCAAACCCGGCATCGATAAAGAGCTTGTCCAAGCCCTCTTGTTCGGCTTGCTTTTTGACCAACCCCGAGCCCGGGACCACCAACGCCAGCTTGACGTTATTGGCCACACGACGACCTTTGATCACTGAGGCTGCCTCGCGCAAATCCTCAATACGCGAGTTGGTGCACGACCCGATAAACACCTTGTCAATTTGAATCGAGGTCATTGGTGCTTTGGCCTCAATGCCCATGTATTTCAACGCATTGCTACATGCGTTTTGTTTGACTGCATCGTCAAAATCAGCCGGTGCGGGCACAGCGCTATTAACGCCGGTGACCATCTCAGGCGAGGTACCCCAAGTGACTTGCGGCTCGATCTCAGCAGCATCCAAAACCACCACCTTGTCGAATACCGCATCGTCGTCAGAAGTGAGTTCGCGCCATGCCGCCACTGCCGCATCCCACTGCTCACCCTTAGGAGCCATTGGACGGTCTTTGACGTAGTCAATGGTCGTTTGGTCAACCGCCACCAAGCCAGCGCGCGCGCCCCCCTCAATGGCCATATTGCACACCGTCATGCGCCCTTCCATCGACAGTGACTGAATGGCACTGCCGCCAAACTCGATGGTATAACCCGTGCCGCCCGCAGTACCAATCTTGCCAATAATGGCCAGCACCACGTCTTTTGCGGTCACGCCAACGCCCAGCTCACCATCGACGCGCACCAACATATTCTTCATCTTCTTTTGCAACAAACACTGCGTCGCCATGACGTGTTCGACTTCAGAGGTGCCAATCCCAAAGGCCAGCGCACCAAACGCGCCATGCGTCGCCGTATGTGAATCGCCGCAAACCACTGTCATGCCGGGCAAGGTTGCGCCCTGCTCTGGCCCAATCACGTGCACAATGCCCTGGCGAACATCGTTGATATTGAAATACTGCAATTTAAAGCTGTCAGCATTTTTATCGAGTGTCTCTACCTGCAAGCGCGATACTGGATCGGCAATACCAGCGGAGCGATCTGTTGTCGGCACATTGTGATCCACAACCGCCACCATCGAGCTCGTACGCCAAGGTTGACGGTTGGCAAGAGTTAAGCCCTCAAACGCCTGCGGAGAGGTGACTTCGTGCACCAAATGGCGATCGATGTACAGCAATGCGGTGCCGTCCTCTTCGGAGCGAACAACGTGCTGTTCCCAAATTTTGTCGTAAAGGGTTTTTCCCGACATTGCAAAGTCCTGTCGATGATAAGTTGACGCTATTTTACGCTTACTTATAATGAAAAATAATTATATTTTTTGATGATTTAAATTCCAATTCAGAATGAATCAGAGCCAAATTGAGATTTTCAATGCAGTCGCTGAAGGCCGAACACTTCAGACTGCAGCAGAGGAACTTGGCATTACCCAGTCGGCGGCCACCAAACGTCTGCAAAGCCTTGAGCAAGACCTTGATGTAAGGTTGTTCCGCAAAATCGGTCGTCAACTGCAGCTGACCGAGGATGGTGAGCGTGTTTTACAAAGCACATCGGCGCTGATGTCTGAGTGGAATGCCATGAAGAAAGACCTCTGGCAAAGGCACCAAGGGCAAAGCGGCGGGCTAAAGTTGGCGACATCTCACTATGTGGGGACCTACTGGCTAGCGCCGCTGATCGCCAAGCTGTTCAGCAAAGCGAGCCAAAACCGCTTACAGCTCAATCTAATGCCATCTGAAGCTGCCATTGCCGCGCTTCAGCGCCACGAGGTTGATTTGGCCATATGCACCGAACCGGCCACCTTGCCTCAAAATCTGAGTCGGACTGAACTATTTGAAGAGGAAATGCTTTTGGTGGCACAGCCTGGCTTTTTCAGCCAACCACCGAGTCATCAGGACTTAATCGACGCCCCATGTGTGTTTGCGCCACCATCGAGTGCCACGACGAGCCAGTTGGCACAGCTGTTTGGCGATCCGGCCGTGCTGCTCAATATCGTGGTGAGTAGTAACCAAATCAGTTCACTCGCTGCGATGGTCAACCACGGGGTCGGATGGAGCCTACTGCCCAAATCGGCCATTCACCCAGCGATGCAGTGCTACCCACAACAGGCACCCATCACTCGCAAAATCTCAGCATTTGAAAGCGATAGCCAGCGCCCAGTGCGCCTGGCCAAACGCCTCAAAGATCTGGTGCGCAATGTCGCCAATGCTACCTTGTAACGCGACGACCCATTGGCACGCTTCGCGCACGCTTTTGCGCCCAGTCAACCGACTTCGCCGCCATGCGATCCAGAGGCAGTGTTTCGGTCGCAGCGCCTATTTTATGCGCCTCACCAGGCATGCCCCATACCACCGACGAGGCTTCGTCCTGTGCAAATGTCGTCATGCCTGCTTGTCGCATGCGCAGCAAACCCTGCGCACCATCTTTTCCCATTCCAGTCATGATCACGCCGAGTGCTTTATCAGTAATCCCATATCGCGCAATCGAATCAAACATCACGTCAACCGATGGACGGTGCATGTTGACCTTGGGCGCTTGATGGACACGCAAAATGGGCTTAAAACCAATTTGCACTAACTCGATATGATGATCACCCGGCGCCAAATAGGCGCAGCCAGGCTCAATCGGCAAGCCATCTTCCGCCTCACGCACCTCAAGTTGACTGACCGAGTTTAAACGGTTGGCCAAGCTAGTCGAAAAGCCGGGTTGTATATGCAAGCTAATCAGCACCGGCGGAAATGCCCCCGGCAATTGCGATATAAAATCGCGCAGCGCCTCTGGGCCACCTGTGCTGGCGCCCACACCAACGACCAAGCCGTGGAAAGCCTCGCGTCGAATATCCACGTCGGTGACGGTCGGCGGTGCCGCATGTTTGCGTTCGGCAAAGTCTTGACGCAATTTGGCGCTTTTGCTTGCCAACAGCCCGGGCGACACCATCGATGCCGCAACCACTTTCTCGACAATTTGACTGGCAAAGGCTTCAAGATTGCTGCCATCTGCACCATTTGGCTTCGCAACATAATCCACCGCACCGATTTCTAGCGCTCGGAAAGTTGCATCCGCGCCGCGTTGGGTAAGCGAGGACACCATCACGACGGGTGTCGGCCGTAAGCGGATGAGATTCTCAAGGAACTTGATACCGTCCATACCCGGCATCTCAACATCGAGCGTCACCACATCTGGATCCAGTTGCTTGATGAGATCTCGCGCTTGCAGCGCATCCATGGCCTCGCCAACGACCGTCAAGCGATCGTCATTTTCAATGATGTGTCTGAGCGATTGCCGTGCATAGCGCGAATCGTCGACCACAAGTACGCGAATCATAATAAATCTCCAGAGTTTTCTTGCCGATAGCGGCGCATTCTTACGGTTCCAGTCAATGGCGCATACTCGATTAACCGAGAATAATCACCGCCTAAATCCCTGGCTGCAATGTCAAAATTGTTTTTTTCTAAGTAGTTCAACAAAAATTTAATATTTTGTTCGCCGGCACTGTTCTGCGTTTTTTTAAAATTCAGCACACTACCACCAAATACTTTGATCTCTAGTCGGTGCCTGGCAGCACCAAAATGTACCAAGGCATCAATCAGTGCCGTCATTGAATGCTCTCCATAACGATACAAGACGGCTTTCGCTCGACTCGCTTCTCGGTTTGGCTCGACACTGGTATCGCGCGGTAATAAAAAATGATTGACACCGCCGATGCCTGCGTGAGGATCTCGTATACAAGCCGCGACACAACTGCCCAGTGTCGTCCGTATCAATTCGTCATTTCTTGTGACATACAGCTCACCCAACTGCAAACGCACAATAACGGCATTGTCAATATCGCTATAGTAGCGAGATACGTGCGAATAACCGGGAAGCGCAGCCTGTAATTTGCTCACGTTAGCCCAATCGTTTGGTCTTAGGTCGGTAAATGGTTTTACCCACTACATCAAACTTATCTGCCAATGTATATAGAGATTCAGAATGCCCGATTATCAATGCGCCGCCCGGTGTCAAACACTCGCCCAATCGTGAATAAACTCTTTGCTGAGTTGGCTTATCAAAATAGATTGCAACGTTGCGGCAGAAAATAATGTCGAACTGCCCGCCTGGATTGAATGACTCTGTAAGATTAATTTGTTTGTACTGAATCAAAGCCATCAATTCTGGGCGAACTTTGACAAGATCTTTCTTTTCGCCAGTGCCACGCAGGAAAAAACGCTTTTTTCGCTCCTGACTAAGGCTGTCAATACGATCGATCTGATATACGCCGGCACTCGCTGTTTGTAACATCTCGGTATCAATGTCGCTGGCTAGCACTTTGACATCTGCTAAATCAGAGGGTCGGAGTGACTCATGCAATGCCATGGCAATCGTATAGGGCTCCTCGCCCGATGAACAACCCGCTGACCAAATCCGAAGACCGCGGCCACTGCCTTTGCGAGCGACGTAGGACGGGATGAAGTCTTCAATCAAATAGTCAAAGTGATGCTGCTCTCGAAAGAACGATGTCAAGTTGGTGGTAACGGCATTGGTAAAGTGCTGTACTTCAGCGCTACCGCTACTTTCGACGAGATCACAATACTGCTTGAAGGTCTTCAGGCCCAATGTCCGCAATCTCCTAGCCAAACGACTATATAGAAGATTTCGCTTTTCAATGCCCATCGAAATGCCCGTGAGCTTATAGACCAGTGTACGCATGCGCTCGAAGTCTTGGTCTGACATTGAAAATTCACTTTGGGCGGCTGGTAGCATTTCGTTTATTGGCAGAATTAGTTAAACAGATAGCGGCATAGCATCACATAAATTGAGGATTTGTGAATTGGTTAACACAACTAAATCCGCCTAGGAATGAATTTGCTGACTACAAAAAAATATGGATATTAAAAGCGTCTAATTGGCAGGCCGATAATACGTCATTGGCTGCAATCCTTTCACACACAAAAAAGCCCCAGGCAATGCTGGGGCTCTGTTACAGCTAAGAGCGGAAAGTTTAAAACTCTTCCCAACCTCCATCACCACCTGCTGCTGCAGCCTTGGGGCGAGGCGCTTCGCGCCGCGGTGCCGGTGTAGATGGCGCGTGTCTGGCAGGGGCTGCTGCCCTCGCTGCTGCTGGCGCTGCCAAACCGATTGCTGGCGCAGCATCGTCTGTCTTAAAGAATGACACCAGCGACGTGAGGTGGCTAGACTGTTGCTCAAGAGATTCACTGGCCGCGGCAGCTTGCTCAACCAAGGCAGAGTTCTGCTGGGTCATTTCGTCCAT